>NZ_CP045851.1:0-303333 GCF_009650215.1 Actinomarinicola tropica | reverse complement strand
GGGGCAGGGCCGGCAGGATGGCGTCGCCCCACTCGATGACGGTGACCGCCCGGTCGTCGTCGAGCAGCTCGGCCAGACCCACGTCGAGGACCTCCGCGGTGGCGTCGAAGCGGTACACGTCCAGGTGGTGCAGCCGCAGGCGGGTGCCGTCGTACTGCCGGGCGAGCGTGAACGTCGGGCTGGTGATCGGCCCCTCGACGCCGAGCGCGGCCCCGAGCCCCTGGGTGAAGGCGGTCTTGCCCGCGCCGAGGTCGCCGGCGAGGACGAGCAGGTCGCCCCCGCGCACGAGCTCGGCGAGTGCAGCGGCGAGGGCACGGGTGGCGTCGACCGACGAGGTGCGGAGCTGGATCACGTGGTGGTCGTCCCGGGGCGAGGGGGCGAGAGGAGGTCCGACACGCCCCGATGCTACTGGCGCACGGGCCCGGCTCCCGCTGTCGCCGGTCAGGTGCGGAGCGAGCGCACGGCCTCGGCGACGACGGTGGCCGCCAGCTCCCGCACGGCGTCGGCGCGTGCGGCCACCGACCCGGTGGCCGCGGCGACGAACGCGTCGCCGTCGGACGCGGTGTGCACCGGGGCGAGGGAGCGGGCCAGGCCGTCGTGGGCGCTCTGGGCCACGAGGTGGCACTCGGGCTTGGTCAGGGCGGCGTTGGTGGCGACGACCCCGATCGTCGTGTTGCCGAACGGGGCGGGGGCCGGCCCGTCGAGCCAGCCGGCGTCGGCCAGGTCCGGGGGCTCCACGCCCGGCCGGGTCCCGTCGAGCGGGTCGCCGAGGGCGTTGACGGCGACGAGGCACGCCACCACCAGGTCGCCGTGGCGCCGGACGGCACCGACGAGCCCTCCCGGCTGCGCTGCGCCACGGCCCCGCCACTTGCCGATCGTCGCCCCGGTGCCGGCGCCCACCCGGCCGAGCGGGACGGCGTCGTCGGACGCGGCCGCGGCCGCCGTGTAGCCGGCGGCGGCGTCGGGCCGGACCGTGGCGTCGCCGACGGCGAGGTCGAACAGCGAGAGGCCGACCACGATCGGAACCCGGGCGACGACGACGGGGAACCCGCGCCCGGACTCCTCGAGGTGCCGGACGACGCCGTCGGCGGCGGCGAGTCCGAACGCCGAGCCGCCGCTCAGGACCACCGCGTCCACCGCGGCGACCGTGCGCAACGGGTCGAGCAGGGCGAACTCCCGGGTGGCCGGCGCACCGCCCCGGACCTCACCGGACGCCACGGCCCCCTCGGGGAGCACGACGACGGTGCAGCCGGTGACGGCGTCGCTGTCGGTCCAGTGGCCGACGCGGATCCCGGGCACCTCGGTGAGCATGCGGTGAACGTAGCGCCAGCGGAGCCGGCGCCGAGCCGTCAGGTCAGCTTGTAGTTGGTGCGGTCCTCGTCGTCGGGCTCCTCGCCGGCGAGCTGGGCGTCGGTGGCGGCCTGGACGTCGCCGTCCTTCTCCTCGACGAGCCCCTCGAACTCGGCCTGCTTCTCGCGTCCCTCGGCGTAGGTCATCTCGTCGTCACGGGGCGGTTCGTTGATGTCGCTCATGGGCCGCGCCCTACCCGGAGGTCGGCGTGCCACTCCCCTCGACCGGACCACCCGATCGGTGCCAGCGCCGCTCCACCCGTGGCCCGATCCCGCACACGACCTCGTAGGGGATGGTGTCGAGCCGCTCGGCCCACTCCTCGGCGGTGATCTCCTCGTCGCCCTGGCGGCCGATGAGCACGACCTCGTCGCCCGGGGCCACGGGGTGGTCACCGCAGTCGACCATCAGCTGGTCCATGGTGATGGTGCCGACGATCGGGTGACGGCGCCCGCCGATGAGGACCTCGCCGCCGACCTCGGACAGGCGGCGTCGGACGCCGTCGGCGTACCCGATGGTGACGGTGGCGACGGTGGTGTCGTGGGCGAAGCGGTGGCGCAGCCCGTAGGAGATCCCCTCCCCCGCGCCGACCTGCTTCACGAAGCTGACCTCGGAGCGCAGCGTGAGGGCGGGGACGAGCGGCACCCTCGCCGCGAGCTGCGGCGATGGGGCCAGGCCGTAGACGGCGATGCCGCAGCGCACGAGGTCGGCCCGCGCGTCGGGGTGGGCGATGGCGCCGGCGGAGTTCGCGGTGTGGAGGGTGCGGGGCCGCATCCCGGCCGACTGGAGCTCCTCGACCACGGCCCGGAACCGACGGAGCTGCTCGGCGGTGAACTCGTGGTCGGGCTCGTCGGCGACGGCCAGGTGCGTCCACACGCCGTCGAGCGCCAGCCCGGCGGCCCCGTCGATCTCCTTGGCCCGGGCGACGGCGTCGACCGGGTCGGCCCCCACGCGCCGCATGCCGGTGTCGACCTTCAGGTGGGCGTCGAGGGTGACCCCTGCGGCGACCGCCGCGGCGCTCGCCGCCTCGATCCCCGCGTGGGTGTAGAGCGTGGGCTGGAGCCGGGCGGCCACCAGGCGGGGCATCGCACCGGGGTCCGGCTCGGACAGGAGGAGCACCGCGGCGTCGACCCCGGCGGCGCGGAGCGCCTCGCCCTCCTCGACGTGGGCGACGGCCAGGCAGGCGGCGCCGGCGTCGATCGACGCCTGGGCCACAGGTGCCGCACCGTGGCCGTAGCCGCCGGCCTTGACCACCGCGCAGACCCGCGCGGGCGCGACGAGGCGTCCGAGCGTGCGGACGTTCGCCGCGATCGCGTCGAGGTCGATGTCGGCGCGGGCCCGCACGTCAGTCCCGCCGGAGCATGCCCCGGAGGACGTCCCCGCGCGAGACGATCCCGACGAGCGCGCCGTCGCCGTCGACGACCGGCAGGCGGGCGACGTGGTGGTCGTGCATCGTCGTGGCGGCCTCCTCGATCGTGGCGTCGATCGGGCAGGTGATCGCTGGCTCCGACATCACGTCGCCGACGTGGGCGCCGAGCGCCTTGTCGAGGTCCTCGTCGAAGTTGCGGGACTTGAGCTCCAGCGACGCGCCGAGGACGGAGATCACCGTCGGGAAGTGCAGGCGGCTCTCGCGCACGATGAGGTCCCCGGTGGTGAGGACGCCGATGACCCGGCCGGCGTCGTCGACGACCGGCGCCCCGTCGACGTCCCGTGCGACGAGCTGCTCCATGGCGGAGCGGACGTCGTCGTCGGCGCGGAAGGTCACGACGTCGGTGGTCATGATCTCGCGCACTGGGGTGCTACCGGGCATGAGGCTCCTCAGGTCTGGGGGAAGGCGTGCGGGAGGAGGTCGGGCAGGTCGCCTGCCACCAGTCCACGGGGGAAGCCTAGGACGCCGGCCCGCCCGTGGAGGTGTGCCCCGGCCGCCGCCGCCCCCAGGGGATCGGTGCCGACGGCGAGCAGCGCCGCGACCACGCCGGTGAGGACGTCGCCGGTGCCGGCGGTGGCGAGCCGCGCGTCCCCGGCGGTGACGACGAGCGCCCGCCCGTCGGGCCCGGCGACGACGGTCGTCGGGCCCTTCAGCAGGACCACGGACCCGGTCCGGGCCGCCAGCCCACGCCCGGCGTCGAGGCGGTCGGCGGGGACCGGGTGGCCGAGCAGCCGCTGGGCCTCGCCGTCGTGGGGGGTGAGCACCGTCGGGCCGGGGCGGTCGGCGAGGACCGCCGCCGGGTCGTCGCCGAGGGCGTGCAGACCGTCGCCGTCGACGACGACGGGCGTCTCGAGCGCACCGAGCAGGCGGCGCACCTCGTCCGCCGTGTCGCTGGCCCGACCGAGTCCGGGGCCGAGCGCAAGGGCGCGGAACCGCTCGGCGTCGGCGAGGACGGCGTCGGCCCACCCGTCGCTCGGCAGGGGCGTCCCCACCGCCTCGGTGGGCCGACCGGGGTCGTCGTCGAGGCCCGGCGTGGAGAGGCGCACGTACCCGGCGCCGGCACGCTGCGCGGCGCGCGCCGTGAGGTGGGCGGCACCGGTCATCCCCGGTGACCCGGCCACGACCCACACCGCGGCGTGCCACTTGTGGGCGTCCGTCGGCCGGGAGGGCACGAGCCGGGCCACGTCGGCGTCGGTGACGAGGTGGGCGCGCGCGGCCGTGGTGTCGAGACCGATGTCGGCGACCTCGACGGCACCGGCCAGCTCACGGCCCCGCCCGAGCAGGAGGCCGGGCTTGAGGGCGGCGAAGGTGACGGTGCGGTCGGCGGCGAGCACGCCGTCGCCGGCCTCGCCCGTCAGTCCGTCGACCCCGGAGGGCAGGTCGACGGCGAGCACGGGGATGCCCGCCGCCACCTGTGGGGCGTCGAAGCCCGGCCGGGCTCCGGTGCCGAGGGCCGCGTCGACGACGAGGTCGACCCCGTCGATCCGAGCCGGCAGGTCGCCGAGCTCGTGGACGACGACACGCACGCCACGGCGCGCCAGCCGCCGCGCGGCGTCGCGGCCGTCGTGCCCGTTGTTGCCGGGGCCGGCGAGGACCGCCACGCGGCGGCCGTAGCCACCGCCGAGCATGCGCAGCGCCGCTCGGGCGGTGGCGGCGCCGGCTCGGCCGATCAGCACCTCGACCGGTTCGGGGGCGGCACGATCGATCGCACCCATCTCGGCGGGTGTGACGATCGGGATCACCGACCCCGCTCCCCTCCCGCCTCGGCGGCCCGGTCGGCGAGGATGGCGACGAGGCGGTCGTCGGGACCGAGGTGCTCCGCCATCGAGAGAGCGACGCCGGGGTGGCGGACGGTGGCCTCGTCGACGAACGCCGGGATGTCACGGCGGGTGTGGTTCCCGGCGTGCAGGAAGTAGGGCACGAGCACGACGCGCTCGGCCCCGTCGGCCACGGCGGCGTCGATGGCGTCGGGGATCGACGGCTCGTTGATCTCGAGGTACGCCGGACGGACGTCGATCCCGGCCGGGGCGCGGGTGCCCAGCGCGGCGCAGACGGCGTCGTGGTCGGCGGTGACCCCCGGGGCGCGGCTGCCGTGGGCCACGACGAGCCAGGTCGTGCCGCTCACAGCGCCACCGCCGTGGCCTGCGCCAGCGCGTCGGTGTGGGTGAGCGACAGCCGCCACTCGCGGACGCCGTGCTCCTCGGCCACGGCCGCGGCACGACCGTGCAGGCGCAGGTCGGGGCGCCCGGTGTCGTCGTCACGGACCACCTCGATCTGGGCGAGCGGCATGCCGCCGAGGCCGAGTCCGAGGCACTTGAGGACTGCCTCCTTGGCGGCGAACCGCACCGCCAGCCGCGGGGTGGGGTCGGCCTGGCGGGCCGCGTAGGCCCGCTCGTCGGCGGTGAAGAGCCGGTCGGCCATGGTGGGCGTGCGCGCCAGCACGGTGCGGAAGCGGTCGATGTCGACGAGGTCCACGCCGATGCCGATCACGTAGGCGTCACCGGTCGGAGCGCCAGCGGTCGGCCAGCGGCTGGATCGGCGAGGTGAGCAGCTCGACGACGGGGACCTCGGCGAGGAGGTCGTCGCGGAACGCGGGCTCGGTCTCCATGACGGCGTCCCGCAGCGCGGCGTACCGGCCGCGGTACCCCTGCAGGACCGAGCGCGCCGCACCCGCGGGGAGGTGGTCGGTGAGCGCCACGTGCAGCAGCGTGATGCCGGTGGTCTGCTGCCCCTTGACCTCGGGCACGAGGACCGTCGTGCGGGCGTCGCTGCGGCCCACGTTGACGAACACCCGCCGCTCGAGGGCCACCTGGTTCTTCGTGCCCCGCAGGTGGGGGTCGCGGTCGGTGCGCGACGGGATGTCGACGGCGATGCCGCCCTTGTCGATCACCGTGATCGTGGCCGGGGCGCCCTCGTCGTCGAGGCCGTCGATGGCGTAGCGGGTGAAGCCCCGCACCTCGGCGACGGCAGGGTCGAGGTCGGCGAGCGACTTGAGCGTGGCGTAGTTGAGCCGGTCCCGGCCGGCGCCGGCGTCGAGCACCGCCCGGACGAGCGCCACGTCGAGGATCGACTCGTCGGAGCGGGAGATGCCCACGGTGACCGTCTTGGCCTGGTGCTTGATGGCGTCGATCGGCCGGGTGAGCTCCTCGATGCCCCGGGTGAGGGCGTCGGTGAGGTCCTCGACGACCACGCCGGGCGTGCCGACCTTGCCGACCTCGACCTCGTAGGCGTCGAGCGGCGCCGACCCCAGTGCGAAGCGCAGGGTCGTCGAGAGGCGGACCGCCGTGCTCGACTCGAGGTGGCCGTCGTAGTCGCCGGCGCGGAGGCCGTCGAAGAAGCGCGCGGCGAGCGGGGCGAGGCGGGGGCGCAGCGCCGAGAGCACGGCCTCGGCGTCGCGCTCGGTGGACGCCAGCTCCTCGATGGCGGCGCGCGCTTCGCGCAGCGGCAGCGCCTGGGCGTCGATGGCGAGCGCCGCTTCGTAGCCGAAGAGGTGCCCGGCCATGGCGGACAGCACGAAGCCGAGGTCCGGGTGGACCGACGGGACCGAGATGACGTCGAGGGCCGCGGCGTACCGGGACTCGCCCTCGCCGGCGATCACGATCGGGGCCGCCTTGTGGGCCCGGTAGATCGCGACCTCCTTCGCCACGTCGTCGGCCGTCGAGCCGGTGAGGCCGGTGGCGCACACGAGGATCATCGGCTCCGACGAGAGGTCGATGTGCTTCTTGTCCTCGGTGCCGTCGCAGGCGATCGACTTGTAGCAGAGCTCGGAGAGCTTGATCCGCAGCTCGCGGGCGGCGATGAGGTTGCGGCCGTTGCCCACCATCGCCCACGAGCGGCGGCTCGGGGCGAACGCCTGGGCGGCCCGGGCGATGGCCGGGCGGGCCTCGAGCGTGGCGGCCATCGCCTGGGGGAGGTCGCGGAGGGCGGCGAGGAGCTCCTGGTGCGGCCGGTCGCCGATCGAGACGCCGACCGCCTCGGCCACGGCGACGGCGAGGAGGAAGCCGGCGGCGACCTGGGCGTAGAACGCCTTGGTGGACGCCACGCTCATCTCGACGTCGCGGCCGTCGGACGTGTAGAGGACGCCGTCGGACTTGTCGGTGAGGTCGCTGGCGCGCCGGTTCACGATGGCGATCACCCGGCCGCCCCGTGCCCGGACGAGGTCGACGGTGCGGTTGGTGTCGGTGGTGGTGCCCGACTGGCTGATGGCCACGACGAGCGTGTCGGTCATGTCGTGGCGCAGCCCGAAGCCGGACAGCTCGGTGGCGAGCGCGGACTCGACCCGCAGGGGCGTGTGGGCGACGAGGTCGGCCAGGACGGTGGCCAGGCTCTGGCCGGCGACCGCCGCCGTCCCCTGCCCGACGACGAGGACGCGGGTGATGCGGCCCGCCGCCAGGTCGTCGCGGACGTCGTCGGGGAAGCTGGTGGGCGCCAGGCGGACGTCGAGCCGGCCGTCGGGCCCGGTGAGGAGCTTGCCCCGCAGGGTCGACCGGAACGATCGAGGCGCCTCGGAGATCTCCTTCAGCAGGAAGTGGGGGTGGTCGCCGCGGTCGATGTCGCGGGTGGTGATCGCCGGAGCGACGAGGTCGTCCTCGGCGACGGGGAGGGGCGTGCCGTCGTAGGAGAGGCGCTCGACGCCGGCCACCTCGCCCGCCATGCGGGCGTCGAGGACGACGATCTGGCCCCGGCTCGCGACGGGGCTGTCGGGGTCGGCCGGCGTCTCGCCGTCCATGCGGAGGTAGCTGGTGGCCTCCTCGATCACGCCGTAGGGCTCGCTGGCGGCGATGAAGGCGTCGTCGGCCATGCCGACGTAGAGCGCCTGGCCGCTGCCCCGCAGCGCCAGGCACATGCGGTCCGGATCGCTGGCCGCCGAGGCGGCGATGGCGACCGATCCGTCGAGCGCGGCGACCGTCGAGCGGAACGCGTCGGCGAGGTTCGTGCCCGACGCCAGGTGGCGCGACACGAGCGTGGGGATGACCTTGGCGTCGGTGGTGATCTCCGCCGCGATCCGGAGGCCCTCGGAGGACTTCAGGTCGGCGAAGTTGTCGACGTCGCCGTTCAGGACCGCGGTGACGTAGGGCCCCACCGAGCCGCCGAGCTCGGTGGAGTCGAGCGGGTGGGCGTTCGGCTGGGAGATGATGCCCACGCTCGCCCAGCGGGTGTGGCCGAGCACCTGTGCTCGAGCGGTGTCGTTGTCGAGCGCCATCCGCAGGAGCGCGTCGGCGCGCACGGCGTCGCGCAGGGCGCGGGTGTTGTCGCCGAGCTCGCCGATCTCGGCCGCGGCCTTGTAGACGAAGGCCAGCGCACCCGACGGGGTGCGGACCGCCCCCGAGGTGAGCAGCGGGTCGTCGATCCGACCGTCGAGCAGGGCGGCAACGGCCGGCGCGTCGAGGTCGAGGCCGTGATCGGTGACGAGCACCTGGATGCCGGCGGAGTCGCGGCCCCGGACCTCCAGGCGGTCGAGCGCGGACAGCGACTGCTGGACGGACAGGTAGCCGGCCAGCGCCGCCGGGGCCGGGTTCGCGCCGGCGAGGTCGGCGACCGCCTCGGCGGTGCGGATGCGGTCGTGGCGGACCGACCACGAGGCGTCCTTGATGCGGATGAGGGTGGCGTTGAGGGCCTCGAGGCCGCCGTCGAGGGTGACGTCGCCGGCGTCGAGACGGGCCTCCAGGCGGGCGACCACGGCGTCGACGACGTCGAGGGCGGCCCGCAGCGCCGGGCGCAGCGCCGGGTCGGCCAGCAGGACCGTCACGCCGGCGACGCCGCGCAGGGCGGTGTCGGCGGACTGCAACCCGTCGGCGACGGACTCGAGCCGGGCCACGTCGGGCGAGGCGTCGAGCCCCGGCACGGCGTCGGCCGCGGCCTGCACCGAGGCGAGCACCTCGGACGCGTCGGGGAGCTCGCGGACGCCCGGTCGTCGCACCACAGCGATGATCCCGCACATACCTCGAACCTCTCCCAGTCGACAGCCCGCGTAGGGCGGCGAGTCTACGGGGCGGTGGTGCCGCTGCGGCTGGCGGCCGCCTCCACGGCGGCGACGAGCTCGTCGACGGCGGCTTCGGCGCTGGCCGATGTCTCGGCCTCGACCATCACCCGCACGACGGGCTCGGTGCCGCTGGCGCGGACGAGCACCCGGCCCCGCTCGCCCAGCTCGCGCTCGACCCGGTCGACCTCCTCGGAGATGGCGGACACGACGGCCCCGGCGCGACCCGCGATGCGCACGTTGCGCAGCACCTGCGGGTAGCGGGTCATCGTGGTCGCGGCCAGCTCGCTCAACGGGCGCCCCGACCGCACGAGAAGGTCGAGCAGCTGGATGCCGGTGAGGATGCCGTCGCCGGTGGTGGCCAGGTCTCGGAAGATGATGTGGCCGGACTGCTCGCCACCGAGGGGCCACCCGCCGCGCTCGAGGGCCTCGAGCACGTAGCGGTCGCCGACCTGCGTCTCGACCACGCCGATCCCGCGCTCGGCCATGGCCAGCCGCAGCCCGATGTTGCTGTACACGGTGACGACGACCGTGTCGTCGGCCAGCGCGCCCCGCTCGTGGCGGTCGATCGCGAGCATGGCGATCATCTGGTCGCCGTCGAGCAGCGTGCCGGTGTCGTCCACCGCGAGCACGCGGTCGGCGTCGCCGTCGAAGGCCAGGCCGGCGTCGGCACCCGCCGCGACGACGGCGGCACGCAGGTCGTCGGGGTGCGTCGACCCGCAGCCGTCGTTGATGTTGCGACCGTCGGGCTGGTCGTGGATGACCTCGACGTCGGCGCCGAGGCGTGTGAGGAGCGATGCCGCGTGGCGGGAGGCCGCCCCGTTGGCGCAGTCGATGACCACCTGGAGGCCGTCGAGGCGACGTCCGTCCAGCGAGCCGAGGAGGGCGTCGCCCCAGCGGCTGACCAGGCCCTCCGCCGGCCGGATCTGGCCGACCTTGGCGCCGGTGGGCACCGGAGCCTCGGGCTCCTCGCCCTTCAGGATCCGGTCGAGCTCGGCCTCGAGGCGCTCCTCGTCGCTGTCGGACAGCTTGGCGCCCCCGGCTCCGAACAGCTTGACGCCGTTGTCGGCGAAGGGGTTGTGCGACGCCGAGATCACCGCGCCCGGCAGACCGTCGGTGGCGGCCACCCACGCGACGGTGGGCGTCGGCACCACGCCGAGGAGGTCGACGTCGATGCCCTCGGCGGCGAAGCCGGCAGCGAGGGCGGACTCGAGCAGCGGACCCGACCGACGGGTGTCGCGGCCGGTCACGACGCGCCCCACCCGAGCCGCGTCGAGTACGCGCGCCGCGGCACGCCCGAGGGCGAGCACGAGCTCGGGCGTGAGCTCGGCGTTGGCCACGCCGCGCACACCGTCGGTTCCGAAGCGAAGGGTCATCAGGCCTCCCTGCTCGCCGCCCGGACCACGCGACGTAGCCCGACGAGCAGCGCGCTCAGCGCTTGGAGTACTGGGGCGCCTTGCGGGCCTTCTTCAGGCCGTACTTCTTGGACTCCTTCTCGCGGGCGTCGCGAGTGAGGAAGCCGGCCCGCTTGAGCACCGGGCGGAGGTCGGCGTCGATCTCGACCAGGGCCCGGGCGATGCCCATGCGGAACGCGCCCGCCTGGCCGGTGGGGCCGCCACCGTGGAGGGTGGCGTCCACGTCGTACACGTCGGCGGTCTCGGTGATCTTCAGCGGCTCGCTGAGGATCATCCGGTGCGTCTCGGTCGGGAAGTACTCCTCGATCGGACGGCCGTTCGCGGTGATGGTGCCCGAACCGGGACGGATGCGGACGCGAGCGACGGCCTCCTTGCGGCGACCGGTGGACTGCACGAGGGGCGAAGGCATGCGGGAAGCGACCTCTGGTTCAGGCTGTCGGGCGATCAGACAGCGCGACGGGCGCCGTCGATGACGAGCGGCTGCGGGTTCTGGGCGGCGTGGGGGTGCGTCGGGCCGGCGTAGACCTTCAGCTTCTTCAGCTGGGCGCGGCCGAGGCGGTTCTTCGGGAGCATGCCCCGCACGGTGCGGCGCACGGTGTCCTCGGGCGACCGGGCGAGCTCCTCGCCGAAGGAGCGGGAGCGGATGCCGCCGGGGAACCCGCTGTGGCGGTAGACGCGCTTGCTCTCCGCCTTGTTCGAGGTGAGGACGACCTTGTCGGCGTTCACGATGATGACGTGGTCGCCGGTGTCGACGTGGGGGGCGAAGATCGGCTTGTGCTTGCCCCGCAGGACGCGAGCCACCTCGGTGGCGACCCGACCGAGGACGAGGTCTTCGGCGTCGACGACGTACCAGCTGCGCTGGATGTCGGCTGGGCGAGGGGTGAAGGTGCGCACGCGTGGACTTCCTGGTGAACGTTCGATCGGGACGGGCCGGGCGTCTCCGTCGGGGGACGAGCGCGCCGGCGCCAAGGCAACGGGAAACTCTAGGCCCGGGGTCAGGCTAGGGGCAAACGCGGGACAAACCATCCCCCCTCGGGCTGGCGCACCTGCTAATCGGCCGACCCCTCCCCGAGCTCGACGTGCCACAGGACGAGGCCCTGCGGCGGCGCAAGGCGCCCGGCGGCGTGGCGGTCCCGGGCCCGGATCACGCCGAGCACGTCACCCGCGTGGCGGCGGCCGAGCCCGACCTCGACCAGCAGGCCGACGATGCTGCGGACCATCTGGTGGCAGAAGGCGTTGGCCCGGATCTCGAACCGCAGGAGGCCATCGCCGAGGTCGTCCCACCGGGCCGACCGCACCCGCCGCACCATGACGGGATCGGCGCCGTCGGTGCGCTTGGGCTTGCGGCAGAACGACGTGAAGTCGTGCTCGCCGATGAGCGGATCGCAGGCGAGGCGCATCGCCGCCAGGTCGAGCGGGGCGTCGACGAACCAGGAGCGGTCGGCGAGCAGCGGGTCGGGCACGTCGCGGTTGAGCACCGTGTAGCGGTACGTCCGGGCCGTGGCCGAGAACCGGGCGTCGAACCCGTCGGGCGCGACCGCGGCGTGGCGCACGGCGACGTGGGGCTGGAGCATCTTGTTGAGCGCGTCCCGCAGGGCCTGCGGGTCGAGGCCCTCGGCGGGCGCGTCGAAGCTCACCACGTTGCCGTGGGCGTGGACGCCCTTGTCGGTGCGTCCGGCGACGGTCAGCTCGACCGTGCGCCCGAGCAGGCGGCCGAGCGCGGCGGCGAGGTCGCCCCCGACGGTGCGCACCCCGGCGTTGGGGGCGAAGCCGTGGAAGGGGGCGCCGTCGTAGGCGACGACCATGCGGACGCGTGCGACGGGTCCGGAGGTCTCCGGCTCGTCGGGGGTCGAGAGGTCGAACAGGGTCGGGCTCTCGTAGCCGGGGTCCGGCACGGCCGACGCCCGGCTCGGCTCCTAGACCAGCTCGATGCGCGCCGTCGGGGCGTTGTCGCCCGAGCGCGTCCCGAGCTTGAGGATGCGGGTGTAGCCGCCCGGACGATCGGCGTAGCGAGGGCCGACCTCGTCGAACAGCTTGGCCGCGACCTCTTCGTCACCGAGGAACGCCACGACCTGGCGGCGGTTGTGGATGCCGCCCTTCTTGGCCTTGGTGATCATCTTCTCGGCGACCGGGCGCAGGGCCTTGGCCTTGGCCTCGGTGGTGACGATGCCCTCGGCCGCGATCAGCGACGCGACGAGGTTGGCCATCATGAGCCGCTGGTGAGCGGCGTCGCCGCCGAACCGGCGGCCCTTCTTCGGGGTGGCAGGCATGGCAGGTCAGTCCTTGCCGCGGAGCGACAGGCCCCGCTCATCGAGCTTGACGATGACCTCGTCGAGCGACTTCTGGCCGAAGTTCGTGATGGCCAGCAGGTCATCCTCGGACTTCTGGAGGAGCTCGCCCACGGTGTTGACCTGGGCGCGCTTGAGGCAGTTGCGGGGACGCTCGGACAGGTCGAGGTCCTCGATCGGGAGGTCGAGGTCGGGCGAGCCGGACCCGGTGGGGCCGACCTCGCCGAGCTCGAGGCCCTGCGGCTCGTCGCTCATCTCCTCGACGAGCTGGACGAGCGAGCGGAGCGTGGCGCCGGCGGAGGCCAGGGCCTCGCGCGCCGTGATCGAGCCGTCGGTCTCGATGTCGAGCACCAGCCGGTCGTACTCGGTCGACTGCTCGACGCGGGTCGGCTCGACGTCGAAGGTGACCCGGCGGACCGGCGAGAAGATCGAGTCGACGGGGATGACGCCGATCGTGGAGGAGGTCTTGTTCTTCTCCGCGGTGGCGTAGCCCCGGCCCTTGGCGACGGTGATGTCGAGGGCCAGGCGGCCGTTGTCGTCGAGCGTCGCGATCTCGAGCTCGGGGTTGAGGACCTCGACGTCGGCGGTGGGCTCGATGTCGCCGGCGGTGACGGTGCGGGGGCCGGCCACGTCGAGGCGCAGGGTGACGGGCTCGTCGGTGTGGACCTTCAGGACGAGGTCCTTCAGGTTGAGGATGATGTCGGTGGCGTCCTCGGTGACACCGGGGATGGTGTCGAACTCGTGCAGGGCGCTGTCGAAGCGCACCTGGGTGACGGCGGCGCCGGGGATCGACGACAGCAGGGTGCGGCGCAGCGAATTGCCGATGGTGTAGCCGAAGCCGGGCTCGAGCGGGCTGATGGCGAACAGCGCGCGGGGCGTGTCGCCGTCGCCGATGGCCTCGACCGAGGGGCGCTGGATGACGAGCATGTGCGGAGAACCTCTCGCGAACGGACGGGGTGGCGGGGAGCCGGGCGGTTACTTGCTGTAGAGCTCGACGATGAGCTGCTCGCGGACGGGCACGTCGATGTGCTCGCGCAGCGGCAGCTCGCGCACGGTGATCTGGAAGCCGCCGTCGGCTGCCTCGATCCACGGCGGCGGGGTGCGGCCGAGCACGTCGAGGTTCCAGGTCACGGTGACCATCTCGCGGGACTTGTCCTTCAGCTCCACGACATCGCCCTTGCGGACGCGGTAGCTCGGGATGTCCACCCGCTTGCCGTTCACCTTCACGTGGCCGTGGCTCACGAACTGCCGAGCCTGCGGACGCGTCGCGGCCCAGCCGGCGCGGTAGACGACGTTGTCGAGGCGCAGCTCGAGGAAGCGCAGCATGTTCTCGCCCGTCACGCCCTCCTTGCGGCTCGCCTCCTTGTAGAGGTTGCGGAACTGCCGCTCGGTGAGCCCGTAGGAGAAGCGAGCCTTCTGCTTCTCCTGGAGCTGGAGGAGGTACTCGGAGGCGTTGCCCCGGCGGCGGGTGCGGCCGTGCTCACCCGGCGGGTAGGGCCGCTTCTCCATCGCCTTGTTCTCGCCCTGGGTGCCCCAGATGTTGGCGCCGAGGCGCCGGGACACGCGAGCCTTCGGACCGGTGTAGCGCGACATGTCAGACCCTCCGCCGCTTCGGGGGGCGGCAACCGTTGTGCGGGACCGGCGTGACGTCCTTGATCCCGGTGACCTCGATGCCCGCCTGCTGGATGGACCGGATCGCGGTCTCGCGACCGGAGCCCGGGCCCTTCACCACGACGTCGACCTTGCGGACGCCGTGCTCCATCGCGGCGCGGGCGCACTTCTCGGCGGCCATCTGCGCGGCGTAGGGGGTGGACTTCTTCGAGCCCTTGAAGCCGACGTTGCCGGCCGAGGCCCACGACAGCGTGTTCCCGTCCTGGTCGGAGATCGCGATGATCGTGTTGTTGAACGAGCTCTTGATGTGCGCGACGCCGTAGGTGACGTTCTTGCGCTCGCGCTTGCGGGGACGCCGGCCCCCGGGCTTGGGCTTGGCCATCGGTCAGTACTCCAGGGGGGTGTGGATCGAGGTGGTCGGGTTCACTACTTGCGAACCTTCTTCTTGCCCGCGACGGTCTTCTTCGGGCCCTTGCGGGTGCGGGCGTTGGTGTGGGTGCGCTGGCCGCGGACCGGGAGCCCCTTGCGGTGGCGGAGGCCCTGGTAGCAGCCGATCTCCATCTTGCGCTTGATGTCCTGGGACACCTCGCGGCGCAGGTCGCCCTCGACCTTGAGGTTCGCGTCGATCCAGTTGCGGATGCGCGTCACCTCCTCGTCGGTGAGGTCGCGCACGCGGGTGCTCTGGTCGATCCCGGTGGCCTCGCAGATCTCGGAGGCCTTGGTGGGGCCCACGCCGTAGATGTAGGTGAGCGAGATCACCAGCCGCTTCTCGCGGGGGATGTCGACGCCGGAGATTCGTGCCATGTCAGCCTTGCCTCTGCTTGTGCCGCGGGTTCGTGCAGATGACCCGGACGCGTCCGTGACGGCGGATCACCTTGCAGTTGTCGCACATCTTCTTGACGCTCGGTCGTACCTTCATCTGAGGTCCTTCTCTGGGGCGCCGACGGGCGCCGGTGTGTCCCGGGGGCCGGGACGGGTCACTTGTAGCGGTAGGTGATCCGACCGCGGGTCAGGTCGTAGGGAGTCAGCTCCACCTGGACGCGATCGCCGGGCAGGATGCGGATGTAGTGCATGCGCATCTTCCCGGAGATGTGGGCCAGCACCTTGTGGCCGTTCTCGAGCTCGACCCGGAACATGGCGTTCGGGAGCGGCTCGATGACCGTTCCCTCGAGAACGATCGCGTCTTCCTTGGGCTTAGCTATGACTGTCCTCCAGCTCGGACCGGTACAACGGCGGCCACGCCGCCAGTGGGGCGGCGCCCCACGTGGGACGGGCGACGGGCGGCGCGAACCGACCCGGCGCAGGGCCGAAGGGGTACGTTAGCGCGCTCACCCGATGAGTCCAACTCCGCGGCGTCGCGGTGTGGCAGACTCCCCGGTCGCGCGCCCTCGGCGCGGCGGTGGCGGCAGGCGCTCACGGTCGGGTGAGGATCTCGGGGCCGTCGGCGGTGACCACGACGGTGTGCTCGGCGTGGGCCGACCAGCGCCCGTCGGCGGTGGCCACGGTCCAGTCGTCGTCCAGCAGATCGGCCTCGGGCCCGCCCATGTTGACCATCGGCTCCACCGCGAACGTGTTGCCCTCGGCGAAGGTGAGGCCGGTGCCGGGCTGGCCGTAGTTGGGCACGTCGGGGCGCTCGTGCATGGCGCGCCCGATGCCGTGCCCGACGTAGTCGCGCACGATGCTGAACCCAGCGGACTCGGCGACCGAGGCGATGGCGTGGCCGAGGTCGCCCATCTGCCGCCCGGGGACGAGCTGGGCGAGGCCGGCGGCGAGGGCCGCCTCGGTGACCTCGATGAGCCGCAGCGCCTCGGGGTCGGCGTCACCGACCGGTGCGGTGTACGCGGCGTCGGCGTGCCAACCCTCGACGATCGCGCCGCAGTCGATCGAGACGATGTCGCCGTCCTCGAGCACCCGGTCGCCGGGGATGCCGTGCACGATGACGTCGTTGGGCGAGGCGCAGATCACACCCGGGAACGGCGGGTTGCCGTAGCCGAGGAAGTTGGAGCTGGCGCCGCGGCGCTCGAGGACGTCGCGGGCGATGCGGTCGAGCTCGCCGGTGGTGACGCCGGGCCGCAGCGCGGCGCGCGTGCGCTCGTGCATCTCGGCGACGACCCGACCGGCGCGCCGCATCGTGGCGAGGTCCGCCGCCGAGCGGCGCGGCAGCCCGCTGGAGCGCTTCAGGATCGGCCCTTCACCTCGTCGATCGCGGCGACGAGGCGAGCGAACACCTCGTCCATCGTGCCGAGGCCGTCGACGGTGACCATCAGGCCCTTGTCCTCGTAGAAGGAGATGAGGGGCTGGGTCTCGCGCTCGTAGAGCTCGAGGCGGCGGTCGATGGCCTCGTCGGTGTCGTCGGCCCGACCACGCTGGCGCATGCGCTCGCGGACCTCGTCGAGGGGCACGTCGATGTTGACGACGGCGTGCAGCCCGCCGAGCGGCGCGGCCAGGTCCTCGAGCGACTCGGCCTGGGCGACGGTGCGCGGGAAGCCGTCGAGGAGGAAGCCGCTGCTGCGGGCGTCGTCCTTCGCCAGGCGCTCCCGCACGATGCCGATGGTGATCTCGTCGGGCACCAGGTCGCCCCGGTCCATGATCTCCTTGGCCCGCACGCCGAGCTCGGTCTCCTCCGCCACCGCGGCGCGGAACATGTCGCCGGTGGAGATGTGGGGGGCGCCGTAGTGGTCGGCGAGGCGCACGGCTTGCGTGCCCTTCCCCGCACCCTGGCGACCGAGCAGGACGAGACGGACGGCAGTCACTTCAGGAACCCCTCGTAGTTGCGCATCATGAGCTGGCTGTCGATCTGCTTCATCGTCTCGAGGGCCACGCCGGCGGCGATGAGCAGCGAGATGCCGCCGAACGCCGAGTTGGCCTGGTCGTTGCCGACCACGACGGAGAGGATGATGTTCGGCACCAGCGCCACCGCGGCGATGAAGAGCGCGCCGGGGAGGGTGATGCGGGAGAGGATCTTCCCGAGGTACTTCTCGGTCTGGGGCCCTGGACGGATGCCGGGCACGAAGCCGCCCTGCTTGCGCAGCGTGTCGGCCTGCTTGGCCGGGTCGAACTGGATCGCCGTGTAGAAGTAGGCGAAGCCGACGATGAGCAGGCCGAAGATCACGATGTAGAAGATGTTGTCGGCCACGAGCAGGTTGGCGTCGATCCAGCGTCGGACCGAGTCGCCCCACCCGGTGGTGGGCAGCACCTGGGCGGCGAGGATCGGCAGGTAGAGCACCGAGCTGGCGAAGATCACCGGGATGACGCCCGACTGGTTGACCTTCAGCGGGATGTAGGTGTTCTGCCCGCCGTACATCCGACGCCCGACCACCCGCTTCGCGAACTGGACGGGGATGCGGCGCTGGCCCTGCTCGACGAACACGATCGCCACCAGGATGACGACGAGGATGGCGATGACGCCGGCGAGCACGACGTTGCCGCTCTCGGCCTGGATCTGCGCCCCCTGGCCCGGGAAGGTCGAGATGACCGAGGCGAAGATGATGAGCGACATGCCGTTGCCGATGCCCCGCTGGGTGATCGTCTCACCCATCCACATGATGAGGGCGGTGCCGGCGGTCATCGTGATGACGATGAGCAGCACGCGGGGCACGGTGAACTCGGTGAGGATGTTGAAGTTCGGCTGGTCCTGCACCAGGCCGCCGCCGCCGTTCGCGAAGAGGAACGTGAAGCTCGTGGACTGGAGGACGGCGATGGCGATCGTGAGGTAGCGCGTCCACTGGGTGATCTTGCGCTGACCGACCGCCCCCTGCTGCTGCCACTGCTCGAGCCGGGGGATCACCACCGTCAGGATCTGCATGATGATCGACGAGGTGATGTACGGCATGATGCCGAGCGCGAACACCGAGAAGTTGGTGAGCGCGCCACCGGAGAACAGGCGCAGGAAGGCGAGCGCGCCGCCGCCGTCGGCCTGGTCCCGGAGGGCGCTGAGCGCGTCCAGGTCGATGCCGGGGACGGGCACGTGGGCGCCGAACCGGTACACCGCCAGCAGCAGCACGGTGAAGCCGATCTTCTGGCGGAGGTCCTTGACCTTCACCATGTTCTTCAAGGTGGACAGCACTGACGTTCCTCGCCTTTCCGGACCGACTGCCGGCCGTCGCGCGTGGTGGACCCGGTGACCGAAGCCGGCAGACCCGGACTAGCGGTTGGTGAGGGCGTTGCCCTTCGCCGGGGGCCGACCGTTGCCGAACGGCATCGGCAGGATCTCCACCGTACCCCCCGCACCGGTGATGGCTTCCTCGGCCGACTTGGAGACGGCGTGGGCCTTCACGGTGACGGCGCGGCTGATCTCGCCCCGGCCGAGGACCTTCACGAGCGACTTCTTGCCGACCAGGCCCTTGCCGTGCAGGGTCTCGGGGCTGACCTCGTCGAGGCCGCTCTCCTCGATCGTGTCGAGGTTGACGGCCTGGTACTCGACGCGGAACGGGTTCTTGAAGCCCTTGAGCTTCGGGATCCGCATGTGCAGCGGCATCTGGCCGCCCTCGAACCCGGCGGGGATCGTGCCGCGGGCCTTCTGGCCCTTCGTGCCGCGGCCGGCGGTCTTGCCGCCCTTGCCGGCGATGCCCCGGCCGACGCGCTTGCGGCGGCGGTTGGCACCCTCGGCGGGCTTCAGGTCGTGGATCTTCATGACGTCTCTTCCACGGTGACGAGGTGCGGGACCCGGGCGAGCATGCCGCGGATCTCCGGACGGTCGGGCAGGGTGTTCGTGCGGCCGATGCGGCCGAGGCCGAGCGCACGGAGCGTGCCGCGCTGCTTCGGCTTGGCGCCGATCGCCGAACGGATCTGGGTGACGACGAGCTCGGCCATGATCACGCGACCTCGGTGGGCTCGGGCGCCGGGCCCCGCTCGCTCTCGCGGTAGGCGCGCAGCAGGCCGCCGGGGACGAACTCCTCGGGGTCGAGGCCGCGCAGGCGGGCGATCTCGTCGGGGCGCTTCAGGTCCTGGAGGCCGGCGATGGTGGCCCGGGCGACGTTGATGTGGTTCGACGAGCCGAGCGACTTGCACAGCACGTCGTGGATGCCGGCCTCCTCGAGGATGGCGCGGGCGGCGCCACCGGCGATGACGCCGGTACCGGGGGCGGCGGGCTTCAGCAGCACGCGACCGGCACCCATGCGCCCGATCACCGGGTGCACGATCGTGCCGCCGGCGAGGGGCACGGTGAAGAGGTTCTTGCGGGCCTCCTCGGTGCCCTTCTGGATCGCGAGGGGCACCTCCTTGGCCTTGCCGTAGCCGAGGCCGACCCGACCGGCGCCGTCGCCGATCACCACGAGCGCGGTGAACGAGAAGCGGCGACCGCCCTTGACGACCTTCGCGACACGGTTGATGTCGATGACGCGGGACTCGCGCAGCTGCGCGTCGTTCGCGGCGTTCCTGTTCGTTGCCATCAGAACTCCAGTCCGGCTTCGCGGGCCGCCGCGGCGAGGGCGGCGATGCGGCCGTGGTAGATGAACCCGCCGCGGTCGAACACGACCTTGTCGACGCCGGCGGCCTTGGCCCGCTCGGCGACGAGCGTGCCGACCTTGGTGGCGGCGTCGACGTTGGACGAGCCCGACCGGAGGTCGGCCTCGTGGGTGGACGCGGCGGCGAGGGTGCGACCGCTGCGGTCGTCGATCACCTGCGCGGTGATGTGCCGGTTCGACCGGAACACCGCGAGGCGCGGCCGCTCGGCGGTGCCGAGGACCTTCTTGCGGACCCGGCGGTGCCGGCGGATCCGGGCCTCTCGCTTCTGCTTGGCGCTGTCGCTCATGTCAGTCTTCTCTGTCTCTTCGAGCCTGGCGTTACTTGGCGGTCTTGCCGGCCTTGCGCAGGACCCGCTCGCCCTCGTAGCGGACGCCCTTGCCCTTGTACGGCTCGGGCTTGCGGATCTTGCGGATGTTGGCGGCGACCTGGCCGACCGCCTGCTTGTCGATGCCGATGACGCCGATGGTCGTGGGCGAGGGCACCTCGAAGGTGACGCCCTCGGGGGCCTCGACGGTGACGGGATGGCTGAAGCCGAGGGCCAGCTCGAGGGCGTTGCTGCCCTTCGCCGTGGCGCGGTAGCCGACGCCGACGATCTCGAGGTTCTTGCGGAACCCCTCGCTCACGCCGGTGACCATGTTGGCGACGAGCGCACGGGTGAGGCCGTGGAGGGAGCGCACGCGGCGCTCGTCGACCTCGCGCTCGACGAGGAGGGTGCCCTCGTCCTGGCGGATCGTGATCGCTTCGGGGAGCTCGTGGCGGAGCTCGCCCTTCGGGCCCTTCACCGTGACCTGCCGACCGTCGATCGTGACGTCGACGCCGCTCGGGACGGGGATCGGGGACAAACCGATGCGGGACATGGAGGCCTCCCCTACCAGACGAAGCAGAGGATCTCGCCGCCCACGTGGCGCTGGCGCGCCTCACGGTCGGTCATGAGCCCCTGGCTGGTCGAGACGACGGCGACACCGAGGCCGCCGAGGACGCGCGGGATGCGGTCGGACTTCGTGTAGACGCGAAGCCCGGGCTTGGACACCCGCTTGATGCCCGAGATGATGCGTGCCCGCTCGGGCGAGTACTTCATGGTGACGGTGAGGGTGCGACCCGGACGGTCGGTGTTGTCCGTGGCCTCGAAGTCCTCGATGTACCCCTCCTTCTTGAGGAGCTCGGCGAGGGCCTCCTTCACCTTGGAGGAGGGCATGGAGACGTCGTCGTGCATCGCCGTGTTGGCGTTGCGCAGACGGGTCAGCATGTCGGCGATGGGATCGGTCATGGTCATCTGTCAGCCCTCCTCACCAGCTCGCCTTCTTCACGCCGGGGAGCTCCCCGGCGTGGGCCAGCTCACGCAGGCAGATCCGGCAGAGACCGAACTTGCGGAACACGGCGTGGGGCCGGCCGCAGCGGCGGCAGCGGGTGTAGGCCCGCACCTTGAACTTGGGGGTGCGCTGCGACTTGTTGATGAGCGCCTTCTTGGCCATTACTGCTGCCCCTCACGTCGGAACGGGAAGCCGAAGGCGGCGAGCAGGGCGCGTCCCTCGGCGTCGGACTGGGCGGTCGTCACGATGGTGATGTCCATGCCCCGGGTGACCTCGACCTTGTCGTAGTCGATCTCGGGGAAGATGAGCTGCTCGGTGACGCCGAAGGTGTAGTTGCCCCGACCGTCGAACGAGTTGGGGTTGAGGCCGCGGAAGTCGCGGATGCGGGGGATCGACAGGCTGATGAGCCGGTCGAGGAACTCCCACATGCGGTCGCCGCGCAGGGTGACCTTGGCGCCGATGGCGTTGCCCTCGCGCAGCTTGAACCCGGCGATCGACTTCTTGGCCCGGGTGACCACCGGCTTCTGGCCCGTGATGATCGAGAGGTCCTCGACCGCGCCGTCGAGCAGCTTCGCCTGGGCGACGGCGTCGCCGACGCCCATGTTGACGACGACCTTCTCGAACCGCGGGACCTGCATGACGTTGGCGAGTCCGAGCTCGTCCTTCAGCCGGTCGCGGACCTCGTCGTTGTAGCGCGCCTTGAAGCGCGGGATCGTGGTCGTGCTCACGACAGCTCCACCCCCGTGCGCTTGCAGATGCGGACCTTGTTGCCGGCGTCGTCGACCTTGTAGCCGACGCGGGTGGCCTTGCCGTCCTTCGGCGAGATCACCGCGACGTTCGAGGCGTCGATCGGCATGTCCTTGTCGATGATGCCGCCCTGCATGGTGGCCCGGGTCGGCTTCTGGTGCTTCTTCGCGACGTTGATGCCGTCGACGATGACCTTGCCCTCGGCGGGCAGGGCCCGGGAGACCACGCCCTCGCGGCCCTTGTCCTTGCCGGACAGGACCACGACGCGGTCACCCTTCTTGATCTTCATGGCGCCCATGTCAGAGCACCTCCGGGGCGAGCGAGACGATGCGCATGAACTTCTTGTCCCGCAGCTCGCGACCGACCGGGCCGAAGATGCGGGTGCCACGCGGCTGCATGGCGTCGTTGATGAGGACGGCGGCGTTCTCGTCGAAGCGGATGTAGGAGCCGTCGGGGCGACGCCGCTCCTTCTTCGTCCGCACGACGACGCACTTCACGACGTCGCCCTTCTTGACGGCGGCACCCGGCAGGGCGTCCTTCACCGTCGCGATGAAGACGTCGCCGATGCCGGCGTAGCGGCGGCGCGAGCCGCCGAGCACCTTGATGCACAGCACCTCCTTGGCGCCGCTGTTGTCGGCGACGCGGAGGCGGGACTCCTGCTGGATCATCGGGCACGCTCCAGGACCTCGACGACGCGCCAGCGCTTCAGCTTCGACAACGGGCGGGTCTCCTGGATCCGGACCCGGTCGCCGACGTTGAGGTCGTTGGTCTCGTCGTGGACGTACAGCTTCGACGTCCGCTGCACCGTCTTCGCGTAGCGCGGGTGGCGCGTGCGCTCGGTGACGGACACGACGGCGGTCTTGTCCATGGCGGTGGAGGTCACCAGGCCCTCGCGCACCTTGCGCGGGTTGGCTCGGGTGGTGGCCTCGGTGGCGGTGTTCTCGGCCATCAGGCCTTCTCCTCCTGGGCGAGCGCCTCGGCGGCGGCGATCTCTCGGGCCCTCAGCTCGGTGTTGACCCGGGCGACGTCCCGGCGCACCTGGCGCAGGCGGGCGTAGCTCTCGAGCTGCCCGGTGACGTGCTGGAACCGCAGGTTGAACAGCTCCTGCTTGGTCTCCGACAGGCGCTCGGCGAGCTCGGTGTCGGAGAGGTCGCGGAGCGACGACGACTTCGCCATGGCTAGAAGCCCTCCTGGCGCTCGACGAAGCGGGCCTTGATGGGCAGCTTCTGGATGGCGCGCTCGATCGCGGCACGGGCGATCGCCGGGTCGTGGTACGAGAGCTCGAACATGATCCGGCCCGGCTTCACGACGGCGACCCAGCGCTCCGGGTTGCCCTTGCCCGACCCCATGCGGGTCTCGGCCGGCTTCTCGGTGACGGGCTTGTCGGGGAAGACGTTGATCCAGACCTTGCCGCCACGCTTGATGTGGCGGGTCATGGCGATACGGGCGGCCTCGATCTGGCGGGCGGTGATCCACCCGGGCTCGAGGGCCTGGATCCCGTAGTCACCGAAGGTGACCGTCGTGGCCCCCTTGGCGGATCCCGTCATGCGGCCGCGGTGGTGCTTGCGGTGCTTGACCTTCTTCGGCATCAACATGTTCAGTCACCGTCCCCGGGGCGGAAGTGGGGGGTCTCGTGGTGCTCGCGCACCGAGCGCTCGATCTCCTCCTCCTCGGCGAGGAGGCGCTCGAAGTCGGGATCGGCCTCCTTGACGAGCGGCGCCGGCTCCTCGGCCTCGGCCTCGGGGGCCGGAGCCGGGGTCTCCTCCGGACGGCGGCGAGCGGCGGCGGACGACACGACCTTGCGGGGGCGACCCTCGCCGGCGGTGTCGCCGACGGCCATGGCCGCTTCCTTGCTGATCTTGTCCTCAGCCGTGGTCTTGTACGGCAGGATGTCGCCCTTGTAGATCCAGACCTTGACGCCGATGCGGCCGTAGGTGGTCTTGGCCTCGCGGAAGCCGTAGTCGATGTCGGCCCGCAGGGTGTGCAGGGGCACGCGACCCTCGTGGTACCACTCGGTGCGGGCCATCTCCGAGCCGCCGAGGCGGCCCGAGCACTGCACGCGGATGCCGAGGGCACCGGCCTTCTGGGCGTTCTGGACGGCGCGCTTCATGGCTCGGCGGAAGGCGACGCGGCCGGCGAGCTGGTCGGCGACGCCCTGGGCGATCAGCGCGGCGTCGAGCTCCGGCTGCTTGATCTCCTGGATGTTCAGCTGGACCTTGTTGTTGCCGGTGATCTTGGTGAGCCCGGCCCGCAGGCGGTCGGCCTCCGAGCCGCGGCGGCCGATGACGATGCCCGGCCGGGCGGTGTGGACGTCGACGCGCAGGCGGTCGCGGGTCCGCTCCACCTCGATGCGGCTGATCGCGGCGTGCGGCAGCTCGTTCATCAGGTAGTCGCGGATCTTCCAGTCCTCGATGACGAAGTCGGCGTAGTCGTCGCGGCCGGCGAACCAGCGCGACTTCCAGTCCGTGGTGACACCCAGGCGGAAGCCGTAGGGGTTGACCTTCTGACCCATTACTGATCCTTCTCGTCGGTGTCGGCGGCATCGGCGGCGTCGGTGTCGGTGTCGGTGGCGTCCTCGTCGGCCGCCGCTGCGGTGGCCTCCTCGTCGGCCGCGACCTCGGCGGCCTCGACGTCGGCCTCACCGGCCGCAGGCACCGGCGCGTCGGCCTCGAGCGCCGCCTCGGTGGCGTCGAGCTCCTCGGCCTCGGCCTCCGCCTCGGCGGCGGCGGCCGCCTCGGCACGCTCGGCCTTGTCCTGGCGGCTCTTGGCCACCCGGCGGGCACGGGCGTCGGCGGCGTCGGTGGCGGCACCCTTGGCCCGGGCGGCGCCCTGGCCGGAGCGAGCCTCGCGGGCGGCGTCCTCGGCGGCCCGGCGACGAGCGAGCTCGTCGGCGGGGAGCCGGCTGACGATCACCGTGATGTGGCAGGTGCGCTTGCGGATGCGGGTCGCCCGACCACGGGCCCGGGGGCGCCAGCGCTTGAGCGTCGGGCCCTCGTCGGCGTAGCAGGCGGAGACGAACAGCTCGTCGGACGGGATGTCGTCGTTGTGCTCGGCGTTGGCGATGGCCGAGTCGAGCACCTTGCGGATGGTGTCGGCGACGTCGCGCTCGGAGAAGGCCAGGATCTCGTCGGCCTCTCCGATGGTCTTCCCCCGGATGAGGTCGAGCACGACGCGGGCCTTGTAGGCCGAGACCCGCGCGTAGCGGTGCTGGGCCCGGGTGCCGGGGCGCTCGTTGGTCTTCAGGCCGGTCATCGGCGACCACCCCGCTCCTGGCCGGCGTGGAACCGGAACGTGCGGGTCGGCGCGAACTCGCCGAGCTTGTGCCCGACCATCGACTCGGTGACGTACACCGGGACGTGCTTGCGACCGTCGTGGACGGCGATGGTGTGGCCCACCATGTCGGGCAGGATCGTCGAGCGACGCGACCAGGTCTTGATGACCTTCTTCTCGCCCTTCTCGTTGAGGGCGTCCACCTTCTTGAGGAGGTGGTCGTCGACGAAGGGGCCCTTCTTCAGGCTGCGCGGCATGCCGATTACCTCCGGGAGCCGCGGGTACGCCGGCGGCGGACGATGAGCTTCTGGGATTCCTTGTTCTGATCGCGGGTGCGGCCCTCGGGCTTGCCCCACGGCGACACCGGGTGACGACCACCCGAGGTCTTGCCCTCGCCACCACCGTGCGGGTGGTCGACGGGGTTCATGGCCACACCGCGGGTCTGGGGCTTGACGCCCTTCCAGCGGTTGCGACCGGCCTTGCCGATCTTGATGAGCTCGTGCTCGGCGTTGCCGACCTCGCCCACCGTGGCCCGGCAGTCGATCGGCACGCGGCGCATCTCGGTGGAGGGGAGGCGCAGGGTGGCGAAGTCGCCCTCCTTGGCCACGAGCTGGACGCTCGAACCGGCGCTGCGGGCCATGCGGCCGCCCTGGCCGGGCTTGAGCTCGACGTTGTGGACGGTGGTGCCGACCGGGATGTAGCGCATCGGCAGGGCGTTGCCGGGGCGGATCTCGGAGCCCTGGCCGCTCTGGACCATGTCGCCGACCTTCACGCCCCGGGGGGCGAGGATGTAGCGCTTCTCGCCGTCGAGGTAGTGGAGCAGCGCGATGCGACAGGTGCGGTTCGGGTCGTACTCGATCTGGGCGACCTTGGCCGGCACGCCGTCCTTGGTGCGCTTGAAGTCGATGACGCGGTACTGCTGCTTGTGGCCACCGCCCTTGTGGCGGGCGGTCTTGCGGCCGTAGCTGTTGCGGCCGCCCGTGCGCTTCTTCGGGGCGAGCAGCGACTTCTCGGGGGTGTCGCGGGTGATCTCGGCGAAGTCCGAGACCGTCTGGAACCGGCGACCCGGGCTGGTGGGCTTGCGCTTGCGAAGTGCCATGGCAGTCGTTCCTAGGCTTCGAACAGGTCGATCGAGTCGCCCTCGGCGAGGGTGACGATCGCCCGCTTGGCGTCGGGGCGGGAACCGAAGGTGCCGTTGCGCCGGTTGCGGCGGCGCTTGCCCTTGCGGTTCAGGGTGTTCACGTTGGTGACGCGCACGCCGAAGATCGACTGCACGGCATCGCGGATCTCGGGCTTGGAGGCCGACGGCGCGACCTTGAACGTGTAGACGTTCTGGTCGAGCAGCGCGTACGACTTCTCGCTGACGATCGGCTCGATGATGACGTCGCGGGGGTCCTTCACTTCTCGGCTCCTTCGGCGTCCTCGGTGGACTCGGCGCCGGGCAGCGTCGCCGAGGTGAAGACGACCCAGTCGTTGCAGAGGACGTCGTAGGCGTTGAGCTCGGCGACGTCGATGAGCTGGACCTGGGGCAGGTTGCGGAAGCTCTTCCAGGCGACCTCGTCGGCGTCGGAGAGGACGACGAGCGCCTTGCCCTCGATGCCGAGGCCGGCGAGCGCCGACACGGCGGCCTTCGTGCTCGGCGTGTCCATGTCGAAGCCCCAGTCGTCGACGACGACGACGCGGTCCTCGGCGGCACGGTCCGACAGAGCGGAGCGGAGGGCGAGCTTGATCATCTTCTTCGGGGTCCGCTGCGCGTAGCTGCGGGGCTTCGGCCCGAGGGCCACGCCGCCGCCTCGCCACTGCGGAGCCCGGATCGAGCCCTGGCGGGCCCGGCCGGTGCCCTTCTGCTTCCAGGGCTTGGCGCCGCCGCCGCGCACCTCGGCGCGGGTCTTGGTGCTCTGGGTGCCGGCGCGCCGGGCGGCGAGCTGGGCGGTGACGACCTGGTGCATGACCGGGACGTTCGGCTCGATGCCGAAGATCTCGTCGGCGAGCTCGACGGTGCCGCCGTCCTTGCCGCCCGGGTTCTTCACGGTGACGGTTGCCATCAGTTGCCACCCTTCACGGCGTCGCGGATGAGGACCAGGCCGCCCTTGGGACCGGGCACCGACCCCTTGACGAGCAGGAGGTTCCGCTCGGCGTCGGCCTGCACGACGGTGAGGTTCAGGGTCGTGACCTTCTCGTTGCCCATGCGGCCCGCCATGCGGGTGCCCTTGAACACCCGGGCCGGCGTGGCGCAGGCGCCGATGGCACCGGGGGCACGGTGGATGCGGTGGGCGCCGTGGCTGGCCTTCTGGCCGGCGAAGTTGTGGCGCTTCATGACGCCGGCGAAGCCCTTGCCCTTGCTGACGGCGGTCACGTCGACCAGCTCGCCCTGGGCGAGGACGTCGACGGTGAGCTCCTGGCCGATCTCGTACTCCGAGACGTCGTCGAGGCGCAGCTCGACCAGCTTGGCGCCGGGGTCGACGCCGGCCTTGTCGTAGTGGCCCGTGAGGGGCTTGTTGACCTTGCGGGAGTTGCGCTGGCCGAAGGTGACCTGGAGGGCGCTGTAGCCGTCGGTCTCCGGTCGCTTGACCTGCACGACGCGGCACGGCGCGACCTTGACCACGGTGACGGGCACGACGCGGTTGTCGTCGTCCCAGACCTGGGTCATGCCGACCTTCTCGCCGACGATTGCCTTGTTCGCCATTGCGGCTGTGTCCTTGTTCGTTCGAACGTGCGTGTTCGGTTGGGTGCGTGAGACGGTCGTCGTCCGACGGATGGCCCCGTGCCCGAGGGCGGAGGGCAGCGCCGTCGTCCGTTCACGCGAGCGCTCCGCCCGGGATGTTCCCGGCGGAGCGCCGTTTCGGTTGTGCCGTGCGGTTCCCGAAGGCCTGCACGGACGTCAGTTGACGTTGGGTGGTGCGAAGAGCGAACTGAGCGTGTCCGGGGCGTGGGCCCCTGGGGACACGAAGAGGAGATGATAGCCACCCCTCCGCACGCTTTCCAATGCGGACGTTCAGCGAGTGCGGACAGGTCCCGGTTCGGCGGCCCACTCCTCCTGCTGGGTCAACCAGAACATGTACCCGAGCGCCGGGACGACGGTGAGTGCGGCGGCGCCGAAGACCCAGAGCAGCGCCTGGAGCGTGGCTCGCGCCCCGGCCCCCTCGGCGATCTCGACCTCCTCGACCAGGATCCAAGGATACTGGCCGACGCCCCAGCCGACGACGATCGCGGCGACCGCCACCACGGCGGCCGCCCGGGCCCACCCGAACCGACGGATCCACAGGAGCCACAGGGCCGTGATCCCCGCGACGGCCGACCCGGCGACGAAGGCGGCCCCGCGACCCTGGAGACCCTCGGCCAGGGTCTCGGCGTCGGCGCGCAGCACGACCACCGCCGCCAGGGCCACGGCCCCGGTGACGAACCCGGCCACGAGCGTCCGGGACCGCAGGCGTTCGGCGAGCTCGAGGTCTCCCCCGCGCTCCGCCTCGGCGGTGAGGAAGCTGCCGGCGAGGAACGCGCAGCTGAGCACCGCCAGCACGCCACCGACGATCGACGTCGGCCCGGTCCAGGACCGCCAGGCATCCCCGTAGCCCTCGACCGGCACCCGCCCGGACGCCACCGCGCCGGCGACGGCGCCGAGGAAGAACGGCGTGATCACCGACGACGTGGCGAACAGCACCCCGTAGAGGCGCGCCTCGTCGAGGGTGGCCGCGAACTTCCTGAACGCGAAGCCCGATCCCCGTAGCACGATGCCGAGGGCGGCGACGGCGAGCGGCACGAACAGCGTCGTCATGATGGCGGCGAACGGACCCGGGAAGCCCGTCCAGAGGAAGACCAGGACGTAGATGAGCCAGACGTGGTTCGCCTCCCACACCGGCCCGATGCTGTGATCGACCAGCGTGCGGATCCTCGCCCCGCGGCTGGCGTCGCCGGCGGTGAGGTCCCAGAAGCCCGAGCCGAAGTCCGCGCCGCCGAGCACCGCGTACAGCACCACGCCGAGGAACAGGACGGCGGCCACCGCCGCCTCGAGCGTCACGTCCGCACCGCCTGGGGGCCGTAGGGGGTGGGCAGGTCGAGCGCCTCGCCGTCCCTCCACCGCCGGGCCATCGACCGCAGCACGAGGACCGCGGCGACCGTCAGTCCGATGTACACGACGACGATCGCGACGAGGGTGACCCACAGCCCGTGGCTCGTGCTCGCGGCGTCGGCGGTGCGCAGGACCTCGTGCACCACCCACGGCTGGCGGCCGACCTCGGTGGCCACCCATCCCGCCTCGACGGCCAGCGCGGCGAGCGGCCCGGCGGCCACCGCGGCGCGCAGGAACCAGCGCGACCGCGACCAGTCGCGCCCGCGCCGTCGACCGAGCCAGTGCACGAGGACGAAGGCCGCCAGCGCCGTGCCGATGGCCACCATCAGCTGGAACGCCCAGTGGGTGACGTTCACCGGCGGGCGGTCCTCCTCCGGTACGACGTCCAAGCCCGGCACCTCCCCGTCGAGGGAGTTGGTCGCGAGGATCGAGCCCAGGAGCGGGATCTCGATCGCATAGCGGGCCTCACCGTCGATCAGCAGGCCTCCGAGACGCAGCGGCGCCCGCTCCTCGGTCTCGGTCGCCAGCTCGAAGGCCGCCAGCTTCGCCCGGTTGGCGGCCGGCGACCTGCTGGCCGAGCACGTGGCCGATGAGCGGCTGGACGAGGGCCGCGACGCTGGCGAACGCGAACGGGACGATGAACCCGAGCCGGTGGTGCTCGTCGCGGCGACCCCGCAGCATGCCGGCGGCGTACACCCCGGCGACGGAGAAGCCGACGACCATGAACGTCGCCACCCACATGTGGGCGAACTGGCCGAGGACGGCGTCGTTGAACATCGCCCGCCAGGGGTCCACGTCCACCACCTCGCCGCCCTCCAGGCGGAAGCCCGCCGGGTCGTTCATCCAGGCGTTCACGGCGAGGATGCAGAACGTGCCGACGAGTCCGGCGACCGCGATCGGCACGAGCAGGCGGTAGTGGACGACCCCGGGCAGACGCCCCCACCCGTACAGGTAGATGCCGACGAAGATCGCCTCCATGAAGAAGGCGATGCCCTCCAGCGCGAACGGGAGGCCGATGACGTCGCCGTAGGGCCCCATCAACCCGGGCCACAGCATGCCCATCTCGAACGAGAGGATCGTCCCCGACACCGCCCCGATGGCGAAGAGCACGGCCGCGACCTTGGACCACCTCTTCGCCAGCCCCAGGGCGACCTCGTCGCCCTGGCGCACCCCTCGGCGGTGGACGACCCAGATCATCGCCGGGAACGCCACGCCGAAGCAGGCGAGGATGATGTGCCACCCGAGCGAGAACGCCATCTGCATCCGGGCCGGGAGCAGACCGGGCGGCTCGGCTGTCGCGACGGCCTCGAGCGCGGCAAGGATCATCGAGCCGGGAGCGCGTCGGCGGCCACGAACGGACGCTACCGCCGGCGACGTCGCGGCGTCATGGGAGGGTGGGAGGGACCCCGACCTCAGGAGATCCACGTGACAGAGCACCGACGCACGGTGGAGCGGTACTTCGACGGGTTCCGCGCCAGCGACCACCCCGGCGTCCTCTCCCTCCTCACCGACGACGTCGTCTGGGAGCTCCCGGGCTTCAAGCACCTGGTGGGCAAGGACGCCTTCGACGGCGAGATCGAGAACCCGGCGTTCGAGGGCCCGCCGGACCTCGACGTCGACCGGGTGGTCGAGGACGGCGACGTGGTGGTCGCCATCGGACGCGGACGGAGCCGCCAGCGCTCGGGCGACGAGCACCGCTTCGCCTTCTGCGACGTCTTCACGTTCTCCGGCGACCTCATCGGTCGCGTCGAGTCCTACGTCGTCCCGCTGGCCGCGGACTGACCACCCCGCACCGGAACCTCAGCTCCGGGTGGTTCCGGCCGACCTCCTGCACGTGGCGACCACGCGGCCCGAGGAGGCTGACCCGCTCGACGACGTGATGCGGCCCCTCGGCAGCTCCTTCGCCGACCCCGCGCTCGAGCAGGCCTTCCTCCGCCACCGCGTCGCGCACTCCGGCCGGACGCTCGCGGTCGCGGCGAGCGTGTCCGCAGCGGCGTGGCTGCTGCTCGCCCCCTCGGACTGGAGCGGCGGCAGCCTCGCGACCTCGCTCGTCGCCGCGACCAGCCGGTTCCTCGCCACCGGGCTCCTCGCCGGAGCCGCGGCGGCGCTCTGGGCCCGGGCCGGGTGGCTGGCCGAGCGACGGGGCCGCCGGCTCCTCACCGGCGCCACCTGGGCGATCGTCGTGTCGTTCCTCGTCGTCGTCGCGGTCCGCGACGCCGATCCCCGCCACCTCGACGTGTCGGCCGCCCTCTTCGGCACCGCCGTCGTCCTCTTCGTGCCCATCCCGCTCGCCCGGCGAGCCGGCATCGTCGCCGCCTTCTACACCGGCTTCTGGGCGCTGACCGCCCTCGGGGACCCCGAGGTCGCGCCGGCGCGGCTCGCTGCGAACCTGGCCGTCGCCGCAGTCGGCGCGGTGGCGTGCGGTGCCCACCTTGAGCGCAGCGCCCGGCGCTCCTTCCTGCTGCTCCACCAGCTGCAGCGCCGCAACGGCGACCTGTCGGCCGAGGTGACCCACCACGTCTCGGTGCAACGGGCGCTCACACGCCTCGCGTCCGAGGACGAGCTGACGGGGTTGCTCAACCGGCGGGCGTTCTTCGCCGCCGTCGGCGATGCGGTGGACCGCGAAGGCCTGCGCCGCGCGGCGGGCGCCGCGATCCTCGTCGATGCCGACCGCTTCAAGTCGATCAACGACCACCACGGCCACGACGTCGGCGACCAGGTGCTGCGCGGCCTGGCGACGACCCTCACCGCCGCGGTGCGCGACGGCGACCTGGTGGCCCGGCTCGGCGGCGAGGAGTTCGCCGTCTACCTGCCGGGGGCCGGACTGGCCGAGGCGCGCATCGTCGCCGAGCGCATCCGCGCCAACGTCGCCGACAGCCTGTGGGCCACCGAGGACCACGGTGCGGTCGGCGTCACCGTCAGCGTGGGTGTGGCCGAACGGGGCGTCGACGAGGCGGTCGACGACGTGATCCGTCGGGCCGACCAGGCGATGTACCGCTCGAAGCGGGCCGGCGGGGACCGGTTCGTCTGCGACGCCGCCGGCATCGGGTGCTGACCGCTCGACCGGGTCCGCACGTGTGCCACCATCGCACCGGACAGCGGACCGAGGGGGAGCGATGGGAGACGGCGATGGGGACCTGACATCGCGCCTCAGCGCGTGGATCGCGACATCGCCCGCGATGCACCTCGACGACGAGGTCCGAGAGCTGGCGCGCCGCCACGTCCTCGACACCCTCGCCTCCGTCGTGGCCTGTCGCGACCTCGAGCCCGCGGTCCTCGCCCGGCGCTACGCCGTGACCCAGAGCGGCTCGGTGGGCACGGGAGGTGCGACGATCCTCGGGACGAGCGAGAGGGCCGCTCCGGTGGACGCCGTCGTGGCCTCGGCCATGACCGCCCACGGTGCGGAGATCAACGACTTCATCCCGTCCGCGTTCGTGCAGCCCGGCCCGTCGGTGGTGAGCGTCGCGCTGGCGCTGGCCGAGGCGCGTGGGCTGTCGGGCGACGCCGTCCTGCGAGCCGTCGCCGTCGGGTACGAGCTCGCCGGGCGGATCCCGAAGGCCCTCGGCGTCGGGAACCTCCGGCGTGCGGGCATCGCCAACCACGGCGTCGGGCCGGTGTTCGGCGCCGGGGCGACGGCCGCATCGCTCATCGGCCTCTCCACCGAGCAGGTCGGGCACCTCCTCACCTACTGCGCGCAGCAGGCGTCCGGCTCGTGGCAGTGGATGCTCGACGTCGAGCACATCGAGAAGTCGTGGGTCTTCGCCGGGATGGGTGCCCGCAACGGGCTCCAGGCGGCGCTGATGGTCGACGTCGGCTTCCGCGGCGTGCGCGGCGTCGTGGACCACCCCGCTGCATGGTTCTCGTCCCCGCTCTTCACCCACCCGAGGGGCGACGGCGACCTCGGGCGCCTGGTCGACGGACTCGGCGAGCGCTGGGAGCTGCCGCTCACCGCGTACAAGCGGTACCCGGTCGGGGGGCCGACGCAGCCGGCGGTCGAGGGGATCCTCCGGCTGCTACCGGAGATCGCAGCGGCCGGGGGCGTCGATGCCGTGCAGGCCGTGCAGATCGCCATGCCCGGCCGGTGGGAGGCCTTCCGCGACGCGGAGATGCCGGCGCTCAACCTCCCCTACCTCACCGCGATCATCCTCCTCGACGGCCGGCTCGACTTCGTCGCCGCCCAGTCGCTCGAGCGAATGCACGGCGACGCGGCGGTCGCCGGCGTCGCTCGGCGGGTCGAGGTCGTGCACGCGCCGGACCAGGAGTCGGGCCCCGGCGAGGAGCGCACCGAATCGGCCACCGTCACCGTGACACTCGCTTCGGCCGACCGACTCGAGGTCCACGTGCCGCACGTCCGCGGGTTCCCGTCCCACCCGATGGACCGCGCCGAGGTCGAGGAGAAGGCCCTGGAGCTGATGGGCCCGCACCTCGGGACCGAGCGGTCCCGCGCCGTCATCGATGCCGTGCGATCCCTCGACGATCTGGCGGACGCCGGCGAGCTCGTGGGCCTCGTCGCCCGATGAGCGCGCCGGACGCTCAGTCGATCGTCGCGCCGAGGGCGGCCACGATCCCGAGGGCCTGACCGGTGTCGAGGCGGACCCCGCGGAGGTCGAGCGTGTGCACGTCGCTGCCCTCGAGCGCCGCGCCACGGAGGTCGGACCCGTCGATGCGGCTCCGGGTGAGCGTCGCGCCGGTGAGGTCGGCGTCGCGGAGGTCGGACTCTCGCAGGTCGGCGTTCGCCAGGTAGGCACCCTCCAGCCGCACCCCACGGAGGTCGACCCGCCGGAGACGGGCCGCCGGGAGGTTGACCCACGACCAGTCGCCGCCCTCCACGCGCAGGCCGCGCAGCGATGCGCCGGCGAAGTCGGTGCCGGTGAGGCGGCAGCCGGTGAACCGGGTGCCGAGCAGGTCGGTCGCCCGCATCGAGCAGCCGACGAACGCCGTGCCCTCGTGGCGGGACTCCGACATGTCCGCGCCCGACAGGTCGCACTCGATGAACTGGCAGCCCGAGGTGATCAGACCCTTCAGCTCGGCGTGGACGAACCGGCAGCGCTCGAAGACGCAGTCGACCCAGTGGAGGCTCTCGGGCTCGACGATGATCCCGTCGTAGAGCGTGTGCTCGACCCACGTCGTCATGGCGACATCGTACGGACGGGAACTCGCTACCCCGGTGTCGCCCCCACCGGCGAGGATGCCGTCCGTGGCCCACCTCGCAGCAGACCTCCTCGCCGACGGACTCGATCACGTCCGCTCCTCCCCCACCGACGTGGGCACGCTCGACCTGGTCGTCGCCCGACCCGTCGCCGGCGGCCGGTCGGTCCTCGAGGAGGGACGGCTCGATCTGGCCGTGGGCCTCGTCGGCGACGACTGGCTGGGGCGGGGCAGCACCCGCACCTCCGACGGCTCCGCGGACCCCGACAAGCAGGTGAACCTGATCAACGCCCGCTTCGCCCGGCTGGTGGCCGGCGACCAGCTGGAGCGGCGGACCCTCGTCGGCGACCAGCTCCACGTCGACCTCGACCTGTCCGTCGCGAACCTGCCGGTGGGCTCCCGCCTCGCGATCGGCGATGCCGTGGTGGAGGTGACCCCCGCACCGCACAAGGGGTGCGCCAAGTTCGCCGACCGCTTCGGGCGCGACGCCATGCGGTTCGTCGCCTCCCCCGAGGGCCGCGCGCTGCGGCTCCGCGGCGTCTGCACCCGGGTCGTCGTGCCGGGCGTCGTCCGACCCGGCGACGCCGTGGTCGTCACCCGCCCCTAGGCCCTCACCTCCGCCGATCCCGGCTCACACCTCGGCCCCGTGCCTCCCATGGGGAGGTGCACCACCCGACGGCGTGGCCTGCCTCCCCGTGCATGCCCGTTGGGGAGGTGCACCACCCGACGGCGTGGCCCGACTCCCCATGGCCGTCCGGGGGTGAACGCGTCGGGTCAGGCGCTCCGCACGACGCGCGGTGCGGCGAGGTCGTCGTTGTCGACCACGATCTCGGCTCGCTCGAGCGGTGACGCCTCGTCGACGTAGAGCCGCCAGCCGTCCTGGTAGCGGGGCCAGCGCGCCCGCTCCAGCCGCTGGGCACGCTCGTGCTCCCGGGCCGTCTGATCGGCCGGCAGACCGTCGTGGAGGTAGGCGTCCCAGGCCGCGGCGCGCCGTCGATCGGCCGTGAGGTGGACGACGAGGCGCCACCGGGACGCGAGCTCGGGCCGCAGGAGGAACAGCCCGTCGAACACGAGGACGGCCCGCTCCGCGACGTCGTCGACCGTCACCTCGACGGGGGCATCGCTCGGCTCGTCGAACGCGGCGATGCGGACCGAGGTGCGCCCCGTGGCGAACGGTGTGAGCAGCTCCTCCTGGATGGCACCCAGGTCGTGGGAGTCCAGGTAGTAGCCGACGGGCGAGGTCGGTCCTCGGCGCATCCGCTCGACGCGCGGGCGGTGGAACGAGTCGGTCGTCGATCGGACCACGACGTGCCCGCGCTGGCGGAGGCGCGCCGCGACCTCGTCGGCGAACGTGGACTTCCCTGCGCCCGATGCTCCGTCGATGCCGACCACGACCCGCGCCGCGGCGCACTCCTCGATGCGGCCGACGACGTGCGCCAACACCACCTCCCTCTCGGGGGTGACGATCGGATCGGGGTATCCGTCGAGACCCGCTGGCACGACGCGAGTCTCCCCGCGTCGAGGCCGCGGGTCGAGCACCCGCTCGGCGTCACCCGGTGGAGGGCTGGACCTCGATCTCGTGGGTGACCCACCGCTCGTAGGGCTCGAAGCCCAGCCGTCGGTAGAGCCCGTAGGCCCCCGACGGGTTCTCGGTGTCGACACCCAGCATGGCGTGGGTGAAGCCCGCGTCCCGGAACGAGGCGATCGATGCGGCGATCAGCGTTGACGCCACGCCCCGACCGCGCACCTCGCGCAGCACACCGATGTGGGAGAGCCACCCGTCACGCCGTCCCGACACGGCCTCGTCGCCCTCGAAGTGGTCGTTCAGGGTGTAGCCGACCACCGCTCCGTCGACGACGGCGATCCACGACAGGTCGAGGCGCTTCGACGACTCGGCGAGCCAGTGGCGCCAGGGCACCTCTCCCATGACCGTCGTGCCCCAGTGGTCGGCGAACGCCGCGTTGCGCACCGCACGCACCTCCTCGCTGCGCGCCGGATCCCACGGCACGACCTCCACGCCCTCGACCTCCGGCACCTCGAGCGGCGCGCCGAGCGGTCGGATCAGCTCGTCGGTGTACCGGACCGCACGCAGGCCGTGACGCTCGTAGAGGGCGAGGGCGTCGGACTGCACGTCCCGCGCCTGCGTGCGCGCGTAGCGAGGCGCGTCGTGGGTGTAGGCGGCCAGCACCTGACGCGCCCGGTCCAACTGCCACGAGAACAGTGCCGTCCCGACGCCGCGCCGACGTCGGTCGGGGCGCACGGACCCTTGGAGGAATGCGCGCTCGAGCCGCTCCCCCGCCGGTGTGTGGTCGACCAGCGCGTAGCCGACGGGTTCACCGTCGAGGAGGGCGAGCCGACCGTCGGCGCACGGGTCGACGTGCGGCGCGTCGAGCACCTCCTCCAGCTCGGCGAGAGGGGTCTGGAACGTCCACCCCTCGGCCACCTCCGCCGCCCGCACGATGCGGTGGATCGTGGTCGCGTCATCTCGGGACAGGGGCCGCATCTCGATCGTCACGGCGCGGCACGCTACGACCGCCGGGTGACGTGCACGACCTGTTTCGCGTGACCGCCCTCACCAACGGACGATGTCAGGCGCGCCGACGTCGGTGTTGTCGATCACGACGTCGGCACGCTGGACGGGATCGACCTCGGCGACGTAGATCTCCTCGGACGCGTGGTAGCGGTCGAGGTGCAGCCGCTCCGCCGCGTCGGCACCACCCTCCATGTCGGCGTCGCGCGCCACGCCACGCGCCAGCGCGACCTCGACCGGCACGTCGACCCAGACGCGGAGGTCCCAGAGCTCGTCGTACTCGGGGCGCATGCCGAAGACCGAGTCGACGATCAGCACGGCATCGAGGGGCGCGTCGATGGTCGTCGTCCGGTGGTCCTCGCCCGTCAGCGGGTCGTGACCGCAGAGGGCGACGATCCCCGACCCATGCGGGCCGGCGGGCTCGAGGAGGAGCCGACGCGCGCTCTCGATGTCGGGCGCGTTGCGGTAGTACCCCTCGCCCGATGTGCGGTCGTACCCCTTCTCGCGCGCGTCGCGCCACGGCTTCTTGAAGTCGTCGAAGGTGGCACGCAGGGTCGGCCGACCGAGGGCACGGACGGCGACCGCGAGCTCGTCGGCCAGCGTCGTCTTGCCGCTGGCGGTGCGACCGTCGACGACGGCACGGACCCGGCCGGGCCGGATGGCGACCAGCCGGGAGGCCAGGCGGTCGATGAGGGCCGAGCGGGCCTCCGACGCCGGAGGCGGCGCACCCTGCCGCCACGTCGAGACCGACTCGAACGACTGCGCCGTCACCTCACGACCCTTCCCCACGGGCACCGGCCGTTCACCCGACGAGCCAGGAGATCACCGCCGGCAGCTCGTCGCGCCAGGACGCGGCGCCGTGGCCGCCCGGTCGCTCGATCATCACGACATCGGCGCCCGCCGCCGCGAACGCCTCCGCCCACCGACCCGCGTTGTCACGGAAGAACGGCTCCTCCGTTCCCGCCACCAGGTAGGCGCGCGGCAGCACGTCGGGCAACGGCCCGGACGGCCGGAACCCCGCGCCCCAGGGCGCGACGAGCTGCCCGTCGCCCGCGAAGACGATCACCTCGGGCGCCGCGACCGGGAGGTGAGCGGTGACCCGCCGTCCCCCGTCGAACGGCAGGGTCTCGCTCACGACCTCGCCCCCTGCGGACGGCACGCCGCTCACGATCTGACCACGCCGTTCCAGTCGGCCCCGTCGTGCTCGCCACGGGCGGGACCCTGGAACAGGCAGAAGGGATGCCCGTCCGGGTCGACCATCACACGGACGTGGGCCTGCGGTTGGTGCTCGTGGATCGATGCGCCGAGCTCCACGGCCCGGTCGACGGCGGCGCCGAGGTCATCCGTCGCGATGTCGAGGTGCGCGGTCATCCGCTGCTCTCCATCCTGCGACGGCCACACGGGCGGACGGAACGAACCGTCGTCGTGGAACGACAGCCCGGGTCCACCGGCAGGAGGCCGTAGCCGCACCCATCCCGGCTCGTCGTCGGCGCGGTCCCAGCCGAGCAGGGCCTCGTAGAACGCCGCGAGCCGAGGCACGTCCGGCGAGGAGAGCGTCGCCGCCGAGAGCCGCATGCGGGGTCGGGCCACCTGGCCAGCCTCGCGCGTCGCCGCCTCTCGCGCCGGGACGCGACGAGGCCCCCGGGGAACCCCGGGGGCCTCGTGCGCAGAACGGATCCGGGCGGCTCTAGGCCTGCTGGATCTTGATCTCGATGTCGACACCCGCCGGCAGCTCGAGGCGCTGGAGGGAGTCGACCGTCTTCGGGCTCGGCTCGATGATGTCGAGGAGGCGCTTGTGGATGCGCATCTCGAAGTGCTCGCGCGAGTCCTTGTCCTTGTGCGGCGAACGGATGACCGTGTACCGGTGCTTCTCGGTCGGAAGCGGGATGGGGCCACGGATCGTGGCCTGGGTGCGCAGGACCGTCTCGACGATCTTGCGGGTCGACTGGTCGATGACCTCGTGGTCGTACGCCTTCAGTCGGATGCGGATCTTCTGATCGTTCGCCATGTCTGCCTTACTTGAGGATCTTGGTGACGCGGCCGGCACCGACGGTGCGGCCACCCTCGCGGATCGCGAAGCGCAGACCCTCGTCCATCGCGATCGGGTGGATCAGCTCCACCTTCATCGTCGCGTTGTCACCCGGCATGCACATCTCGGTCCCCTCCGGCAGCTCGATGTGACCGGTCACATCGGTGGTCCGGAAGTAGAACTGCGGCCGGTAGTTCGAGAAGAACGGCTTGTGACGGCCACCCTCCTCCTTGGTCAACACATACACCTGCGCCTCGAAATCGGTGTGCGGCGTGATGCTGCCCGGCGCCGCCAGCACCTGACCACGCTCCACCTCCTCACGCTTCGTGCCCCGCAACAGGGCACCGATGTTGTCCCCCGCACGACCCTCATCGAGGATCTTGCGGAACATCTCCACGCCCGTGCACGTCGTCTTCTGCGTCGGCTTGATCCCGACGATCTCGATCTCGTCGCCGGTGTTGATCACACCCGCCTCGACACGACCCGTCACCACCGTCCCACGACCCGTGATCGTGAACACATCCTCGATCGGCATCAAGAACGGCTTGTCGGTCGCCCGATCCGGCTCCGGCACGTACTCATCCACCGCCGACATCAACTCATGGATCTGACCCTTCGCCGCCTCATCACCCTCCAGGGCCTTCAGCGCCGACACCTTCACCACCGGGATGTCATCACCAGGGAACTCGTACTCGGAGAGGAGCTCACGCACCTCCAGCTCCACCAGATCCAACAGCTCCTCGTCATCGACCATGTCGACCTTGTTGAGCGCCACCACGATCGCCGGCACACCCACCTGACGAGCCAACAACACGTGCTCACGAGTCTGGGGCATCGGACCATCCGCCGCCGACACCACCAGAATCGCACCATCGACCTGCGCCGCACCGGTGATCATGTTCTTGATGTAATCCGCGTGGCCCGGCATGTCCACGTGCGCGTAGTGCCGGTTCTCGGTCATGTACTCCACATGGGAGATGTTGATCGTGATCCCACGCTCACGCTCCTCAGGAGCCTTGTCGATGTTCGCGAACTCCGTGAACGAGTTGTGCGACGGATCATCCTCCGCCAACACCTTCGTGATCGCCGCCGTCAACGTCGTCTTCCCATGGTCGATGTGACCCATGGTCCCGATGTTCACATGCGGCTTCGTACGCTCGAACTTTTCCTTCGACATGGCTGTCCCTGGGTACCTTTCTGGACGTTCCTGAGGGGGACGAGTGCGGGTGGTGGCTACTCGCCTCGCACCCGGGCGACGATCTCTTCCTGGACCGACGACGGCATCTGCTGGTAGGAGTCGAACTGCATCGTGTAGTTCGCCCGACCCTGGGTGCGCGAACGCAGGTCGGTAGCGTAACCGAACATCTCCGACAGCGGCACCTCCGCTCGGATGACCTGGCTGTTCCCGCGCTGCTCGGTGCCGGCGAGCTTGCCGCGGCGGGACGAGAGGTCGCCCATCACGTCGCCGAGGTAGTCGTCGGGCGTGGTGACCTCGACCTGCATGATCGGCTCGAGGAGCACCGGCTTGGCCTTGCGAGCGGCCTCCTTGAAGGCCATGACGCCGGCGATCTTGAACGCCATCTCCGAGGAGTCGACGTCGTGGTACTTGCCGTCGGTGAGCGTGACGCGCACGTCGACGGTGGGGTACCCGGCGAGCACGCCCGCGGTGAGCGACTCCTGGATGCCGGCGTCGACCGAGGGGATGTACTCCTTCGGGATGCGACCACCGGTGATCTTGTCGATGAACTCGTAGCCGCCACCGGGGCCGGTGGGCTCGAGGCTGATCTCGACCTCGGCGAACTGACCCGAACCACCCGTCTGCTTCTTGTGGGTGTAGGTCGACTTCTCGACCGTCTGGGTGACGGTCTCGCGGTAGGCGACCTGCGGCTTGCCGACGGAGGCGTCGACGTTGAACTCGCGGAGCATGCGGTCGACGAGCACCTCGAGGTGCAGCTCGCCCATGCCCGAGATGACGGTCTGGCCGGTGTCCTCGTCGGTGCGGACCTGGAAGGTCGGGTCCTCCTCCGACAGCGAGAACAGGGCCTTGGCCAGCTTGTCCTGGTCGGCCTTGGTCTTCGGCTCGACCGCGACGTGGATGACCGGCTCGGGGAACTCGAGCTGCTCGAGGACGATCGGGGCCTTGTCGTCGCACAGGGTGTCGCCGGTGCGGGTGTCCTTCAGGCCGATGCCCGCGACGATGTGGCCGGCGAAGACGGCGTCCTTGTCCTCGCGGTCGTTGGCGTGCATCTCGACGATGCGGCCGACGCGCTCCTTCTTGCCGGTGCGGGCGTTCAGCACCGTGCCGCCCTTCTCGAGCTTGCCCGAGTAGACGCGGAAGTAGGTGAGCTTGCCGTGCGGATCGGCGACGATCTTGAAGGCCAGCGCGGAGAACGGCTCGTCGTCGGAGGCCTTGCGCTCCATGTGCTCGTCGCCGCGGAGGTTCATGCCCTGGATCGGCGGCAGGTCGACCGGCGACGGGAGGTAGTCGACGACGGCGTCGAGCAGGGGCTGCACGCCCTTGTTCTTGAACGCCGAGCCGGTGAGCACGGGGACGATCTCGCCGCCGATGGTGCCGGCGCGGATGGCCCGCTTCAGGTCGGCGACGGTGATCTCCTCCTCGCCGATGTACTTCTCGAGGATCTCCTCGTCGAAGCTCGTGACCGCGTCCATCAGCTTCTCGCGCCACTCTGCGGCCTCGTCGGCGAGCTCGGCGGGGATGTCGACCACGTCGAACTTGGCCCCGAGCTCCTCGTCGTGCCAGATCACGGCGTTCATCTGGACGAGGTCGATGATGCCCTTGAAGTTGCCCTCGGCCCCGACGGGGATCTGGAGCACGGCGGTGGCGGCGCCGAGGCGGTCGCGGATCGACTCCTCGGCCTTGAAGAAGTCGGCGCCGAGGCGGTCGAGCTTGTTGACGAAGCAGATGCGGGGCACGCCGTACTTGTTGGCCTGGCGCCACACCGTCTCGGACTGCGGCTCCACACCGGCGACGCCGTCGAACACCGCGACCGCACCGTCGAGCACCCGCAGGGAGCGCTCGACCTCGACCGTGAAGTCGACGTGGCCGGGGGTGTCGATGATGTTGATGCGGTGGTCGTTCCACATCGCGGTGGTGGCCGCCGAGGTGATGGTGATGCCCCGCTCCTGCTCCTGGACCATCCAGTCCATGGTGGCGGCGCCCTCGTGCACCTCACCGATCTTGTAGCTGCGGCCCGTGTAGTAGAGGATCCGCTCGGTGGTCGTGGTCTTGCCCGCGTCGATGTGGGCCATGATCCCGATGTTGCGGGTCTTGTCGAGGGGTGTGGTGCGCTGGGTCATCTTCGACTCTCTGCTTCGCGTCGTTCGTGGGGCGGAGGGGGCGGGGTGGAGAAGAGGCCTCGGAACGCAGCGACGCCGTGCCCTCGGGTGAGCGGGACACGGCGACGCCGACGTGACGAGAGCGAGCGGCGACGGCTACCAGCGGTAGTGGGCGAACGCCTTGTTGGACTCGGCCATCTTGTGCATGTCCTCGCGGCGCTTCACCGAGGCCCCGATGCCGTTGCTGGCGTCCAGGATCTCGTTGGCGAGGCGCTCGGCCATCGTGCGCTCACGGCGCTGGCGGGAGTAGCCGACCACCCAGCGGATGGCGAGGGTGTTGGCCCGGCGGGGCCGCACCTCGACCGGCACCTGGTAGGTGGCGCCACCGACGCGGCGGCTCTTGACCTCGAGCTGCGGCTTCACGTTGTCGATGGCGCGCTTCAGGGCGCCGATCGGCTCGGAGCCGGTCTTCTGCTCGACGATGGCGAGCGCGTCGTAGACGATCTTCTCGGCGAGCGAGCGCTTGCCACGCTGGAGGATCTTGTTGACGATCTGGGTGACGAGGACCGATCGGTAGACCGGATCCGGCATCAGCTCGCGGCGCGGCGCGGGACCCTTGCGCGGCATGATCAGCCTTCCTTCTTGGCGCCGTAGCGGCTACGGGCCTGCTTGCGGTCGCGGACGCCCGACGTGTCGAGGGTGCCGCGGATGATCTTGTAGCGGACGCCCGGGAGGTCCTTCACACGACCGCCGCGGACGAGCACGATCGAGTGCTCCTGGAGGTTGTGGCCCTCACCCGGGATGTAGGCCGTGACCTCGATGCCGCTCGAGAGGCGGACACGGGCCACCTTGCGGAGCGCCGAGTTCGGCTTCTTCGGGGTGTTGGTGTAGACGCGCGTGCACACACCACGCCGCTGGGGCGCGCCCTTCAGGGCAGGAGTCTTGCCCTTGACGGGCTTGGACTTGCGGCCCTTGCGGACCAGCTGCTGGATGGTGGGCACTGACGACCTCTCAGGCGGTTCGGTGTGGGGACGGCCGTGCGCGACGGCGCACAGGGCCGGTCGGACATCCTACGGGGGTGGGACGGGATCCGGCAAACCCCTCCCGCGAGGATCCGCGGGAGGGGCCGCCTGGTGTGCTAACTGGCCGACTCGTCGGCGGTCGGCAGGTCGATGACGTCGGCGCCGTCGCCCTCGAGGGCCTCGGCGTTCGACGCCAGCCACCCTGCGAGGTCCTGCTCCTCGCCGTCGGAGGAGTAGTACTCCATCGGCTGGTACTCGGGAGCGACCGTCTCGATGTCGCGGTAGGTGGCGAGACCCGTGCCGGCCGGGATGAGCTTGCCGATGATGATGTTCTCCTTCAGGCCGAGCAGCGAGTCCGAGCGGGACTCGATGGCGGCCTCGGTGAGCACCCGGGTCGTCTCCTGGAACGAGGCGGCGGACAGCCACGAGTCGGTGGCCAACGACGCCTTGGTGATGCCCATGAGCTCGGGCCGGCCCTCGGCGGCGGTCTTGCCCTCCTGGACGAGCATCCGGTTGGTGTCGGCGTAGACCTTCTGGTCGACGCGCTCGCCGGGGAGGAACTCCGAGTCGCCGGGCTCCTGCACCGCGACCCGGCGGGTCATCTGGCGCACGATGAGCTCGATGTGCTTGTCGGCGATCGACACACCCTGGTCCCGGTAGACCTTCTGGACCTCGTCGACGAGGTAGCCCTGGGTCTCCCGGACGCCCTTGATCTCGAGGAGCTCCTTCGGGTCACGGGGGCCCTCGACGAGCGCGTCGCCGGCCTCCACGGTGTCCCCGTCGCGCACCTCGAGGCGGGCGAGGGTCGGGATCGTGTAGCTGTCCTCGGTGCCGTCGTCGCCGACCACGGTGACGGTGCGGCCCTTGCCCTCGTCGTCGGCGATGCGCACCACGCCCGAGATGCGGGTGAGGGTGGCCTTGCCCTTCGGGCTGCGGGCCTCGAACAGCTCGACGACGCGGGGCAGACCACCGGCGATGTCGCCGCCGGCCGCGATGCCACCGGTGTGGAACGTCCGCATGGTGAGCTGCGTGCCGGGCTCACCGATCGACTGGGCGGCGATGACGCCCACCGCCTCGCCCATCTCGATCGTCTTGCCGGTGGCGAGCGAGCGGCCGTAGCAGGCCGCGCACACGCCGAAGTCGGCACGGCACGTGAGCACGGAGCGGGCCCGGACCCGGGTGAGCTCGGGGTCGTCGCGGAGGGCCTCGAGCTCGGCGTCGCCGATCTCGGTGCCGGCGGGGATCACCGTGCCGTCGGCCAGGGTCGCGTCGGCGGCGAGGGTGCGCCCGAACAGGCGGGTCTCGAGGTAGCTGCGCTTGTTGGCGGTGTCGGGGACGACGTCCTCGACCCAGGTGCCGCGGACCGGCTCACCCTCGACCGAGCAGTCCTCGGAGCGGATGATGAGCTCCTGTGCCACGTCGACGAGGCGCCGGGTGAGGTACCCGGAGTCGGCGGTCCGCAGGGCGGTGTCGACGAGGCCCTTCCGGGCACCCGGCGTGGCGATGAAGTACTCGAGCATCGCCAGGCCCTCGCGGAAGTTCGACTTGATCGGGCGAGGGATCATGTCGCCACGGGGGTTGGCCACCAGGCCACGCATGCCGGCGATCTGGCGGACCTGGACCATGTTCCCTCGGGCGCCCGACCCCACCATCATGTCGATGGGGTTGAAGTGCTGGGCCTTGAGGGACTCCTCCATGGCGGCGCGCACCTGGTCGGTGGCGTCGTTCCAGATCTCGACCTCCTTCTGGCGGCGCTCACCGTCGGTGATGATGCCCCGTCGGAACTGGGTCTCGATCTTGTCGGCCTCGGCCTCGTGGCGCTCGAGGATCTCGCGCTTCTCGGTCGGCGTCTTCACGTCGTCGATCGAGACGGTGAGGCCGGACTTGGCCGCGAACCGGAAGCAGGTGTCCTTGATGGCGTCGAGGCTCCGGGCCACGTCGGCCTTCGGGTAGTCGTTGGCCAGACGGTCGACGATCTCGCCGATGTGCTTCTTCTTCACGACCTCGTTGACGAAGCCGAAGTCCTCGGGGAGCAGCTCGTTGAACAGCACCCGGCCCACCGTGGTGGTGAGGTAGCGACGGCGGCCGTCCTCGTCGGTGGTGGCGTGGCGCGGGTCGCGCCACTCGATCTCGGCGTGGATCGAGACCTCGCCGGCCTCGTAGGCCCGCTCGAGCTCGTGGACGTTGCGGAACGCCTTGCCCTCGCCGGTGGCGCCGGCGACGTGCTCGGTCAGGTAGAACGCGCCGATCACCATGTCCTGGGTGGGCGTGACGAGCGGGCGACCGTGCGCCGGCGACAGCACGTTGTTCGCCGACAGCATGAGGACGCGGGCCTCGGCCTGCGCCTCGGCGGACAGCGGGAGGTGGACCGCCATCTGGTCGCCGTCGAAGTCGGCGTTGAACGCGGTGCAGACGAGCGGGTGGATCTGGATGGCCTTGCCCTCCACCAGCACCGGCTCGAAGGCCTGGATGCCCAGGCGGTGCAGCGTGGGCGCCCGGTTCAGCATGACCGGGTGCTCCTTGATGACGTCCTCGAGGACGTCCCACACCTGCGGGCGGCGCCGCTCGACCATGCGCTTGGCCGACTTGATGTTCTGGGCCAGCTCCTGGTCGACGAGCTTCTTCATGACGAAGGGCTTGAAGAGCTCGAGCGCCATCAGCTTGGGCAGGCCGCACTGGTGCAGCTTGAGGGTCGGGCCGACCACGATGACCGAACGGCCGGAGTAGTCGACGCGCTTGCCGAGCAGGTTCTGGCGGAACCGGCCCTGCTTGCCCTTCAGCATGTCGGAGAGCGACTTCAGGGGGCGGTTGCCCGGCCCGGTGACCGGACGGCCGCGGCGGCCGTTGTCGAACAGGGCGTCGACGGCCTCCTGGAGCATGCGCTTCTCGTTGTTGACGATGATCTCGGGCGCACCGAGGTCGAGGAGGCGCTTCAGCCGGTTGTTCCGGTTGATGACCCGGCGGTACAGGTCGTTCAGGTCCGAGGTGGCGAAGCGACCGCCGTCGAGCTGGACCATCGGGCGAAGCTCCGGCGGGATCACCGGGACGACGTCGAGGATCATGGCCCGGGGGTCGTTGACCCGGCGGCCCTGGTCGTCACGACGGTTGAAGGCGGTGACGATCTTCAGGCGCTTGATCGCCTTCTGCTTGCGCTGGGCCGACAGGGGGCGCTGGCCGTCCTGGGGGTCGATGGCCTCGCGGAGCTTGACCTCCTCCTCGTCGAGGTCGATGCGATCGATGAGCTGCTTGATCGCCTCGGCGCCCATGCCGCCCTCGAAGTACTCGCCGTAGCGGTCCTCGAGCTCGCGCCAGAGCATCTCGTCCTCGATGATCTTGCGGGCGAAGAGGTCCTTGAACTCGTCGAAGGCCCGCTGGAGCACGTCGAGCTCGAGCTCGTAGCGCTCGCGGACGGCCGCCATCTCCTTCTCGGCGGCGCGCTGGCGCGCCTTCAGGTCGGCATCCTTCGCGCCCTCCTTCTCGAGCTCGGCGATCTCGCCCTCGAGGGCCTCGGCGATGCGGGCCAGCTCGAGCTCGCGCTCGCGCTCGATCGCCTCGCGCTCGCCGACGAGCTCGGCCTCCAGGTTGGGGAGGTCCTCGTGGCGGCGCTCCTCGTCGACCCACGTGACGAGGTTGGCCGCGAAGTAGATGACCTTCTCGAGCTGCTTGGCCTTCAGCTCCTCACGGGCCTCGGTGCCCATGAGCAGGTAGGCGAGCCAGGAGCGGGTGCCGCGGAGGTACCAGATGTGGCACGCCGGCGCGGCGAGCTCGATGTGGCCCATGCGCTCGCGGCGGACCTTGGAGCGGGTGACCTCCACGCCGCAGCGCTCGCAGATGATGCCCTTGAACCGGACGCGCTTGTACTTGCCGCAGTAGCACTCCCAGTCCTTGGTCGGCCCGAAGATCTTCTCGCAGAAGAGGCCGTCCTTCTCGGGCTTGAGCGTGCGGTAGTTGATGGTCTCCGGCTTCTTGACCTCGCCGTTCGACCACGTGCGGATGGAGTCCGCGGTGGCCAGGCCGATCCGGAGCTGGTCGAAGTTGTTGACGTCGAGCATGTGTGTCCTCTCAGCCCCGCTCGGCCTGACGGCGGGCGTCCTCTTCGTCGCTTCCGCGCTCGGGGCGGGACAGGTCGATGCCCAGCTCCTCGGCCGTGCGGAAGATGTCCTCGTCGAGCTCGCGCATCTCGATCTCCTCGCCCGTCGTCGAGAGCACCTCGACGTTCAGGCAGAGCGACTGCATCTCCTTGATGAGCACCTTGAAGCTCTCGGGGATGCCCGGCTCGGGGATGTTCTCGCCCTTGACGATCGCCTCGTAGACCTTCACGCGGCCGAGGACGTCGTCGGACTTGATGGTCAGCAGCTCCTGGAGGCAGTACGCCGCGCCGTAGGCCTCGAGCGCCCACACCTCCATCTCACCGAAGCGCTGGCCACCGAACTGGGCCTTACCGCCGAGCGGCTGCTGGGTGATCATCGAGTAGGGGCCGGTCGACCGGGCGTGGATCTTGTCGTCCACGAGGTGGGCGAGCTTGATGATGTACATGTACCCGACGGTGATCGGGTTGTCGTAGGGCTCGCCGGTGCGGCCGTTGAACAGCGTGGTCTTGCCGTCGGGCCGGATGAGCCGGCCGCCGTCGCCGTAGCGCTCGTCGGTGGCCTCCGGGTGCAGCGCACCGAAGATCTGCTGGATCGTCGGGTGCTTGCCGGCGTCCTCGACCTCGTCGTACTTGGCGCCGTCGAACACCGGAGTGGCGATGAGCGTGGACGGCGGGGTGTTGGTGCGCGTCTTGCGCTCCGTGCCCCGGACCGGCTCGTCGCCGACGTCGATCTTGCCGTCGCCGGTGAGGTCCCAGCCCCAGCGGGCCGCGTAGCCGAGGTGCGACTCGAGCACCTGGCCCACGTTCATGCGGGACGGGACGCCGAGCGGGTTGAGCAGGATGTCGACGGGCGTGCCGTCGGCCATGAAGGGCATGTCCTCGATCGGGAGGATCTTGGAGATGACGCCCTTGTTGCCGTGGCGGCCGGCGAGCTTGTCGCCCACGCTGATCTTGCGCTTCTGGCCGACGTAGACCCGCACGAGCTGGTTGACGCCGGGCGGGAGCTCGTCGCCGTCGTCGCGGCTGAACACCTTGACGTCGATGACCTTGCCGGACTCGCCGTGGGGCACCTTGAGGCTGGTGTCGCGGACCTCGCGGGCCTTCTCGCCGAAGATGGCGCGCAGGAGGCGCTCCTCGGGGGTGAGCTCGGTCTCGCCCTTCGGCGTCACCTTGCCGACGAGCACGTCGCCGGCGTCGACCTCGGCGCCGATGCGGATGATGCCGCGCTCGTCGAGGTCGGCGAGGATCTCCTCAGAGAGGTTCGGGATGTCCCGGGTGATCTCCTCGGGGCCGAGCTTGGTGTCGCGGGCGTCGATCTCGTGCTCGTGGATGTGGATCGACGTGAGCACGTCGTCCTTCACCAGGCGCTCGGAGAGGATGATGGCGTCCTCGAAGTTGTAGCCCTCCCACGGCATGAAGGCCACGAGGAGGTTCTTGCCGAGGGCCAGCTCGCCCTCCTCGGTGGAGGGGCCGTCGGCGAGGAGGTCGCCCTTCTTCACCTTGTCGCCCTTGGCGACCCGCACCTTCTGGTTGATGCAGGTGTCCTGGTTCGAGCGCTCGAACTTGAGGAGGCGGTGGATCTTCTTGCGGCCGCCCTTGTACTCGACGGTGACCTGGGTGCCGTCGACCGAGGCGACGGTGCCGTCGTCCTCGGCGAGGATCATGTCGCCGGCGTCGCGGGCGACCTTGTCCTCGATGCCGGTGCCGATGTACGGCGCCTCGGCCTTGACGAGGGGCACCGCCTGCTTCTGCATGTTGGCGCCCATCAGGGCCCGGTTGGCGTCGTCGTGCTCGAGGAAGGGGATGAGGGCGGCGGCGACCGAGACGATCTGCTTCGGGGAGATGTCCATCAGCTGGACCTCCTCCGGGGCCACCGAGGAGATCTCGGTGGTGGCGCCGAAGAAGACGTCCCGCTCGAGCTGGAGCTTCAGCTCGCCGAGCGTGGCGGCCTGCGGGGAGCGCCGCACGAGCACGCGGTCGTTCTTGAACGTGCCGTCGGGGTTGAGAGGGGCGTTCGCCTGGGCGACGACGTACTCCTCCTCCTCGTCGGCGGCGAGGTAGACGACCTCGTCGGTGACCTTGCCGTCGATCACCTTGCGGTACGGCGACTCGATGAAGCCGAACTCGTTCACCCGGGCGAACGAGCTGAGCGCGCCGATCAGGCCGATGTTCGGGCCCTCCGGCGTCTCGATCGGGCACATGCGGCCGTAGTGCGAGAAGTGCACGTCGCGGACCTCGAAGCCCGCCCGCTCACGCGAGAGGCCACCCGGGCCGAGCGCCGAGAGGCGACGGCGGTGGGTGAGGCCCGACAGGGGGTTGACCTGGTCCATGAACTGCGACAGCTGGGAGGTCCCGAAGAACTCCTTGATCGCGGCGACGACCGGCCGGATGTTGATGAGCGTCTGGGGCGTGATCGCCTCGACGTCCTGGGTGGTCATGCGCTCGCGCACGACCCGCTCCATGCGGGAGAGGCCGATGCGCACCTGGTTCTGGATCAGCTCGCCGACCGACCGGATGCGGCGGTTGGCGAAGTGGTCCTGGTCGTCGAGGCGGTAGCCCGGCTCGGCGTTGACCAGGTTCAGCAGGTAGGTGGTGGCGGCGAGGATCTCGGCCGGCGTGAGCACCGACTGGTCGGACTCGGGGCGCTCGAGCTGGATGCCGAACAGCTGCTCGATCTTGTCGAGCTCGGGGCCGAGCTTGCGGTTGAGCTTGTAGCGACCGACCCGCGACAGGTCGTAGCGCCGGGGCTCGAAGAAGGCGTTCTTGAAGTAGGCCTTGGCCGACTCGACCGACGGCGGCTCGCCCGGACGGGCCCGCTTGTAGATCTCGACGAGGGCCTCGTCCTGGGTCGGGGCCAGCTCGCGGTCCTTCTCCCACTGCCCCTCGAGGAAGTCGAAGTGGCGGACGAAGTTGTCGAGGAACCCGGGGTGGTTCTCCTCGTCGTAGCCGAGGGCCCGGAGGAGGACGAACAGGCTGAGGCGGCGCTTGCGGGCCACGCGGGTGCCGGCGGTGACGTCCTTGCCCGGCTTCTGCTCGACGTCGAACTCGATCCACTCGCCCCGGTAGGGGTGGATGGTGCCGGTGACGAGCTGGTGCTTGGCCAGGTTGCGGAGGCGGAACCGCTCACCGGGCTGGAAGATGACGCCGGGCGAGCGCACGAGCTGGGACACGACGACGCGCTCGGTGCCGTTGATGACGAAGGTGCCCTTGTCGGTCATCATCGGGAAGTCCCCCATGAAGACCGTCTGCTCCTTGATCTCGCCGGTGGTGGCGTTCATGAAGCGAGCGCGCACGAAGATCGGCGCGCTGTAGGTCATGTCCTTCTCCTTGCACTCGTCCACCGAGAACTTCGGGGGCGGGCGCAGGTCTTCGTCGTTGGGGTCGAACTCCAGCTCCAGCTGCAAGGTCTCCGTGAAGTCCTTGATGGGGCTGATGTCGGCGAAGGTCTCGGCGAGACCGTGATCGAGGAACCACTCGAAGGACGCTCGCTGGATCGCGATGAGGTCCGGGAGATCCAGGACCTCGTCGAGGTTCGCGAACGAGTAGCGGGCCCGGGCAGAAGAGCGGGAGGACAAGGACGACTCCTCAGACGTGGAGAGGCGCGGGCAGGATCGCCGAGCGGAGGCGCGCGGCGATCACCGGGGCGGGACGGCGAGGCGGGCGGGCGTGCACGGCAACGTACGAGGTTATCGACGGCACACGCCAAAGGTCAACCCGCGTGTTCCGCCGGGTCGACCCGTGGCCCGCAGCCCCCGCAGAACCAGGGGCCGCACTCGATTTCGGAGGAGGGTATGACGGCCGCGCCCGGCGGTCAAGGTTCTCGGCGGTTGCGATCCCGTGTCGACCACCGCGCCCCGGGCGCGCCACCGCCCGGCCCACGGAGGGCCGGGCGGCGACGACGGTCGGCGGCGGCGTGCGCCGCGGACGCTGCTACTTGAGCTCGACGGTGGCGCCGGCGCCCTCGAGGGCCTCCTTGGCCTTCTCGGCGTCCTCCTTGGACACCTTCTCGAGCACGGGCTTGGGCGCGTTGTCCACCAGGTCCTTGGCCTCCTTGAGACCGAGGTTGGTGAGCCCGCGCACCTCCTTGATGACCTGGATCTTCTTGTCGCCGGCGCCCGTGAGGACGACGTCGAACTCGTCCTGCTCCTCGGCGGCACCGGCGTCGCCGCCGCCCGCCGCCGGGGCGCCCGCCGCGGCCACGGCCACCGGGGCCGCCGCGGTGACGCCGAAGCGCTCCTCGAACTCCTTGAGCAGCTCGCTCAGCTCGAGGACGGTCATGTTGGAGATCGCGTCGAGGATCTCGTCCTTGGTCGCCATGGTCAGGCCTCCTTCTCGTCGCCGTCGCCCTCGGCGACGGGGGTCTCGCCGCTGTCGCCCTCGGCGACCGCGGTCTCGGTGTCGTCGGCCTCGGCGGCCTCGGTGGTGCCCTCGGAGGCCTCGGTGGCCTCGGGGGTGGTCTCGTCCTCGGCCGGAGCGGCCTCGGCGGTGGTGTCGCTGGTGTCGTCCGCGGCGGGAGCGGCGTCCTCGGCGGGGGCGGCCGGTGCACCCGGCGCACCGCCCTGCTCGATGAGCGCCGACAGGCCGTAGGCGAAGTTGCGGGGCAGCGCCTGCAAGAGGCCGGCGAACTGCTGCAGCGGGGCGGCGAGACCGCCGGCCAGCCGGGCCAGCAGCTCCTCGCGAGGTGCGACGTCGGCGAGCGCCTTGGCCTCGTCGGCCGACAGCAGGTTCTCGCCGAGCACGCCGCCCTTCACCACCAGGTTCGGGTTGGCACGGGCGAAGTCACGCAGCGCCTTGGCCACGTTGACCGGGTCGCCCGGGGTGCCGTCGGGCTGGGTGGCGATGAAGGCGATCGCGGTGGGGCCGGTGAGCATCTCGTCGAGCTCGAGCCCCAGCTCACGGGTCGCGAAGCCGACGAGCGTGTTCTTGTAGACCTTGTAGTCGCCGCCCGCCGCGCTGAGGGCACGCCGCAGCTCGGAGATGGCCTTCACGTCGAGGCCCCGGTACTCGGTCAGCAGCACGGCGTCGGACTCGGCGAAGCGGGCCTTCACCTCCTCGACGACCGCGACCTTCTCGGATCTCGGGTTCTCCATCAGCACCTCCTTCCAGTTGCTCGGGGCTCCGTCGCCGGGCGGCGGAGCCGGTGGGGTCGTGCCCCGGAGAGCACGACGGGGCGCTCGCAACAGACGTGCGCGGGCGCCCCGTGGAAGGAGAGTCCGCCTCGTCGGGCAGGCCTGGGGCCTCTTCGGCACCACCCGCAGGGGCGGTGCACCGGATGTCTACGGCGAGCAGATCGGTTGTGGCCCGTCGCCGGCCCCGGGAGGGGGTGGCGCCGGACGTTCAGCAGCGGGCGAGTGTACCCGGGTCAGGCGGTGGCGGCCTCATCGGGTCGGATCCGGTTGGGATCGACCTTGATGCCGGGGCCCATCGTCGAGCTCACGGTGATGCGGCGGACGTAGCGGCCCTTGGCCGACGCGGGCTTCGCCCGCTGGAGCTCCTCCATGACCGCGCCGAGGTTGTCGCCGAGGGCGTCGGAGGTGAACGAGACCTTGCCGAGCGGCACGTGCACGTTGCCGTAGCGGTCGGTGCGGTACTCGACCTTGCCGCCCTTGAAGTCGGCGACGGCCTTCGCGACGTCGGTGGTGACGGTGCCGGTCTTCGGGTTCGGCATGAGGCCGCGGGGACCGAGCACCCGGCCGAGCTTGCCCACGTTCGGCATCTGGTCGGGGGTGGCGATCGCCACGTCGAAGTCGAGCATGCCGCCCTCGACCTCGGCGGCGAGGTCGTCGGCGCCGACGTGGTCGGCACCGGCCTCACGGGCCGCCGCGGCGGCATCGCCCTGGGCGAACACCGCGATGCGGACGTCCTTGCCGGTGCCCGACGGCAGCGCGACGGTGCCGCGCACCATCTGGTCGGCCTTGCGGGGATCGACCCCGAGGCGCACCGCGAGCTCGACGGTCTCGTCGAAGCCGGCCGTGGCCAGCTGCCGGACGAGGTCGAGCGCCTCGGCGGCGCTGTGGAGGTGGTCGCGGTCGTACTTCTTGGCCGCGTCGGAGTACTTCTTGCCCTTCGCCATTCTGGCTCCCTCGTGTGGTCTCGACGCCCGGGCGAGGTCGTCCCGGTGCGTGGTGGTCTCGGAGCTCCGGGCAGGCCCGGAGGGTGGATCAGCCCTCGACGGTGATGCCCATCGAGCGGGCGGTGCCGGCGACCTGGAGCTTGGCGGCCTCGAGGTCGTTGGCGTTCAGGTCCGGCATCTTGGTCTGGGCGATCTCGGTGAGCTGGGCCTGGGAGATCGAGCCGGCGCCGTCCTTGCCGGGGGTCTGGGACCCCTTGTCGATGCCGGCGGCCTCACGGATGAGCACCGGCGTCGGGGGCGTCTTGGTGATGAAGGTGAACGAGCGGTCCTCGAACACCGTGATCTCGACCGGGATGATCGTGCCCCGCTGCGCCTCGGTGCGGGCGTTGTACTCCTTGCAGAAGTCCATGATCGCCACGCCGTGCGGGCCCAGTGCGGTACCGACGGGCGGCGCCGGGGTGGCGCTGCCGGCCGGGATCTGGATCTTGACGACCGCGAGGACCTTCTTCTTGGCCATGGGGGGTGTTCCTCTACCTCGGAGAGCCGCGGGCGGCGCGGCACGACAACGGGCCCCGGGCTCGGGGCGACGGACAAGTCTGCCGTAGCAGGTGGGGCGCTGCCAACTCGCCGCAGCGCGCCCGACCGCTAGAGCTTGGCGATCTGGGAGAACTCCAGCTCGACCGGCGTCTCGCGGCCGAAGATGTTGACGAGGACCTTGACCTTCAGCTGGTCCTCGTTGAGCTCGACCACCTCGCCGGAGAAGTCGGCGAACGGACCCTCCTTGACCCGGACGGTCTCGCCGAGCTCGTACTCGAGGCGCGGCTTGCCCCGCTTCGCCGGGACCTCCTCGCCCTCGACCTTCACCTGGAGGAAGTTCTCGACGTCGCGGCGGGGCAGGGGCGAGGGCTTCGCGCCCTGGCCGACGAACCCGGTGACGCCCGGCGTGTTGCGGATGACGTACCACGAGTCGTCGTCCAGCTCGCAGCGCACGAGCAGGTAGCCGGGGAACATCTTCTTCTGGCTGACGACCTTCTTGCCCGCCTTGACCTCGACGACGTCCTCCATCGGGATGACGACCTCGTGGATGCGGTCCTCCATGTTCATGGAGGTGGTGCGGGCCTCGAGGTTCTGCTTGACCTTCTTCTCGTAGCCCGACTGCGTGTGGACGACGTACCAGCGGCCGGGCCGGTCGAAGGGGCTCTGGGGCCGCGGGGCGGCCTCCTCGAGCAGCTCGTCGGCGTCGGTGGCCTCCGCGTCCTCGTCGGACGCGGTGTCGACGGCGTCGGCCTCGGCCGCGGCGTCCTCCGGCTCGGTGACGTCGGTGCCCTCGGCGGGGGCGGCGCCCTCGGCGACCTCGGGCTCGACCTCGGCGTCGAGGGTCTCGGTGGTGTCGCCGACGGCGGTGGTGTTCTCGATCTCGCTCATGGTGTCGTTCGTGTCGGGGTGGCTCATCGGTCGATGATCCAGAGGATGCCTTCGCCGAAGCCCCAGTCGAGCAGGGCGACGAAGGCGGTCATCACGACGATCGCCACGAGGGTGATGATCGAGTAGTTGATGACCTCGGAGCGGGTCGGCCAGGCGACCTTGCGGAGCTCGGCGCGCACCTCGCGGAGGAACTGCGCCGGCTTGGTGCGCTCCTCCTTCTGCTGCTTCTGCGGCGGCCGCTGCGGCTGGCGACGCTGGGCGACGGGTGCGCCCTCGGCGTCCACCTGGCCCTGGCGCTGCATCATGCGCTTCTGTTCTCGGTTCATCGCCATCGAGGGCAACCTTTGCGTGACGGGGGGCGCACCACGTCGCCGCCGGGGCGTCGACGCGCACGCTGCGAAGCAGGGCAGGAGGGACTCGAACCCCCAACCGCCGGTTTTGGAGACCGGTGCTCTACCAGTTGAGCTACTGCCCTAGGGCTGAACCCGGACAGGCTAGCACCGGCTCCCCCGGAGCCATCCAGCCGGGTCGGGGTCGCGATGGGTCAGGAGGCGCGGCGGTGCCGGGAGGCGAGGACGAGCGCACCGGCCCCGGCCGCGGTCGCCGCAGCGGCGAGCCCGCCGATGTAGGCCACCCGGCGCCCGGAGAGCAGCACGCGGATCGCCTGGCGCTCCCCGGCGTGCTCGATCAGCGCGAGGACTTCGGGGAGGAGCCCCGGCGACGGCTCGAGCACCTCGGTGCGCATGGCGCGCATGGCGCGGAGGATGCGGCGGTGGTGCACCAGGTCGGCCTGGCAGCGCAGGCACTGCTCGACGTGGCGACGCTCCCGCTGGTCGAGGATCGCACTGCCGTCGGCCACGCCCGCCAGGTCGTCGGCGACGGCCTCACATCGCACTGACCACCCCTCCCTCGCCGGCTCCGTCGACCGGCGAGACGTGGTCCGGGTAGAGGACCTCGCGGAGGCGCCGGCGGGCGCGGTGCAGCCGGACCTTGGCGGCGGTCTCGGAGATGCCGAGCTCCTCGGCGATCGCCTCGTGCGGCAGGTCGTACACGTCGCGCAGGACCACGACGGCGCGCAGCTTGGGCGGCAGCTCGTCGATCGCCACCCGCAGGCGGTTCCGGAGGGCCTCGTTCTCGGCGCGGTGCTGCGGGTCGATGCCCGGACGCTCGTCGACGAGCGGCGTCTCGTCGGTGAGCTCGTCGTGGCGGTGCCGTGCCCGGCGGCCGAGGTGGGTGTTCGCGCAGTTCGCGGTGATGCGGTACAGCCAGGTGCTGAACTGGGCGTCGCCGCGGAACCGCTTCAGGCCACGGTAGGCCCGGAGGTAGGTCTCCTGGACCACGTCGCGTGCGTCCTCCTCGTCGCCGGTCAAGCGGATGGCGAGCGTGTACGTGTCGGCGTACGTCGCTCGAACCAGCGCCTCGAAGGCCGTGCGGTCACCCGAGCGGGCCCGTTCGACCAGGGCCTCGGTGGCGTCCGGTTCGACCGGTTCGGACCCCACGGCGGCGAGGGCAGTTACATGACGGTTGCGAGACATCCGACTCCGAATCGACGTGGTCGCGCTCACCTTCCCCCACCGGACGGCGTACGGGCAAGCACCCGGAGGTGGGTGATCGGACCCCGGACGCGCAAGTGCCCGGCCCTCCCCGAGGGGCGGGCCGGGCCTCACGACGTCCGGACTAGCGCGTCTCCTTGTGGAGCGTGTGCGCACGGTCCCAGCGGCAGTACTTCTTGAGCTCGATGCGCTCGCGCTGGTTGGTCTTGTTCTTGGTGGTGATGTAGTTGCGGCGCTTGCACGTCTGGCACTCCAGCGTGACGTGCACCCGCTTGTCGCTCGCGGCCATTGGGGGCTTCCTCGGCTCTTTCCGTTACTTGAGGATCTTGGTGACGCGGCCGGCACCGACGGTGCGGCCACCCTCGCGGATCGCGAAACGCAGACCCTCGTCCATCGCGATCGGGTGGATCAGCTCCACCTTCATCGTCGCGTTGTCACCCGGCATGCACATCTCGGTCCCCGCCGGCAGCTCGATGTGACCGGTCACATCGGTGGTCCGGAAGTAGAACTGCGGCCGGTAGTTCGAGAAGAACGGCTTGTGACGGCCACCCTCCTCCTTGGTCAACACGTACACCTGCGCCTCGAAATCGGTGTGCGGCGTGATCGAACCCGGCGCCGCCAGCACCTGACCACGCTCCACCTCTTCACGCTTCGTGCCACGCAACAGGGCACCGATGTTGTCCCCCGCACGACCCTCATCGAGGATCTTGCGGAACATCTCCACACCCGTGCACGTCGTCTTCTGCGTCGGCTTGATCCCGACGATCTCGATCTCATCGCCGGTGTTGATCACACCCGCCTCGACACGACCCGTCACCACCGTGCCACGACCCGTGATCGTGAACACGTCCTCGATCGGCATCAAGAACGGCTTGTCCGTCGCCCGATCCGGCTCCGGCACGTGCTCATCCACCGCCGACATCAGCTCCAACACCTGAGCGACCGCATCCGCGTCACCCTCCAGCGCCTTGAGAGCCGACACCTTCACCACCGGGATGTCATCACCCGGGAACTCGTACTCCGAGAGAAGCTCACGCACCTCGAGCTCCACCAGATCCAACAGCTCCTCGTCATCGACCATGTCGACCTTGTTCAGAGCCACCACGATCGCCGGCACACCCACCTGACGCGCCAACAACACGTGCTCACGGGTCTGAGGCATCGGACCATCCGCCGCCGACACCACCAGGATCGCCCCATCCACCTGAGCCGCACCGGTGATCATGTTCTTGATGTAGTCAGCGTGACCCGGCATGTCCACGTGCGCGTAGTGCCGATTCGACGTCTCGTACTCCACATGGGACACGTTGATCGTGATCCCACGCTCCCGCTCCTCCGGAGCCTTGTCGATGTTCGCGAAATCCGTCGCCGTGTTGTGCTCCGGATCCGCATCCGCCAACACCTTCGAGATCGCCGCCGTCAACGTCGTCTTCCCATGGTCGATGTGACCCATGGTCCCAACGTTCACATGCGGCTTGTTGCGCTCGAACTTTTCCTTCGACATGAGTTGACGCCTTCTGGGGTGGGTGTGTGGTGCGGGTCTGCTCCAGGCGCGCTGTGGGCGCCGGAGACCGGCGCCCGTCGTGCCACCTGGTTGTGCTGGTAGCGGCGGTCGGACTCGAACCGACGACCCCTCGATTATGAGCCGAGTGCTCTTACCGACTGAGCTACGCCGCCCTGACCGGCGGGCCCTGGCGGGCACCTCCGGAGATCTGGCTGGGAGCCCCCTGACAGAATCGAACTGTCGACCTTTTCCTTACCATGGAAACGCTCTGCCGACTGAGCTAAGGGGGCGTGACCGGCGGACGGGCCGCTGGTCGGCCCGCCATTGTGCCACGGCGACGGCGCCGCGCCCAACCCGGCGCGGGAGCGTCGTGCGACACGTCCGACGGCGTCGTCGCGAACTGGGCCGATCGGCCTGGGCCGGACGATCCGGGCCGAACGCCTCAAGTGACGGCCCATCCGCGACGATACTGGTGCGGTGAGGTACGAGCGGCTGGTCATCGATGCAGGGGACGACAAGACCTTCGCCCTCGAGTTCCACCCCCGCCTGACGGTTGTCACCGGCGTGGGGCGGCTCGAGCGGGAGGGCCTGATGTCGGAGCTGGTGGGCGCGCTGTCGTCCAACCGCGCCGGCGGGGCGCTGGAGGTGACCGACGACAGCGGTCGCCACCTGGCGATCTTCCGACCGCAGGGGAAGCGCCACATGGTCGTCGACATCGACGCCGGCACCGACCTGAGCGCGAGCTACCGCAACGAGCGCGGCGACATCGACCTGCTCGCGGCCGAGGGCCTCGACCAGATGAGCGCCAAGCGCCGCATGCGCGTCACCTCCCAGGACCTCACCACCCGCACCCAGAGCGCCGAGCTGATCGCCCGGCTCGCCGACTGCGACCAGAACACCCTCTGGACCACGGCGGCCCGCGTGCAGAGCACCGAGGCCGAGCTCAACCGCATGGCCGAGGCCGCCGGCACCGCGCCGGAGGACGTCGAGATCGTCGAGAGCATCGAGCGCCACCACGCCGAGTTCGAGCGGGCCCAGGCCAGCCACGAGCGCGTGCGGCGCCTCACCTTCCTCGCCGCTGCCGCGTGCACGATCGGCGCCTTCCTCATCGCCTGGTTCGTCAGCCCGATCCTCGCCTTCGGCGCCCTCGTCCCCGCCACCCTCATCACCGCCTACTCGTTCCTGATGTGGCGGCGGCTCGAGAAGGCTCGGGAGGCCGAGCAGGTCGCCCTCGAGAAGGCCGGCGCCTCCTCCTACCTCGGGTTCCACCTCCAGCGGGTCAACACGCTGCTCTCGAGCGACCAGATCCGTCGCCAGCTGATGAGCGCGGCCGATGCCCACCGCGACGCCACCTTCGCCTGGCAGGACATGGCCGGCGACGTGCCCGTGGCATGGGCGCTCGAGCACCGCGAGGACATCGGGTCGGCGGCCAAGGTCCGAGGCCGTGCCGATCGGGCCACCCCGAGCCCCGCCACCGACCTCGCCACGGTGCTCGGCCAGGAGCTCGTCGTGCGCCTGTCCGAGGCCCGTCGCCTCGGCGCCTCGGGCGAGAGCTTCCCGCTCGTCCTCGACGATCCGTTCGTCGACTTCCAGTCCGCGGTCAAGCCGGCCCTCCTCGAGCTCCTCGGCGAGGCCTCCAACCGCCAGCAGATCCTGCTGCTCACCGAGGACCCCGACGTCGCCGCCTGGGCGCGGCTCGAGTCGCTCACCGGTGCGCTCAGCGTCGTGGAGCCGACGGGGGCGAAGTCCGAGTCCCGGACGATCGACGCCACCGACGCCGCCACGAACCCCAGTCGCCTCGTGATCTGACGTCCCCCAGCCGTCAGCGTCGCGAGAGAGCAGGCAACGACCGGGCTCCGGCCCGGTCGTTGCGCGTCCGGACCATGACCTCGGAGGTAGGCGACACGCCCCCCGCACCTCGGTACCGTCCGGGCATGACCCTCACCGCGACACCCCGGCGGCACGGGGCCGGACCGCTGCTGCGCGAGTGGCGGCAACGGCGCCGGATGAGCCAGCTCGACCTGGCGAGCAGCGCCGAGGTCTCGCCCCGGCACCTGAGCTTCGTCGAGACGGGCCGCTCCGCACCGAGCCGCGAGCTGCTGCTGCACCTGGCGGAGCACCTCGACGTACCGATCCGGGAGCGCAACACGTTGCTGCTCGCCGCCGGCTACGCCCCCGTGTACGGGGAGCGGGACCTCGACGACGAGGAGATGGACCCGGTGCGCACCGCCCTCGAGCACATCCTCGCCGGCCACGAGCCCTACCCGGCGGTCATCCTCGACCGGCGCGGCGATCTCGTGCTCGCGAACGGTGCCGCGCTCCGGCTCTTCACCGAGGGCGTGGCGGACCACCTCCTCGAGGCCCCGGTGAACGCCTACCGCCTGGGGCTCCACCCCGACGGCCTCGCGTCGCGGGTCCGCAACGTCGCCGTCTACTCGCACCACCTCCTGACCCGCCTCCGGCGGGAGGCGGCGCTGAGCGGCGACCCGGCGCTCGCGGCGCTGCTCGAGGAGGTCCGCGGGTTCCCGGACCTGACCCATCCGAGCGTCGCCGACCACGACCCGGCCCAGATGCTCTTCCTGCCGATGGAGCTCACCACGGTCGACGGCGTCGAGCTGACGTTCTTCAGCACCCTCGCCACGTTCGGCACCGCGCTCGACGCCACGGTGGCCGAGCTGTCGATCGAGTCGTTCTTCCCCGCCGACGACGCCACCCGGCGCCACCTCCGGACCCTCGCCGGCTGACCCGGCGAGGTCCGGGGCCTGCCGCGGCGCCGCATAGGGTCTCGCCGTGCACGTGCGACTCGCGACCCTCGACGACGCGGAGGCGATCCGCGCCATCTACAACCTCGAGGTCCTCACCTCCACCGTCACGTTCGACCTCGTGCCCCGCAGCCTCGACGAGCAGCGCGAGTGGCTGCGGGCGCGCTCCGGGGCGCACGTGGTGGTCGTCGCCGAGGACGAGGACGGCCAGCTCACCGGCTTCGCGTCCTTGTCCCCGTACCGCGACCGACCGGCCTACAGCACCTCGGTCGAGGACTCGGTCTACGTCCACCGCGAGCACCAGGGCCGAGGCGTCGGGCGGCTCCTCCTCCACGAGCTCATCGAGCGCGCCGCCCAGCACGGCTTCCACTCCGTGGTCGGACGCATCGTCGGCGGGCACGAGGCCTCGATCGGGCTGCACCGGGCGCTCGGGTTCGAGACCGTCGGCACCGAGCGCGAGATCGGCCGCAAGTTCGGCCGCTGGCTCGACGTGGTCGTGATGCAGAAGCTGCTCTAGCCGGGCCGGCGCGCGGCGACGAGGGCGACCTCGGCGTCGAGCAGCACGCGCCCCTCGATCTCGTGGGGTGCGACGGCCGCGGCGATCGCCTCCACGAGGCGGGCCCGGTCGGCGTCGTCGATCCCTTCGCTGATGACGCGCACGGGCCCGACGTCGAGGGTCGACTCGGCGGCCTGCGGAGCCGGACCGCCGCCACCGAGCGGGAGCGCCAGGACGTGCGGGGTCCACGTCACGTCGGTCCACCCGGCAGCCGAGAGGAGGCCGACGACGCGGTCGCGGTCGTGGAGCGAGAAGGGCCCCTCGTCCGGCGCCGGGACGGGCGGCGTGTCGTGGCCGAGGTCGGCGAGGACCTCCATCGCGGCGGCCAGGGGCACCTCGAAGAGGGGGCACCCGTGGCGATGGCCCCACACGGCGACGCAGAGGCGGCCGTCGGGCCGGGTCGAGGCGGCGAGGTTGGCGAACGCCGCCACCGGGTGCTCGAAGAACATGACGCCGAACCTCGAGATCACGACGTCGACGGGGTCGGCCCGCCAGGTCGTCGCGTCGGCGGCGACCCACTCGATCGGGGCGGCGCCCGCAGGAGGCTCGATGGCCGCGGCGGCGCCGATCATCTCGGCGGACACGTCGAGCCCCACGACCCGGCCGCCGGGGGCGGCGTCGAGCGCGGCGCGGCGGGTCGTCGGACCGTGGCCGCACCCGACGTCGAGCACGTGCTCCCCCGGCTGGATCGCCGCGGCGTCGAGGAGCAGGTCGGCGACCGGGGCGAGCTGGCCCTCGAGCCGCTCGCTCGCGGCCAGCCAGCGGCGGACCCGTTCACCCGACCACTCGTCGCCGCTCACGCCCGGAACTGTAGGAGCCCGGACGCGGGACGAGGCGCCCGAAGGCGCCTCGTCCACCTGGTGGGCCGGGGAGGATTCGAACCTCCGTAGGCTGAGCCGACGGGTTTACAGCCCGCTCCCTTTGGCCACTCGGGCACCGACCCAGGAGGCGTTGATCGTAGCGCCTCCGCGGGGGACGGCCCACACGGGAGGCGGGTGGGGTCCGGCCGCTAGCCTCGGGCCCATGCCGTCCTTCGATGTCGTGTCCGAGGTCGATCAGCAGGAGATCCGCAACGCCGTGGATCAGGCCAGCCGCGAGGTCGCCAACCGCTTCGACTTCAAGAACACCAACTCGTCGCTCGAGCTCGACGACACGTCGATCACGCTGCGCACCTCCACCGAGGACCGCCTCAACGCCCTGCGACAGGTGCTCGAGGAGAAGCTCGTCAAGCGCAAGGTCTCGCTGAAGGTCCTCGACCACGGCAAGGTCGAGGAGGCCGCGGGGGCGACCGTGCGCCAGGAGATCGGCCTGGTCGCCGGCATCTCGTCGGAGAAGGCCAAGGAGCTCAACAAGTTCATCAAGGGCCTCGGCGTGAAGGGCGTGCAGTCCCAGACCCAGGGCGACCAGCTGCGGGTGACCTCGAAGAAGCGCGACGACCTCCAGACGGTCATGGCCGCCCTGCGCGAGGGCGACTTCGGGATCCCCCTGCAGTTCAACAACTTCCGCGACTGACGTTCGCTCCCGCTCTGCCGATGTGGGGAGGGTGGACGGGATCGGCGGGCAGGGCTCCGGCGAGGGGTGCGCGTGGAGTCGCGCGCTGCTGGCAGCGTCGCCGTGGCGGTGGCCGTCAGCGGTGTCGCGCTCCGGTACGTACGCAGCTCCGACGACCTCCCCGTCGACGGCGAGCGGGCGGTGACGGTCGAGGTCGACGAGTGCGGTGATGTCAGCGTCGACGTCGGGCGCTGGGCTCACCCCCGATGGACGTGGTGCGGGCCTACGGGCGCGGACCCGAGGCGGGGACCCTGCGGCGCGACACCACGGACGAGACCACGTTCACCTCGGAGCTCGTCGACGGGTCGGTCACGCTGCGACGTCACGGTCGCGAGACGTTCCGCACCTTGGGCTGCGCGGTCATGCCCTGACCCGGGCACCCGTCGCGTGGGGGCGATCGCGCCAACCCGCTGGCCACATCGCCCCCGCGACCGCCGCGTGGGGGCGATCGCGCCAACGGGCTGGTGACATCGCCCCCGCGGGCTACTCGTAGTAGCCGGAGTGGATGTAGATGCAGGGGACGCCCTCGGCGTGGAACATCTCCACGTTGCGGCGGTCGTCCTCGAACGCGAGGCGCAGGTCGAACCCGTGGTCGCGCAGCTGGGCGACGCTCGTCTTCTTGAACGAACGGGACGCGGTGTAGTCGCCGCCCGGGCGCATCAGCAGCAGGTCCCAGCGGAGGTCGTAGCGCTCGAGCCAGCCGAGCGTCTGGGGCTGCACCGACAAGGGCCGCGCCGTGAGCAGGATGATGCGCAGGTCGTCGTCGAGCACCTCGAGGAGCCGCGCCACCTCGTCGATCAGCTCGTCGTCACCGCACGCGGCGAAGAAGGCGTCCCAGTCGCGGCGGGGCCGCTCGAGGAAGTGCTGGCGGGTGGCGGCGTCGGACAGGACGCCGTCCATGTCGAACACGACGGCTGAGCCGGGCTCGACCGGGCCGTCGCGCCAGTGCCAGTTGTGGTGGGGTACGTCGCTCATGTCGGCCGCACCCTACCGAGCCGGCGCGTCAGTCCTCCCCGCTCGGCGCGTCGGCGGCGCGGGCGTTGATCTCGTCGAACACGTGGGGGTCGGCGAGCGTGGTGGTGTCGCCGAGGTCGCGGCCCTCGGCGACGTCGCGCAGGAGGCGGCGCATGATCTTGCCGCTGCGGGTCTTCGGGAGGTCGGGCACGAGGATGACCGTCTTCGGCCTTGCGATGGGACCGATCTGCTGGGCGACGTGCTGGCGCAGGAGCTCGCCGTGCTCCGGCGTCGGCTCGACGTTCCCTCGGAGGATGACGTAGGCGATGATCGCCTGGCCGGTGGTGGGGTCGGTGGCGCCGACGACGGCGGCCTCGGCCACCGACTCGTGGGCGACGAGGGCCGACTCGACCTCGGTGGTGGAGATGCGGTGGCCAGAGATGTTCATGACGTCGTCGACCCGACCGAGCAGCCAGAAGTAGCCGTCGTCGTCGATCTTGGCGCCGTCGCCGGCGAAGTACCGGCCGTCGAAGCGGGACCAGTACGTGTCGCGGTAGCGCTCGGGGTCGCCCCAGATGCCCCGCAGCATCGACGGCCACGGACGGGTGAGGGTGAGGTAGCCGCCGCCGCGCTCGACGGGGTTGCCGGCGTCGTCGACGACCTCGACGCCGATGCCGGGCAGCGGGAAGGTGGCCGAGCCGGGCTTGGTGGTGACGACGCCGGGCAGCGACGTGATCATCATCGCCCCCGTCTCGGTCTGCCACCACGTGTCGACGATGGGGCATCGCTCGCCGCCGATGTGGCGGTGGTACCACATCCACGCCTCGGGGTTGATGGGCTCCCCGACGGTGCCGAGGAGGCGCAGGGACGACAGGTCGTGCTTCTCGGGCTCCTCGACGCCCCACTTCATGAACGTCCGGATGGCGGTGGGGGCAGTGTAGAGCTGCGTGACGCCGTACTTCTCGACGATCGACCACAGCCGGTCCCGTCCTGGCGTGTCGGGGGTGCCCTCGTACATGACCTGGGTGGCCCCGTTGGCGAGCGGCCCGTAGACGATGTAGCTGTGCCCGGTGACCCAGCCGACGTCGGCGGCGCACCAGTAGACGTCGGTGTCGGGGTGGAGGTCGAACACGTACTTGTGGGTGAACGCGACCTGGGTGAGGTAGCCGCCCGTGGTGTGCATGATGCCCTTGGGCTTGGCGGTGGTGCCCGACGTGTAGAGCAGGTAGAGCAGCTGCTCGCTGTCCATCGGCTCGGCCGGGCAGTCGGGGCTGGCGTCGGCCATGAGGCGGTGCCACCAGTGGTCGCGCCCCTCCTCCATGTGGACCTCGGTGTCGCACCGGTTCACGACGACCACGTGCTCGACCGACGGGGTGGAGGCGAGCGCGAGGTCGACGTTGGGCTTGAGCATCGACGCCACGCCGCGCCGGTAGCCGGCGTCGGCGGTGACGACGACCTTCGCCTCGGCGTCGTTCACCCGATCGGTGATCGAGTCCGGTGAGAAGCCGCCGAAGATCACCGAGTGCGCCGCGCCCAGGCGGGCGCAGGCGAGCATCGCCACGGGCAGCTCGGGGATCATGGGCATGTAGATGGCCACCCGGTCACCCTTCTCGACGCCGAGCCCCTTCAGCACGTTGGCGAAGCGGCAGACCTCGTCGAGCAGGTCGGCGTAGGTGATCGTGCGGGTGTCGCCCGGCTCGCCCTCCCAGTGGATGGCCACCTTGTCGCCTCGTCCGGCCTCGACGTGGCGGTCGACGCAGTTCTCGGCCACGTTGAGCGTGCCGCCGACGAACCACTTCGCGAACGGCAGGTCCCACTCGAGCGTGGTGTCGAAGTCGGATCGCCAGGTGAGCAGCTCGCGGGCCTGGCGGGCCCAGAAGGCCTCCGGATCGGCGTCGGCCTCCTCGTAGAGGGACCGGTCGCGGACGAGGGCGTCGGCGACGAACCCGTCGGGCGGCGGGAAGGTGCGGTCCTCGGAGTAGTGGTCCTCGATCGCCGGCTCGGCCATGCGAGCGCCCCCTTCAGGCTCGTCGGTTCGGTCCGACGGCGAGCCTAGCGACGTGACCCGCGACACGAGCCCGGCGGCTCGGGCGTGGGTGTGGCGACCTGCTCACCGGGGTACGGGCGCGGCATGTCTGACCCGTCGTCCCAGGACCGCGCCGAGCAGCTCGACGAGGACAAGCTCTCCCCGAGCGACACCCCCGTCCAGGACCTCGACTACCCGCCGGAGGAGCCGCTGGGTGTCGACGCCTACGGCACGACCGCGGCCGAGGAGCGCTACGACGAGCCCCTCGAGGAGCGGGTCGCCCGGGAGGAGCCCGAGACGATCCCCGAGGAGGAGCCCGGGATGCGCCTGGTCTCGCCCGAGCAGGGCGCCGGCCCGGACGAGGAGGCCGATGCCGTCGGGGGCGCGCGACCAGCAGCCGACCTCTCGGCCGAGGAGGCCGCCGTCAACGAGACCGCTCCCCCGCCGATGGGCGACGGCGACGGCTACGTCGAGGGGAGCTGACGCCTGCTCACACCCGCTTGTCGGCGGCGACGTAGGCGAACTGCACGAAGTCCGACACGGCCACTGCGGCCATGGTGTTCATCGCCAGGCGCGTCGCCTGGGGCGCGAGGACCATGCCGGCGGCGAAACCGGTGCCGACCCACTGCGCGGCGCAGAACGGGCACGTCGCGAGCTCGCCGGCGGCGCGTCGCACCCCCGAGCGGTACCGGGGGGTCTCGACCAGCTCGCCCGGCGTGTCGGCCTGACCCTCGAAGTGGGTGACCGGCGCTCGCAGCGGCGAGGTGACGGCATCCTTGGTGAGCGCCCGTGCGACCTTGAACGTGGCCAGGCCGTGCAGCAGGAGGTCGAAGGGCCGCACCTCGGGTGGGCGGCGTCCGCGGCGCACGCCGACGAGCACGAGCGCCGCCACGCTCGCTCCGTAGGTCAGCAGCGTGGCCGAGTAGGCCCCGAGGTGGCGGTGGCCGCTCGTCGGGGGCTCCGGATCGGTGTCCGTGGGTGCGTCCATCCCACCCTCGTTCCCCGGTGGGGCGACCCCCAACCGGGGCAACTTCACCCCATCGGGTGACATACCCCGTGGGGGTGACGGGTACCACACGGCCGCCGCCCGGGGCGACGATGACGAGCCCCGGGCGGCCTGTCGCGTCAGGACACCCGCCACTCGGCGACGAGGAACGCCCCGAGCCCGGCAGGATCGACGAGGGCCTCCGCCTCCCGGATGCGGCTGCGGGCCCGGATCGCGGCCAGGTCGCCGATGCCGGCCCGCTCCTCCCACGTCCGCCGACCGGCCTCGACGAGGCCGTCGAGGCCGTGCTCCCGGAGCCACGTCGCCTGGGGCACCACCGCCGCTGGGGCACCTGCGGCGTGCTCCAGCTGGTCGAGTGCGACCTCGACGGTGATGTCGGCCGTGCCGAGGTCGGTGAGGGGGTCGCCACCCCGGCCGTGCTCCCGATAGGTGCGCAGCCACTCCTCCGGCGGACGAGCCGCCAGCTCGGCGGTGGTGCGCACGGCGTAGTCGACCACCACGACCCGGCCCCGCTCGAGCACGCCGAGAGCGTCGGCGACCCACTCGGAGGCCGCCCGCTGCCACGGGATCACGGCGCCCTCCCCCGCGTCGGGCGCGAACCGCTCCGCGGCCGCCGAGGCCGTCTCGCCCGCCGGCACGACGTGGCGGACGAGCCGGGGCTGCTCGCCGTCGGCCTCGTCGACGCCGATCCGCACCTCGCCCCACCCGTCCGCCGTGCGCACGAGCAGGTCGAACGCCAGGTTGTCGAGCAGCTCGTTGGCGATCACGACCCCGGTGAACGGCGTGACCGGCAGCTCACCGAGGGACGCCACGACCGGACCGTCGTGCCCGCCGGGGACGCCGAGGGCCGTGGCCGGCTCGGCCAGGGCGAGGTGCTCGGACTGCCGCTGCCGAAGCACCGGTGACCGCTCCACCAGCACGTAGCGCAGCGCCCCGCGGCACGCGGGACGGGCGGCGAGCACCGCGATGGCCAGCGTGCCGACACCGGCCCCGCCCTCGACGACGACGAAGGGGTCGGGGCGCCCCAACTCGGCCCACCACCGGTCGAGGGCCCGGGCGACGACCGTGCCGAAGAGCGGGCCGACCTCCGGCGAGGTGATGAAGTCGCCGCGCCGCCCGGCGTGGCCACGACCGCTGCCGTAGAACCCGTGCGCCTCGTCGTAGAGGGCGGCGTCGACCACCGCCGAGAACGGCACCGGCCCGTGTCGCTCCACCAGGTGGGCGATGCCCGCGAGGAGCGGGCTCTGGTCGCCGGTCGAGGACACCGGCGGCACCGACTAGCCCGCGCCGGCGAGCAGCGACACCTCGGTGAGGTGGGTGACCGCCCGGGGGTAGACGCCGAGGGCGACCGTCGCCGCGACGGTGATGACGAGGGCCGCGACGAGCGAGAACGGCACCCGGATGCGGGTGGTGTCGCCGTCGGGGACGGGGTTCATGAACATCTGGCGGGCGATGTTGGCGTAGTAGAAGAGCGCGATCACCGAGTTGATGGCGACGGCGACGGCCAGGCTGTAGCCGATCCAGCTGTTCGCCTCGACCGTGACCTTGAAGATCGCGAACTTGGCGTACCAGCCGGCGAGCGGCGGGATGCCGGCCAGGGCGAAGAGGAACACCACCATCGAGACCGCGAGGCCCGGGGCGTACTCGAACAGCCCGCCGTAGCTCGCGATGTCGCCGGAGCGGGTCTTGCGGGCCACGGCGATGATGATGGCGAACACGCCGAGGTTCATCGCCGCGTAGATGACGAGGTAGGTGGCGATGGCCTGGAGCGCCTGGTCCCCGACGTCGCCAGCGACGGCGAGCCCGCAGAGGATGTAGCCGGCCTGGGCCACGCCCGAGTAGGCGAACAGCCGCACGACGTTGGTCTGCCGCAGGGCGACCAGGTTGCCGACCGTCATGGTCAGGAGGGCGAGCACCCAGAACAGCGGCTGGTACACGTCGTCGCGGTCGGGGAACGCCACGAACACGAGCTGGAGCAGGGCGATGAAGCCCGAGGTCTTCGAGGCCACGGCCAGGAAGCCGGTGATCGGCGTGGGAGCGCCCTGGTAGACGTCCGGGGCCCACGTGTGGAACGGCACGGCCGAGACCTTGAAGGCGAAGCCGATCAGGGTGAACACGACGCCGAGCGTGATGAGCGGGACGGACTCGCTGCCGTGCACGGCCTCACCGATCGCCGAGAGGCGGGTGTCGCCGGCGACGCCGTAGAGCAGCGACATGCCGTAGAGCATGATCGCCGAGGCGAACACGCCCATCAGGAAGTACTTCATGCCCGCCTCGTTGCCCTCGAGGGCCCGCTTGCGCCAGCCGGCGAGCAGGTAGGCGGGGATCGAGAGCAGCTCCAGCGCGACGAACAGCGTGATGAGGTCGCGGGCCGACGCGATGAGGACCATGCCCATCATCGACGACAGCAGCAGGCCGTAGTACTCCGACTCCCAGTAGTCGCCCTCGGCGACGTAGTTGGTGGAGAGCAGGATCACGACGTAGCCCGAGACGAGGATCAGCGCCTTGAACAGCAGCGCGAACTCGTCGACGACGAACGCCCCACCGAACATCGTGCGGTTGGTGCCGTCGACCGCCAGGGTGAGGATCGGGACGAGCGTGACGAGCACGCCGATCCCGGCCAGGGCCGGCATGTACTTGCGCCCCCGCTCGAGCAGGACCACGTCGAGCAACGTGAGCAGCGCACCGACGCCGAGCAGGGTGAGCTCGGGCGCGACCGCGTGCCAGTCGATGGGGGGCCGCTCGAAGGCGACGGTGAGGAGGGCGGTGGGATCCATCAGCTCAGGACCCGACCCCGGCGACGAGCTCGCTGACGACGCCGACGGCGGGGTCGGTGATGTCGAACAGGAGGTTCGGGTACACGCCGAGGACGAGGATCAGGGCGATCATCGGCAGCCAGGCGATCCACTCGGGGCCGGTGACGTCGGTGATGTGCGGATCCTCGGCGAACTCCTCCTTCGGGGTGCCGAAGGCGGTGCGCTGGTAGAGCCACAGCAGGTAGCCGGCGGCGAACACCGTGCCGATGGCGGCGATGACCATGTAGGTGCGGAACAGCGGCACCGACAGGCCCTCGGCCGGGTTGTAGGAGGCGAGGATCGCCGGGACCTCACCCCAGAAGCCGGCGAGGCCGGGCAGGCCGAGCGACGCCATCGTGGAGAGGCCGAGGATCCAGCCCATCTTCGGCGCCGACACGAGGAGGCCGCCGAGGCGCTGGATCTCGAGCGTGTGGTAGCGCTCCTTCATCGATCCGGCGACGAAGAAGAGCATGCCGGTGATGAGGCCGTGGGCGACCATGCCGAAGATGGCGGCGTTCATCCCGAAGTCGGTGAGGGTGGCGATGCCGAGCATCGTGAAGCCCATGTGCGCCACCGACGAGAAGGCGATGAGCCGCTTCATGTCGGTCTGGGCCAGGCAGCACAGTGCGCCGTAGATGATGCCGATGACCGCGAGGGCGCCGATGAACGGTGCCCACTCGATCGCGGCCTCGGGGAGGGTCGGGATGGCGATGCGGATGAAGCCGTAGGTGCCGAGCTTCAGGAGCACCGCGGCCAGGATGACCGAGCCGACCGTGGGCGCCTGGGTGTGGGCGTCGGGCAGCCAGGTGTGGAACGGGAAGATCGGCACCTTGATGCCGAAGCCGAGGAACATGCCGCCGAAGATCCACAGCTGGCTCGTCTTCGCGATGCCGGAGGCCGCCTCGGGCAGGGCCCGCATGTCGAAGGTGTTCGCCACGCCGGCGATGGTGTCGGTGCCGTCGGCGAGGAAGTAGAGGGCCAGGAAGCTGACGAGCATCAGCGCCGAGCCGAACAGCGTGTAGAGGAAGAACTTGATCGACGCGTACTGCCGCTGCTCGCCGCCCCAGACGCCGATCATGAAGTACATCGGCAGGAGCACGACCTCGAAGAAGACGAAGAAGAGGATGAGGTCCTGGGCGACGAACGTCCCGATCATGCCGGTCTGGAGGATCAGGATGAGGATGAGGAACGCCTTCGGGTTGTGCGGCTCGGGGAAGTGGTTCCACGAGTAGACGACGCACAAGGGCACCACGAGCATCGTCAGCAGCAACAGCGGCAGCGAGATGCCGTCGAGCCCGACGATGAACCGGCTGTTGATGACGTCGATCCAGCTCGCGTCGACGACGAACTGGAGCTCGTCACCCCGGTCGAAGTCGAAGTTGGCGACGAGCGCCACCCCGACGCCGGCGACCACCAGGGTGGTGAGCAGGGCGATCGTCTTGTGGAGCTGCTCCTCCGCACGGGGGATCAGCGCCATCACCGCGGCGCCGACGAGCGGCAGGAACACTGCAGCGCTCAGTCCCCAGTCGTTGAGGAAATCTTCCATGGTGGTCCCTTCGGCTCCCTGGTGCTGCGATCAGAGTCAGACGATGACGACGAGGACGGCGGCCAGGATGGCTGCGCCCCCGAACATGAGGCTTCCGTACTGGCGCACCCGGCCGGTCTGCGCCAGGCGCAGACCCGACCCGGAGGCCTCGGCCGAGCGGCCGGAGAGGTTGACCGCGCCGTCGACGACGGCCTGGTCGACGTAGCGGTAGGCACCGCGCCCGACCTGGACGGTGGTGCGGCCGACGGTGTTCGGCACGGCGTCGATGAGGTTCTGGTTGACCCAGTTCGACGCCCGGGCGATGGGCCCCTTCACCGAGCCGACGATGACGTCGGTGTAGAGGACGTCGAGGTAGTACTTGTTCTCGAGCAGGCGGTAGCCGCGCATGGCGAGGGCGTTGCGCTCGGTGAGCCCGTGGAACTTCCCGAGGAACCAGTAGCTGTAGGACAGCGCGATGCCGGCCGCGGCGATGAGGGTGGAGCCGATGGCCAGGCCCCAGCTGAACGACGGGTGGCTGATGTCGGGGAAGTAGGCGGCGGTCGGCTCGACGTAGTGCTCGAACTGCAGCGCCACGCTCTCGGGGACGATGGCGTCGGGCAGGTTGAGCCCGCCGGCCAGGGCGGCGAAGCCGGCCAGGATCCACAGCGGCGTGGTGATCGCCTTGGGGGACTCGTGGGGGGTGCCGTGGCCGCGGTACTCGCCGAAGAAGGTGAGGTACACCATGCGCGTGACGTAGGCGCCGGTCAGGCCGGCGGTCACGAGGCCCATCACGAGCATGAGCGTGTAGCCGCCGTCGCCGAGCTGCTGGGCGCCGGCCAGGATCTCGTCCTTCGACCAGAAGCCGGCGAGCGGCGGGATCCCGGCGAGCGCGATCGAGCCGATCATGAAGGTCCGGAAGGTGTGCGGCATGTACTTCCGCAGGCCGCCCATGTCCTTGACCATGTCGAAGCTGTGATGGCAGGCGTGGCTGACCGACCCGGCCCCGAGGAACAAGCAGGCCTTGAAGAAGGCGTGGGTGAAGAGGTGGAACAGCGCCGCGGTCCAGGCGCCGACGCCGAGGGCCATGGCCATGTAGCCGAGCTGGCTGATCGTCGAGTAGGCGAGGACCTTCTTGATGTCGCGCTGCACGAAGGCGAGCGATGCGCCGACGAGGGTCGTGATGCCGCCGACGACGGCGAGGGCGTTGATCGTGGAGGTGCCGATCGACAGGCCCTCCCAGAACACGCCGTACATCCGGCCGACCATGAAGATGCCGGCGACGACCATGGTCGCGGAGTGCAGCAGCGCGGAGACGGGGGTGGGGCCGGCCATGGCGTCGGGGAGCCAGGTGTGGAGGAAGAACTGGCCGGACTTGGACATGACCGCGGCGATGAGGCAGAGCGAGGCGACGAGCAGGGCCGTGTGGGACAGCTCGCCGGCGCTGGCCAGGCTGTTGATCTCGACGATGTTGAAGCTGTCGGCGGCGAAGTAGAGCGTGATCATGCCGATGATCAGGCCGACGTCGCCGACGCGGTTGGTGAGGAAGGCCTTGAGCGCGGCGTCGCCGTTGGCCTTGTCCTCCCACCAGTGCCCGATGAGGGCGAACGAGCAGACGCCCACCGCCTCCCAGGCGGTGATGATCTGGAGCGTGTTCTCGGAGATGACGAGGGTCATCATCGAGGCGGTGAAGAGGCTGAGGAAGGCGAAGAAGTGCGTGAACCGCCGGTCGCCCTTCACGTACTCGGTCGAGTAGACGTGCACGAGCAGCGAGATCAGCCCGACGACGAACAGCATCATCACGCTGAGCCCGTCGACGAAGGTCCCGACCTGGAACTCGGTGCCGCCGGACTGCCACCAGGTCCAGGACCGGGTGACGGGCTCGACGGCGTGGCGCTCCTCCTCGCCCGCCTCGGCGGCGGACTCGGTGGGGCCGACGACGACGAGGTCGCCCGCGGCGTGCTCCTCCGCGTCCTCCTCGTGCTCGACCTCCTCGGTGCCGTGGTCGTCCGCGGGTGGCGGGTTCTCGACCCGGTCGATCCAGGACACGCCCGCGCCGACCGACAGGAGGAACGACAGGCCGACCGCGGCGATGCCGATCTCCGAGCCGCCCCGGGGCATCCGCTTGCCGAAGAAGAGGATGAGCAGGAACGACGCGGCCGGGATGGCAGGGATGATCCAGGCGTTCTCGAGGAACCACATGAGTCGCGTCAGCCCTTCATCAGATCGAGCTCGTCGAGGTCGATGCTCGATCGGTTGCGGTAGATGAGCAGCACCAGGGCCAGGCCGACGCCGACCTCGGCCGCGGCGACGGCCACGATGAACAGCGCGAACACGTGGCCGGAGATCGAGCCGTTGATCACGCCGAACGCCACCAGGTTGATGTTGACGGCGTTGAGGATCAGCTCGATCGACATGAGGACCATGACCGCGTTCTTGCGGGCGAGGACGCCGTAGACGCCGATGCAGAACAGGATCGACGACAGCATCAGGAAGTTCGTCAGCAGCACGGCGTCAGTCCCTCCTCGCCAGCACGATCGCGCCGATCAGCGCTGCGAGGAGCAGCACCGAGATGGCCTCGAACGGGACGATGTAGGTGGAGAAGATGGAGTCGGCGACCATCGCCGTGGGCTGGACCCGCTCCTCGGCGAGCTCGACGCCCTCGAAGCGGTCGTAGATGGCGTAGCCCATCACGACGAGGAGGACGAGGGCGACGAGGACGCCGCTCGTCTTCTGCACCGTGGTGCCGTCGACGTCGGGGTCCTTCCCGAGCTGGGCCCGGGTCAGCATGATGCCGAAGAGGAAGAGGACGACGATCGCCCCGACGTACACCAGCATCTGGGTGATGGCGATGAACTCCGCGCCGAGCAGGATGAACTGCCCGGCCATGCCGGTGAGCACGGCGACGAGGTAGAGCGCGGCATGCACCACGTTCTTGGTGGTGACGACCTTGAGGGCGCCGACCACCATGATCGCGGCGATGACGTAGAAGGCGATGTTCTGGGCGACGTTGTCGCCCCACACGGTGTCCACTAGCGCGGCACCTTCTTCACCTTGGCCTCCGAGCCGGACTCGTAGGGCTCGAAGTCGGGGACGGTGGTCATCCAGTGGCCGAGCATCGTCTTGTCGTGGAGCAGATCGGCGATCCGGGGCTCGGAGTACTCGAACTCGGGGCTCCAGAAGAGCGCCTCGAATGGGCAGACCTCGACGCAGATCCCGCAGTACATGCAGAGCGCGTAGTCGATGTCGAATCGGTCGAGGGCGTTCTTCTGGCGGGGCTTGCCACCCTCACGCCGGGGAGGGGCGAGGTACTTGTGGCCCTCGATGTAGATGCACCAGTCCGGGCACTCGCGTGCGCAGAGCATGCAGACGGTGCAGTTCTCCTCCTTGAGCGCGATGACGCCGCGGGCCCTGGTGGGCGGCGCCTCCTTCTCGCGGGGGTACTGCACGGTGACGTTGGGCTGCAGCATCGTCTTGAACGTGACGCCGAGGCCCTTCACCAGGCCGGGGAGCTGGGGCATCAGAACACCACCTTCAGCACGCCTGTGGCGACGATGTTCACGAGGGACACGGGGATGAGCACCTTCCAGGCGAACGACTGCAGCTGGTCCTCACGCATGCGGGGGTAGGTGAAGCGGAACCAGAAGATCAGGAACGAGACGAACATGATCTTGGCGAACATCACCAGCGGCCCGACGACGTTGAGGGCGTTCGAGTCGAGGTCGAAGCCGGGCACCCACCAGCCGCCGAGGAAGAGCACCGAGGCGAGGCCGGCGAAGACGAAGGCGGTGCCGAACTCGCCGATGAAGAAGGTGAGGAACCGGAAGCCGGTGTACTCCACCTGGTAGCCGCCCACGATCTCGGACTCGGCGACCGGCATGTCGAACGGGGTCTGGGTGAGCTCGGCCTGGATGGCGATCATGAAGATCACGAACCCGACGAACTGGGTGATGATGAACGGGTTGCCGATGGCGCCGATGCCGAAGATCTCGCCCTCGGCCTGGGCGCCGATGATGCCCTGGAGGCTGAGGGTCTCGGCCTGGATGACCACGCCGACGACGGCGAGGACCAGGGGCAGCTCGTAGGCGATGAGCTGGCCGGCGGCACGGAGGCCACCCATCAGCGAGTACTTGTTGGCCGAGGACCAGCCGGCCATCAGGATGCCGATGACCGAGATCGACGACACCGCCAGGGCGGCGAACACGCCGGTGTCGACGGGCGAGCCGACGAGGTCGGGCCCGACGGGCACGAACACGAAGATGAGCAGCGTCGAGATGACGACGACGAACGGGGCGAAGGCGAACACCCACTTGTCGGCCTTGGCCGGGAAGATGTCCTCCTTCTGGAGGAACTTCACGCCGTCACCGACGAGCTGGAGCAGGCCGTAGGGGCCGGACTCCATCGGGCCCAGGCGGCTCTGCATGAAGCTCATCATCTTCAGGAGGAAGACGTAGCCGAGGATCAGCGCCGAGGTGGGCACGAGCGCGGCGACGACGCCGACCTTGATGAGGGTCTCTTGCCAGTAGGCGAGCTCGATGCCGAGCACGAGGTCGGTCACCGGTCGATGTCTCCGAGGATGAAGTAGAGGCTGGCGAGGATCGTGATGATGTCGGGCACGTAGACGCCCCGCAGCACCCACGGGACGATCGACACGTTGTTGAACGACGCCGAGCGGATCTTCACGCGGTACGGCGTGAGGTCGCCCTTCGAGACGATGTAGTACCCCATCTCGCCGAGCGGGTTCTCCGTCGAGATCCACGCCTCGCCCGCCGGCACCTTGATGATGCGGGGGACCTTGGCCATGATCGGCCCCGACGGCAGGCCGTCGAGCAGCTGGTCGATGATGCGGGTGGCCTCGCGGGTCTCCTGGAGGCGGACCCAGAACCGGGCGAACGAGTCGCCGTCGGGGTGGGTCCAGACCTTCCAGTCGACCTCGTTCCAGGCCAGGCCGACCGGCTCGTCCCGGCGGAGGTCCCAGTCGATGCCCGAGGCGCGCAGGTTGGCGCCGGAGAGGCCGTAGGACTGGGCGACGTCGGCGGGGATGACCCCGACGCCGCGGGTGCGGGCCTCGAAGATCTCGTTCCCGGTGACGAGGTCCTCCATGATGTCGCAGAACTCGCGCACCTTGACCATGGCGCCGCGGGTCTCCTCGATCCAGCCCTTCGGCAGATCGTCCTTCAGGCCGCCGATGCGGTCGAAGTTGGGGTGGAACCGCCCACCGGTGGCCGCCTCGATCTGGTTGAGGACGAACTCGCGGTCGCGGAAGGCGTAGAACGCCGGCGTCTGGGCGCCGAGCTGGAGCGCCATGTCGCCCATGAACAGGGTGATGTTGGCGATGCGGGACAGCTCGAAGAAGATCGTGCGGATCCACTGGGCGCGGGGCGGGGCCTCGACCTCCATCAGCCGCTCGGCGGCGAGGATGAACGGGACCTCGTTGGCGAAGCTGCCGAGCCAGTCGATGCGGTTCACCAGCGTCGTGACCTGCGGGTACGTGCGCACCTCGGTGAGCTTCTCGTAGCCCCGGTGCATGTAGCCCATGATCGGATCGGCGGAGACGACCTGCTCGCCGTCGAGCTTGGCGACGATGCGGAGCGTGCCGTGGGTGGCCGGGTGCTGCGGGCCCATGTTGAGGGTCATGCCCTCGGTCTCGAGCTCGACGTTGACCCGGGCGTCGGCGGCCTGGGCGGCCATGTAGGCCAGCTGGCGCCGTTCGGAGATCGCGGTCATCGGATCACTCCCCTTCCCCGCCGTCGGCCGCCGCCTCGTCGTCCTCGCCCGGCATGGGCTCGACGTCGACGATGCCCGGCCACGGCTTGACGTGGCGGGCGAGCAGCGGGAAGTCCTTGCGCAGCGGGTTCCCCTCGAAGTCGCTCGGGAGGTAGATGTGGCGCAGGCGCGGGTGGCCCTCGAAGGTGATGCCGAACATCTCCCACGCCTCGCGCTCGTGCCAGTCGGCCCCGGCGTAGGTGCCCGTCCAGGTCTCGACGGTCATCGTGTCCTCGGGGACGTCGGTCTTGAGCGTGAGGCCGATCGTGCGGTCGATCGAGTAGACGCGGGCGAACACCTCGAAGCGGCCGGTGCCGCCGGTGACGCCGTGCTCGATCTCGCCCGGCTCCTTCGGCAGCGCGCCCTCGAGCACCTTGTCGACCTCGGCGTCCATGCCCCGGCCGAAGGGCGAGGGCATCCAGTCGATGGCCGAGAGGAACGTGAAGTAGCTGAAGCCGAGGTCGCGGAGGATGCGGGCGAGGTCGGCCCACGCGGGGGTGGCGACGCGGATCCAGAGGTCCTGGCCCGGGGCGATGTGGCTGGCGACGACGTGGTCGGCCCCGAGGGCCTCGGTGACCTCGGCGAGCAGCGACTCGCGCCGCTCGTCGGTCTCGACGGTCTCCTCCTCGGTGGCCTCCGCCTCGTCGACGGGGGCGTCAGGCGACGACAATGGGCTCACCCTTCCAACGTGCCGCCATGTCCTCGTTCTGGATGCGCTCCTGGAGCAGCACGATGCCCTCGAGCAGCGCCTCGGGCCGCGGCGGGCAGCCCGGGACGTAGACGTCCACGGGGATGATCTGGTCGACGCCCTTGGTGACCGAGTACGAGTCCCAGTAGGGGCCGCCGCAGTTGGCGCAGGAGCCCATGGAGATGACGTACTTCGGGTCGGGCATCTGCTCGTAGAGGCGCAGCACGGCCGGCGCCATCTTGTCGGTGACCGTGCCCGAGATGATGACGAGGTCGGCCTGGCGGGGGCTGGCGGGGAACGGGATGACGCCGAGGCGCATCACGTCGTACCGCGGCGAGGCGAGCGCCGCACCCATCTCGATGGCGCAGCACGCGAGACCCCACTGGTAGGCCCAGATGGAGTACTTGCGGCTGAGGTTAAGCAGCGACGTGAGCGGCTTCGGCAGCTTGCCGCTCTCGACTAGACCCATCGGAGCACCTTCTTGCGCCAGGCGTAGAGGAGGCCGAGGGCGAGGATGAAGATGAAGATCGCCATCTCGACCAGGCCGAACATGTCGTAGACCTCGAGGCGGGTCGCCCACGGGAAGATGAAGACGGCCTCGACGTCGAACATCACGAACAGCAGGGCGAAGATGTAGTAGCGGACCTGGCTCTGGGACCAGCCGCCCTCGACCGGGTCCACACCGCTCTCGTAGGTCGTGTACTTCTGCGGCTGCGGCCGGGAGGGACGCAGGATGCGACCGATCGAGAGGATGCCGCCGACCAGGAGGACGGCGACACCGCCGAAGATGGCGACGGTGAGGTAGTTCCGGAGGAATTCCGACACGGCGAGGGAGCCTAGTGAAGGCGCTCACGATGGGCCAAACACGCCGGTCGGAGGCCATTCGTACCACTCGATCGGGGGCCGCGGCGCCGCACCCTGGGCAGGAACGGGCTCCCGCGGTACCGTGGCAGGCGACACACCCGAAGAGGGAGAGCGGCGATGGGCGGAGCGGCGGACGACGGGCGTGGAGGTGCCCCCGAGGCGGTGGTGGAGCTCCAGCCGGCGGAACCGGGGCGAGGGCTCCCCCGCTGGGCGCCGACGGCGATCTTCGCCGCGCTCGTGCTGCTCATCGGCGTCGTCGTCGCCGCACAGGACCCCGGCGCCGACGACCCGGGCACCGATGACGACCTGACCGAGGACCTGGCGTTCGAGCTCGACGGGGCCACGGCCGTCGGCGGGCCCCGCGACGGCCTCGACTCCCTGCGCCTGCCGGTCCAGGCGACACCCGCCCAGGGGCTCGTCGACGGCCAGACGGTGACGGTCAGCGGCTCGGGCTTCCCTCCGAGCCGCAACCTCGGCATCGTGATGTGCACGCCGCTCGGGCCGTCGTCGATCGGTGGGGTCGACAACTGCCAGATCTCGCCGTACACCGCCGTGACGTCGGACGCCCAGGGCAACTTCAGCGCCGAGCACCCGGTGCGCCGCTACGTCACCCTCGCCAACGGCGTGCACGACTGCGCCCAGGCGCCGCCCGAGGGCTCCACCCACACCTGCGTCGTCGCGGTCGGCGCGATCGACGACTACGACCAGTCGGGCACCATCGGCGTCCACTTCGACCCCGACGTCCCGGGCACGCCGCCGCTGTCGATCCACATGGACCCGCAGGGCCCGGTGTCGGTCGGCGACACGCTCACCGTCACCGTCGAGAACGCCGCGCCGGGCTCGTCCTGGTGGGTCGACGTCTGCGGCCAGGGCGAGGGCGGCGAGGTCGACCAGTGGGGGCATCCCACCTACGTGTCGGCGTGCGCCTCCGGTGCCGAGGCCTACACGTTCTGCGCCGTGGGCGGAGAGCCGGCGTGTGCGTCACCGGGCGGCACCGAGGTGGTCGCCGGGCCCGACGGCACGGCGACGTTCTCCCTCCCCGCGCCGGCCAGCATCGCGGGGGCCGACGGCGTCGTCGACTGCCGGTCGCTCACCAGCTTCTGCGAGGTCGTCGTCCGCGACGGCGACACGAACGGCCGCTCGTTCCCGGTGCTGCTGCACGAGGTCGCCGACGCGTCGTCCCCGCCGTCGACCGCCGTCCCACCCCACGTCACCGACACGACCATGAGCACCGAGACCACGACCATCGGCCCGGACGAGGGCGTGACGACGGAGACGACGGTGATGCCGACCACCACGGTCCCCGGCGACTGATCCGCCGGCGTCCCTGACGCCGAGGGAGCCGGTCCTCGCGCGGCCGGGTTCGACGAACCTCGGACCGATCCGGTGGCCGTCGGCAGATGCTCTCGCCGGCGCTACGGCAGGGGCACGGCCACGAGGACGGGCACGGCGTCGCGGGCGACCTCGATGAGGTAGCCGGGCAGGATGCCGATGGCGATGGTGGCGACGATGGCGATGCCGATGGCGGTGCCCGCCGGCAGCGGGATCGAGACCCGCGGGCCCTCGACCGGCTCCTCGCCGTCGTGGTCGCCGCCCGACAGGTACATGGCGACGACGATGCGGAGGTACAGCACCGCGGCGATCACCGAGGCGACCATGGCGGCGAGCGCCAGCCAGTAGGAGCGGGCGTCGACCGCCGCGGCGATCACGTAGAACTTGGCGAAGAAGCCCGACGTCAGCGGCACCCCGGCCTGGGCGAGCAGGAACACCGTGAGCGCGAGCGCCAGCCCGGGGCGGCTGCGGGCGAGGCCGCGGATGTCGTCGAGCGACGTGCGGGCGTCGCCGTTGCCGCTGACCAGGCTCACGACGCCGAAGCTGCCGGCCACGAGGAACACGTAGGAGGCCAGGTAGAACAGCGCCGCCTGGATGCCCTGGGGCGTGTCGGCCTGCACCGCGACGAGCACGAAGCCGGCGTGGTTGATCGACGAGTAGGCGAGCATCCGCTTGATGTCGGTCTGGACGACGGCGAGCGCGGCGCCGACGACCATCGTGAGGATGGCGATGGCGTAGACGATCGGCTGCCAGTCGACGGCCTCGGTCGACAGGGCCAGGTGGAAGACCCGGATCAGCCCGCCGAAGGCCGCCACCTTCACCGCCGAGGCCATGAACGCGGTGACCGGCGTCGGCGCGCCCTGGTAGACGTCCGGCGTCCAGCCCTGGAACGGCACGGCGGAGATCTTGAAGGCGAAGCCGACGAGCAGCAGCGCCATGCCGAGGAGGAGGACGGCGTTCTGGAGCAGCACCGAACCGGCGAGGAACGACGCCATCTCGACCAGGTTGGTGGTGCCGGTGGCGCCGTAGACCATCGCGATGCCGTACAGGAAGAACGCCGAGGAGAAGGCGCCGACGATGAAGTACTTGAAGCCCGCCTCCTGGGAATCGACGCGGCGGCGGTGCATCGCGGCCATGACGTAGATGGCGATCGAGAGGGCCTCGAGCCCGATGAACATGACGATGAGGTCGTTGGCCGACGCCATCAGCGCCCCGCCGGCGGCGGAGAGCAGCAGCAGGGCGTACATCTCGACCCCGTCCATCTCCTCGCGGCGCATGTAGTCGTCGAGGAGCAGCGCGGCGAGGATCACGGACACGGCGATGAGCCCGGTGGCGAGCACCGAGAACCCGTCGATCCCGATGGCGCCGCCCACCGCGGTGAGCGGACCCCGTTCGGGGTCCTGGACCCGCTGCCACACCGGCACGCAGGCGACGATGGTGGCGAGGCCGACGAGCACGGTGGCCGCGGCGTTGACGCCGGGGGCCGACATGCCCTTCACGAGCGAGCTGATGGTGAGCAGCAGCACGCCGCCGGCGCCGAGGATGAGCAGCGGCACGAGGGCCGACCACTGCACCTCGGGAGTGGCGAGTGGCGTGACGTCACCGACCTGGGCGAGGAGCATGGCGATCACTCGTGCACCTCCTCGTCGTCGGCCGAGCCGTCCTCGGCGTGGTCGGCCTCCTCCGCGTGGTCCTCACCGTGGACGTCGGACAGCTCGACGTCCTCGGTGGCCTCGGGTCCGCTGGTGGACGTGAAGTCGGGGACCTCGCGCTCGATGTGGGCGACGAGGGCGTCGACGGCCGGCTCCATGCGCTCGAGCACGGGCTTCGGGTAGACGCCCATGAACACGATGAGGCCGAGCAGCGGGACCATCACGAGGCCCTCGGTCCACCGCAGCTCGCGGAAGTCCGCGTTGGCCTCGTCGGGGGTGCCGTGGAACACCCGCTGGTAGGCCCAGAGCAGGTAGATGGCGGCGAGGATGACGCCGGCGGCGGCCACGACCGCCCACCACCGGGCGGAGGCGAAGGCGCCGATGAGCGTGAGGAACTCGCCGACGAAGCCGTTCAGGCCGGGCACGCCGATCGAGGACAGCATCACGACGGTGAACACGGCCGCGAACACCGGGGCCGCCTTCTGGAGGCCGCGGAGCTCGGCGATCTGGCGGGTGTGGCGACGCTCGTAGATCCAGCCGACGAGGATGAACAGCGCGCCGGTGGAGATGCCGTGGTTGACCATCTGGAGGATGCCGCCCTCGAGGCCCTCGGCGTTCAGGGCGAAGATGCCGAGCACGATGAAGCCCATGTGGGCGACCGAGGAGTAGGCGACGAGCCGCTTGAGGTCCTTCTGCATCGCGGCGACGGCGGCGCCGTAGATGATGCCGGCCACGCCGAGGGTGAGGAAGAGCGGGGCGAAGAACACCGCGGCCTCGGGGAAGAGGAAGAGGCCGAAGCGGATGAAGCCGTAGGTGCCGAGCTTCAGCATCACCGCGGCGAGGATCACCGAGCCCGCGGTGGGCGCCTCGGTGTGGGCGTCGGGGAGCCACGTGTGCACCGGGAAGATCGGGACCTTCACCGCGAACGCGATGGCGAAGGCGAGGAACAGCCAGCGCGCCGTGTTCTGGGCGATGGCCGGGTTGGTGGCGATCTCGACGATGTCGAAGGTGACGGCGCTGCCGTTGCCCTGGGCGTTCAGCAGCACGGTGGCGAGGATGGCCACGAGCATGAACGCCGAGCCGAACATCGTGTAGAGGAAGAACTTCATCGCCGCGTAGACGCGGTTTCCGTGACCCCAGCTCCCGATGAGGAAGTACATCGGGACGAGCACGATCTCGAAGAAGACGAAGAACATGAACAGGTCGAGGGCGAGGAACACACCCATCGACCCGGCCTCGAGCAGCAGGATCCAGGCGTAGTACGGCTTCGGGTCGTGGCCCGGTGACGACGCCAGCAGGGCGATCGGGAAGATCACCGCGGTGAGCACGACGAGGAACAGCGAGATGCCGTCCACGCCGAGCGCCCACGAGATGCCGAAGTCGGAGATCCAGCTCTGGCGGGAGACGAACTGGAAGCCCGCGTCGGCGGTGTCGAAGGCGGCCAGCACGTAGACGGCGACCGCACCGGTGGCCATCGTGGTGAGCAGCGCCGTCATCCGGATCGACTCCGGACGCCGGCGGGGCAGCACGGCCACGAGCAGCGCGCCGAACGCCGGGAGGACCACGAGCGCGGTGAGCAGCGGGAAGGGCTGCGCTGCCGCGAAGGTGGCGAGAGAGGTCACGGTGGAGGTCATCTAGAAGCTCGCCCTCGTCAGGAACCAGACAGCGACCAGCACGGCGCCGAGTCCGATGGCGAGCGCGTAGGTGCGGACGAATCCGGTCTGGACGGTGCGCAGCGCCGTGCCGCCGGCGCGGACGCCGGTGGCGACGCCGTTGACGGCACCGTCGATGATCGTGCGGTCGAACCACGCCGCGGCCTCGAACAGCTTGCGGCCGGGGCCGTCGACGAGGCGGGCGTAGGTGGAGTCGATCCACCACCCCTGGGCGAAGGCGTCCTGCTCGATCGCCCTGTGGTCGACGCGCCGTTGCACGTAGACGACGAAGGCGAGCGCGAGGCCGACCAGGGTGAGACCGATCGAGAAGATGGCGATGAAGACCTTCTCGCCGGTGGAGAAGTCCGGGTGGGCGGCGCTCCCGAACAGCGACGGCTCGAGCCAGCGGTCGAGGAAGTGGAGGTCCGGGGTGAAGGGCAGGTTGAGCCCACCGCCGAGCAGCGCCGCGGTGGCGAGGACCACGAGCGGCAGGGTCATCGTCCACGGCGACTCGTGGGGCCGGAAGTCGTCGGGCAGGTGGCGCTCGACGTGCTCGGCCACGTCCTCCGCCGGGGCGTCCTCGGACTCCGGCTCGACCTCGGCGTCCTCGTGGCCGCCCGGCGCAGCGGCCGCCGCGGGCTCGAGCGGCTCGTGCCAGCGGGGCTCGCCGAAGAAGACCATGATCACCTGGCGGGTCATGTAGAAGGCGGTGAGCAGGGCGGCGAGGGAGCCGATGGCCCAGATGGCCTTCGAGTCGGCCCAGGCGTAGAGGAGGATCTCGTCCTTCGACCAGAAGCCGGAGAACGGCGGGACGCCGGCGATGGCGAGCCAGCCGACGATGAAGGTGCCGGCGGTGATCGGCATGTAGCGGTAGAGCCCGCCCATCCGGCGCATGTCCTGCTCCTCGTGCATGCCGTGGATGACCGAGCCGGACCCGAGGAACAGCAGTGCCTTGAAGAAGGCGTGGGTGATGACGTGGAAGAGCGCCGCGACGTAGGCGCCCGACCCGATGGCGAAGAACATGAAGCCGAGCTGGCTGACGGTCGAGTAGGCCAGCACCTTCTTGATGTCGTTCTGCGAGATGGCGATCGTGGCCGCCACGAGCGCCGTGAGCACGCCGACCCAGGAGATGACGGTGGGCACCCAGTCGTAGGAGGCGGCGACCACCGGGCTGACCCGGAAGAAGAGGTAGACGCCGGCGGTGACCATCGTGGCCGCGTGGATGAGCGCCGACACGGGGGTGGGACCGGCCATGGCGTCGGGGAGCCAGACGAACAGGGGCAGCTGCGCCGACTTGCCGGTGGCGCCGACGAAGAGCAGCAGGGCGATCCCCGTGGCGGTGACGGCGGCGAGCGACCCGGTGACCGACGCCGAGATGAGGTCGGCGTAGGAGAGCGAGCCGATCGTGGCGAAGGCCAGGAACATCGCGACCATGAAGCCCCAGTCACCGATGCGGTTGGTGACGAAGGCCTTCTTGCCGGCGGTGGCGTTCTCCTCGCTCGTGAACCAGAACGAGATGAGCAGGTACGAACAGGTGCCCACGCCCTCCCAGCCGAGGAAGGTCATGAGCATGTTGTCGCCGAGGACGAGCACGAGCATCGACGCGGCGAACAGGTTCAGGTAGAGGAAGAACTTCGAGAAGTTCGGGTCCCCGTGCATGTACCCGATCGAGTACAGGTGGATCAGGGTGGCGACGCCGGTGACGAAGAGCGCCATCGTGATCGACAGCGGGTCGACGAGGAACCCGGCGTCGACGCTGAGGTTGCCCGCCGGCACCCACTCGAAGAGCGTCTGGGTGAAGAAGCGGTCGGCGCCGGGTCGGTCGACGAGGCCGACGAACACCACCACGGTGGCGAGGAACGAGCCGCCCATCGCCGCGGTGGCGAGCCACCCGGCGAGGGGCTCGCCGAGGCGCCGGCCCGCCACCACGAGGGTGAGGAAGCCGGCGAGCGGGAGGGCAGGGATGAGCCAGACGAGGTCGAGCATGGTCGGGGGTCAGCCTTTGAGGAGCGCGATGTCGTCGGCGGTGGCCCCCGGCCGGCGGCGCATGATGGCCACGATGATGGCGAGCCCGACCACCACCTCGACGGCGGCGACGACGAGCACGAAGAACACGACGGTCTGACCGCCGATGTCGCCGAGCATCCGGGAGAAGGTCACGAACGTGAGGTTCACGGCGTTGAGCATGAGCTCGACGCACATGAACATCACGAGCGGGTTGCGGCGGACGAGCAGCCCGACGCCGCCGATCGTGAAGAGCAGCGCGGACAGGACGAGGTACCAGGTGCCGGTCACCTCCATCAGGACGACACCTCCTCGTCGGTCGGACGGGTGCTCTCGTTGCTCACCTTGCGCACGAGGACCACGGCGCCGACCACCGCGATGGTGAGCAGCAGTGCGGTGGCCTCGAAGGCGAGGACGTGGTTGGTGAACAGGTCGCGCCCGATGAGCACGATGTTGGGATCGAGGCCCTGGTCGAACAGGAGCGACCCCCGCTGGCCGGTGAGCGTCCGCTCCCCGGCGAGGAGGGCGACGAGCACGACGGCGAGGAAGGCCGCGCCGCCGGCGATGGCCGCCCAGCGCTGCCCACGGAGGGGCTCGATCCGCAGGTCCTCGTCGCGGTCGACGCCGAGCAGCATCATCACGAACAGGAAGAGCACGACGATGGCGCCGGCGTAGACGATCACCTGCACCGCCGCCAGGAAGTGCGCGTCCTGGGCGATGAACAGGACCGCGATGCCGAACAGCGTGGCGACGAGGCTGAGCGCGGCGCGGGTGGTGTTGGGCGTGAGGATCACCCCGAGGGCGCCGCCGAGGACGACGACGCCGGCGATGGCGAAGACGATGAGCTCGACCATCAGTGGTGGCCCCCGTGGCCGTGGTCGTCGTGGTGGTCGGCGGCAGCGGCCTGGGCCGCGGCCTCGGCGGCGGCGCGGTCCTCGGCCTCGCCCCGCTGGCCCCGCTCGGGTCGGCGGACGCCGAAGCCGAGCTCGCCCGACCAGCTGACCTCACCGACGTAGTCGGCGTCGCCGTTGGGGGACGTGGCGCGCACCCACGCCGAGGAGTGCTCCTCCTCGCCCGGGCGCCAGTCCTCCCAGGGGAGGTGGCGGGGCATGCCCTGGTCGTCGACCAGGAGCTCGTCCTTGGTGTAGATGGCGTCGGCCCGGTTGGTGAACGAGAACTCGAAGAGCTTCGTCTCGGTGATCGCCTCGGTGGGGCAGGCCTCGACGCACAGGTCGCAGTGGATGCACCGGAGGTAGTTGATCTCGTAGACGTAGCCGTAGCGCTCTCCGGGCGAGACCGGGTCGTCGACGGGGTTGTCGGCGCCGCGCACGTAGATGCAGCGGGCCGGGCACACGCCGGCGCACAGCTCGCAGCCGATGCACTTCTCCATGCCGTCCTCGTACTTGTTGAGGACGTGGCGGCCGTGGAGGCGCTGCGCCTTCTCGCGCTTGGCGTCGGGGTAGTTGACGGTGACCGTCTCACCGGTCGACGTGCGCTTGAAGAGCTTCCCGAAGGTGACGGCGAACCCGTCGAGGACTCCCATCAGCTCACCTCCTCGCTGACGCGGGCTCGGCGGGCGGTGCTGATCGCCGTGGTGAGCAGCGCGGTGCCGAGGAACAGCACACCGAGGGAGATCAGGATGACGATCGCCAGGTTCCAGTCCTGGTCGCGGCCGACCTGGATGGTGGCGAGCAGCAGCAGCCAGCCGAGCGAGAGCGGGATGAGGACCTTCCACCCGAGGTCCATCAGCTGGTCGTAGCGGAACCGGGGCAGCGTGGCGCGGGTCCACACCGCGGCGAACAGGAACACGAGCACCTTCAGCACGAACCACACGGTGGGCAGCACCGGGTGCAGGAACGACGGGCCGAAGATCGGGCCCGCCGGGCCGCCGAGGAAGAGGGTCACCATGATCGAGGACATGGTGATGAGGTTCATGTACTCGGCCAGGTAGAAGTGCCCGAAGCGGATCGAGCTGTACTCGGTGTTGTAGCCACCGGTGAGCTCCTGCTCGGCCTCGACGAGGTCGAAGGGCGTGCGGGCGAGCTCAGCGGTGGCGGCGATGAGGAAGATCACGAACGGGACGACGCCGGTGACGACGAGGTTCCAGCTCGGGACGATGCCGAGCCACCCCTCCCCCGCCTGCGAGGCGACGATGTCGTGGGTCGACAGGCTGCCCGAGACGATGAGCACCGAGACGAGCGAGAGGCCGAGGGCCGCCTCGTAGGAGATCGCCTGGGCGGTGGCCCGCACGCCGGAGATCAGCGGGTACTTCGACCCCGACGACCAGCCGGCGAGCATCATGCCGTAGACCCCGATCGAGGACATGGCGAGCAGCAGCAGGAAGCCGACCTGGGGGTCGGCCAGCTGGAAGTAGGTGTCGCGCCCGAACCACGACACGACGCCGCCCTTGTCCTGGAAGTCACCGCCGAGGGGCACGATCGAGAACGACAGGAACGCCGGCACCATCGCGAGGAACGGCGCCACCGCGAAGATGATGCGGTCGGCCTTCGACGGGATGAGGTCCTGCTTGAAGATGAGCTTGATGCCGTCGGCGAGGGTCTGGAGGATGCCGAACGGGCCGGCGAGGTTCGGGCCCACGCGGTTCTGGAGGTCGGCGATGAGCTTGCGCTCGAACCAGATCATCAAGATGACGGCGCCGAGCATGACGCCGAAGGTGACGACGGTCTTGAAGAGGACGATGAGGACCTCTTCGAGACCGATGCCGCCGACGAGGAGCGGGTCGCCGAACATCTACAGCACCTCGACCCGGACGTCGGTGGCCACCGCAGTGGCGTCGAGCAGCTCGTGGACCCGGGCGTTGGACTGGTTGGCGTTGACCGCCGCCCGTCCGCGCGGCACCCGCACGTCGGGGTGCACCGGCAGCACGACCGAGCCCGAGGGCGACGTCACCCGCACCTCGGTGCCCGCTGCGACGCCGACCTTGTCGAAGTCGGCGGGGTGGAGCCGCACGGCGGGTCCGGCGGCGAGGTGGTTGAGCGACGGCGAGTGCGTGAGCTGGGTGCCCCGGTCGTAGAGGGTGCGGACGGTCACGAGGCGGAGACTGTAGGCGTCGACGGGACCGGGGACGGCGGTGGCCGCGGGGGCGACGAACCGCAGCGCCTCGGGCCGGGCGGGGCCGGGGCTGACCGGCGACGACGGGTCGTCGGCCTCCGGGCGGTCGCCGGCGTCGCCCTCGGCGACGGCCTCCTCGACCTGCTCGGCGACCTGCTCGCCCAGCTCGGCGCCCTCGGCCGCGTCGGTGGTCGTGTCGATGGGCTCGGCCGCCTCGTCGGTGCCGGGTGCGATGTCGCCCGGGGCGTCGGGGTCCGACGGCGGCATGTTGCCGTCCGCAGGCGGGGCGGAGGCGTCGGCGTCGGGGCTGGCGGCCTCGACCTCGTCGACCTCGGAGGTGCGCACGCCGCCGATGCTGACCTCGGTGGGGGCGGGCGGCACGACCACGCCGTCGGCGTTGGCCCGGCGCCGCAGGACGTCGAGGCTGACCCCGGCGTGCACGCCCGAGACCTGGAGGACCTCGTTCCAGATGTCCTCGGGCGACTCGAAGCCGAGGTCGGCGCCGAGGCGGCGGGCGATGCTCACCGCGATCGACCAGTCGGGCTGCGCGGATCCCGGCGGGGTGACCCGCTGGGCGAGGACCGAGACGCGGCCCTCGATGTTGGTGGTGGTGCCGTCGGTCTCGGCGAAGCCGGCGACGGGCAGCACGACGTCGGCCTTGGCGACCGAGTCGGTGACGAAGCGGTCGAGCGCGACGACCGTGCGGGCACCGGCGAGGGCCCGGGCGGCGAGGTCGGCGTCGGGGAAGTCGGCGAGGGGGTCGGCCCCGAGCAGCACGAGCGTGTCGATGCGACCCTCGGCGGCGGCGGTGAGGATGCCGGCGGCGTCGAGTCCGGCGCTCGACGGCGCGGACTCCCAGGTGTCGAGGATCCAGTCGCGACCGTCCTCGAGCAGGACGCGTCCGGGCAGCAGGCCCGGGGCGAGCCCCATGTCGAGCGCGCCCATGACGTTGGAGCGGCGCAGGCCGGGGAGGAAGCGGGCGTCGGGGCAGGCGTCGTGGAGGACGGCGGCGGCCTCGACGGTGACGTCGGCCGACTCGGCGAGCGAGCCGCGGCCGACGACGATCGTGAGCGGGCCGTCGGTGCGCAGCAGCTCGGCGGCCGACACGAGCGCGTCGGGCTCGACGCCGCCGACGGCCTTCGCGGTGTCGCCGTCGAGGAGGGCCCGCACGACCTCGGCGGTGTGGCCGGGCGTGGGGTGGACCGACGCCGCGGCGAGCGACGAGAGCCCGGTGGCGGTCGGGGTGATCTCGACGAGCCGCGCCCCGTCGTGGACGACGGCGTGGCGCAACCGGAGGAAGAGGACCGGCAGGGTCTCCTTCGGGTCCGGGCCGAGGAGCACGATGGTGCCGCCCGGCGTGCAGGCCTGGTCGATGGTGGCGCGGGGCAGGCCGAGCACGAGGTCGGCGGGCAGGCCGTCGCCGAGCTGCGCATCGACGTTGTCGGTGCCGATGACGCCCTTGGCCAGCTTGGCCCAGGCGTAGGCGCTCTCGTTGGTGAGGCGGCTGCCGCCGAGGACGGCGACGCTCTCGGGGCCGGACCCGGCGATCGCGGAGGAGATGGCGTCGGCCGCGGCGTCGAGCGCCTCGGCCCAGCGGACCGGTGCGAGCTCGCCGTCGGCGGCGCGGCGGAGCGGGGCGGCGATGCGGTCCTCGCTGTGGATGCTCTCGAAGCCGAAGCGGCCCTTGTCGCAGAGCCAGCTCCAGTTGACCGGGTCGGAGTCGACGCCCTCGTACCGCAGGACGCGGTTGCGCGAGGTCTGCACGGTGATGCGGCAGCCGACCGAGCACGACTGGCAGGTCGACTCCTCCTTCTCCAGGTCCCACGGACGGGCCTTGAAGCGGTACGGCGTCGCGGTGAGCGCGCCGACCGGGCAGATCTGGACCGTGTTGCCCGAGAAGTACGAGGCGAAGGGGTCGTCGGGGAAGGTGTTGACCTGGGTCGCGTTGCCCCGGTCGATGAAGTGGATGAGCGGGTCGCCGGCGACCTCGTCGGCGAAGCGGGTGCAGCGGTCGCAGAGGATGCAGCGCTCGCGGTCGAGGGTGACGATCGGGCTGATCGGGATCGGCTTCTCGAAGTGGCGCTTCTCCTCGACGAACCGGCTCTCGCCGGGCCCGTGCGAGTAGGCCTGGTCCTGGAGGGGGCACTCGCCGCCCTTGTCGCAGACCGGGCAGTCGAGCGGGTGGTTGATGAGCAGGTGCTCGAGGACGCCCTCCTGCACCTGCTTCGAGAGCTCGGAGTCGGTGTCGACGACCATGCCGTCGGAGACCTTGAGCATGCACGAGGGCTGGAGCGCCATGCCGCGGCCGGTGTCGACCTCGACGATGCACTGGCGGCACTTGCCGACCGCGGTCATCCGCGGGTGGTAGCAGAACCGGGGGATGTAGACCCCGTGGCGCTCGGCGGCGTCGATCAGCTGCTCGTCCTTGCGGACGTCGACCTCCTTGCCGTTGAGCGTGATGCGCACGGTGTCGGTGGCGGGGCGGACGTCGCTCATGCGCCACCTCCGGCACTGGTGGCGGTGCCGACGGTGACCGGGATCGGCGCGGGCCCGTCGCCGTTGGCGGCGACCTTGGCCTCGAACTCGTCGGGGAAGAGCGTGAGCGCCGAGTGGATGGCCGTGTAGGCCGACGGTCCGACGAAGCAGATCGTGGTCATCTTGAACGGGAAGGGCTGGGCCTCCAGCCCGAGGCGCTCCGAGGCCGCGTGGGGGAACGGGTCGGGGCAGATCGTGCGACCGGCCTCGAACAGCATGTCGAGGTCTCGGCGGGTGCCGTGTCCCTTCACGACCCGGTCGAGGATGCGCTCGAGCCACGTGGCGCCCTCACGGCAGGGCGTGCACTGCCCGCAGGACTCGTGGGCGTAGAAGCGGACGAGGGTGAGCGAGGCGGCGGGGACGTCGGTGGTCTCGTCCATGACCATCACCGCGCCGGAACCGAGCATCGAGCCGGCGGCGCCCACCGGGCGGGATTCGAACGGCAGGTCGAGCTGCTCGGGCAGGAACCACGGAGCGGAGCCGCCGCCGGGGACGAACGCCTTCAGCTCGCGGTCGCCGCGGATCCCGCCGCAGAACTCCTCGCCGTAGATGATGTCCCGGAAGGTGGTCGTGCCGTTGACGATCTCGAACACGCCGGGGCGCTTCACGTGGCCGGACACCGCGACCATGCGGGTGCCGGGCGACGTCTCGGTGCCGATCTTCACGTACTCGGCGGCGCCGTTGCGCATGATCCACGACAGGTTGGAGATCGTCTCGACGTTGTTGACGATCGTGGGCTTGCCGTAGAGGCCGATGGCGGCCGGGAAGTACGGGGGCTTCAGCCGCGGCTCGCCGCGGTTGCCCTCGAGGCTCTCGATGAGGGCGGTCTCCTCGCCGACGACGTAGGCGCCCGCACCCCAGTGCAGGACGATGTCGACCGAGAAGTCGGTGCCGAGGATGTTCTTGCCGATGTAGCCGGCGGCGTAGGCCTCGTTGAGCGCGGTGGCGACCCGCTCGTGGGCGAGCGGCATCTCGCCGCGGATGTAGAGGAACACCTGCGAGAGCCCGACCGCGTAGGCCGCGATGAGGCAGCCCTCGATGAGCTGGTGGGGGTCGCGCTCCATCAGGAGGCGGTCCTTGTAGGTGCCCGGCTCGGACTCGTCGCCGTTGACGACGAGGTAGCGCGGGTACACGCCGTCGGGCATGAGGCCCCACTTGACACCGGCGGGGAAGCCGGCGCCGCCGCGGCCGAGCACGGTGGCGCCGCGGACCTCGTCGTGGACCTGGGCCGGGGTCATGTCGAGCGCCTTGCGCAGGCCCTCATAGCCCTCGGTCGCGTGGTAGCGCTCGAGGGTGTAGGAGTCCTCGTGGGGGAAGCGCGCGGTGACGATGCGGGGGCGGTCGCCGTCGTCGTAGTAGCCGGGCGCGTAGGGGTAGGTGCCGCCGGCGGTCATCGGCTCGCCTCGTCGGTCTCGGTGTCGGGGGCGGGCATCCACGCCGGCGCGCCGGTGACCGCTTCGGGGGCGACGGGCTGCACCCAGCGGTCGGCCGGGATCCTCTGGCGGACCCGGCCGAGCGTGCCGTGGTCGGGGATGTCGTCGGTCAGCGACCCGGAGCGCAGGTCGTCGAGCAACGTGTCGAGCTCGTCCGGGGTGACGCGGTACTGGTGGCGGTAGTTCACCTGGAGGCACGGGGCCTCGGTGCACGCCGCCTGGCACTCGGCCCGCTCGAGGGTGATCGCACCGTCCTCGGTGGTGCCGCCGACGCGCACGCCGAGGCGCTCCTCGGCCCGCTCGATCAGCTCGTCGGCGCCGAGCAGGGCGCACGACATCGTGCCGCAGATGTTCACGACGTAGCGGCCGACGGGGTGGAACTTGAACATCTCGTAGAAGCTGGCCGTGCCGAGGACCTGGGCCGGCGTGACGCCGACCAGCTCGGCGAGGTGCTCCATGGCGTCCTCGGTGACGTAGCCGTCCTGCTCCTGGGCCAGGTGGAGCAGCGGGATGAGCGCCGACTTCTTGCGCGGGTAGCGGGCGATGATCTCGCGGGCGAGCGCGAGGTTCGCCTCGTTCAGGCGGGCCACTAGCGGTCGACCTCCCCGAGGATCGGGTCGACCGAGGAGATGATGGCGACGGCGTCGGCGATGAAGCGGTCGTGCATGAGGTGCGGGAGGGTCTGGAGGTTCACGAACGACGGCCCCCGGATGTGCATGCGCATCGGCTTCGAGGACCCATCCGACACGATGTAGCAGCCGAGCTCGCCCCGGGGCGATTCGACGGCGGCGTAGGCCTCCCCCTCGGGCACCTTGAAGCCCTCGGTGAAGATCTTGAAGTGGTGGATGAGCGCCTCCATCGACTGGTCGATGCGGGCGCGGGGCGGCGGCGTGACCTTCTTGTCCTGCACCCGGTAGTCGCCCTCGGGCATCTTGTCGAGGATCTGGCGGACGATCTTCAGCGACTCGCGGATCTCCTGGAGGCGGATCGCGTAGCGGTCGAAGCAGTCGCCGTAGGTGCCGACGATGACGTCGAAGTCGACCTCGTCGTAGGCGAGGTACGGCATGTCGTGGCGGAGGTCCCAGGCGTAGCCGGTGGAGCGGAGCAGAGGACCCGTCGTGCCGAGGGCCAGCGCCTCCTCGGTGGTGAGCACGCCGACGCCCTGGAGGCGGTTGCGCCAGATCGGCTGTCCGGTGAGGAGGGTGTCGTACTCGTCCAGCCGGTCCGGGAGCATGTCGAGCAGCCGGAGGACGTCGTCACGCCAGCCGTCGGGCAGGTCGGCAGCCACACCGCCGGGGCGGATGTAGTTGTGGTTCATCCGCAGGCCGGTGACCTTCTCGAAGAAGCGGAGGACCTCCTCGCGCTCGCGCCAGCCGTAGATCATCATCGAGACAGCGCCGAGGTCCATGCCGTTGGTGGCCATGAACAGCAGGTGCGACGAGATCCGATTGAGCTCGCACATGAGCATGCGGATCCAGGTGGCCCGGGGCGGGATCTCGACGCCGAGGAGCGTCTCGGTGGCGAGGCTGAACACCAGCTCGTTGAACAGCGGCGACGCGTAGTCCATCCGCGTGGTGTTGGTGGGGCCCTGGAGGTAGGTGAGGTCCTCGCCCGTCTTCTCCATGCCGGTGTGGAGGTAGCCGATCACCGGCTTGGTGCGCAGGACCTGCTCGCCCTTGAGCTCGACCATGAGGCGCAGCACGCCGTGGGTCGACGGGTGCTGCGGGCCCATGTTGAGGATCATGGTGTCGTCGTCGCCGCCGCCCTCGTCCTGGTAGCGACGGGACTCGGCCTCCGACATGCGCAGGACCGCGCCGCGCTCGCGCAGCTCCTCGATGGCGCTGGTCCGGCCGCGCGCGAGCAGCTCCTGGGCGCCCTGGTCGAGTCCGCGTGGGATGTCGGTGGTGCTCATGAGGTCCGGTGGGGTCAGGGGTCGGGACGGAGCGCGGTGACGCTCAGCGGGGCGCCGGTGCGCCCTTGAACTGCACGGGGATGCGCCCGACGGCGTAGTCGCGGCGCAGCGGGTGGCCCTCCCAGTCCTCGGGCATGAGGATGCGGGTGAGGTCGGGGTGGCCCTCGAAGGTGATCCCGAACATGTCGAAGACCTCGCGCTCGAGGGCCTCGGTGCCCGGGTGGAGGTCGAAGAGGGTGGGGACGGTCGGGTCATCCTCGGGCACCTGGACCCGCAGGCGGATCCGGGCCTGCTCGACGTTGTTGATGAGCCCCACCACCAGCTCGAAGCGCTGCGGCTCGACGCCGGCGGGGAGGTCGGTGCGTCCGGGGTGCCGGAGGTAGTCGGCGGCGGTGACGTCGATGCACATGAGGTAGCCCTCGTCGAGCAGCGCGGCCACGAGGTCGTGGTACTCCTCGCGGCTCGGGTGCAGGACGGTCTCGCCTCGCGGCCGGGTGACCGGGACGCCGTGGAGCAGCTCGGGGCCCGGGTCGTCCTCCGCGGTGTCGGTGGGCTCGTCGGGATCGGTGTCGTCGGTGGTGAGGTTCTCGTCGGTCACGTCAGCGCCTCCCGAGGCTGACGGCGGCGTCGGCCTGGCCGTCGCGCTGGTCGACGTGGATCCCCGCGCCGGCGCCGGACTCCTCGCGGCGGCGGAAGATCTCGCCGCTCTGGATCTGGCCGTGCATCGTGAGGATGGCGTGCATCAAGGTCTCGGGCCCGGGTGGGCAGCCCGGGGCGTAGACGTCGACCGGCACGACCTGGTCGACGCCCTGCACGATGGCGTAGTTGTTGAACATGCCGCCGCTCGAGGCGCACACGCCCATCGAGATGACCCACTTGGGCTCGAGCATCTGGTCGTAGATCTGACGAAGGACCGGCGCCATCTTCTGCGACACCCGCCCGGCGACGATCATCACGTCGGCCTGGCGGGGGGAGGCCCGGAAGACCTCCATGCCGTAGCGGGCGAGGTCGTAGTGCGGACCGCCGGCGGCCATCATCTCGATGGCGCAGCACGCCAGGCCGAACTGGGCCGGCCAGGAGCTGCGGGCCCGGGACCACTGGATGAGGTCCTCGAGCTTGCCGGTGATGAAGTTGTGCTGGAGCCCGGCGAGCCCTTGCTCGCGGAACCTTCCGGCCGTGGCCATCACGCCACCTCCGTGGTCCGACCGTCGAGGCCGACCTTGCGGATCGTGCTGGTGGAGGTCCTGCCCGGGTCGACGACCTCCGACGCCTTCTCGACCCGCAGCGGGCCCCAGTCGAGGGCGCCCTTGCTGAGCAGGTACACGAACGACTCGAACACCGCGGCGGCGAAGATCACGATGGCGACGATGCCGAACAGCGAGAGCTCCCGGAAGACCGTGGCGAACGGGTACAGGAACACGACCTCGATGTCGAACACCACGAAGATCATGGCGATCAGGTAGAAGCGGACCGGGAAGCGCTCGGGCGTGTCCCGCTGGGGGACGATGCCGCTCTCGTAGGGGGACTCCTGCGCCGGGTAGGGACGCGGCGGGTTGAGCATCCGCGACATGAACACGTTGACGAACCCGAACAGGGCCGCCAGGACCCCGATGGCGACGAGCGGCAGGTACTGACCCACCGCGTCAGACCCCCGCGGTCACGGGTTCGGTCCGCGCCCGGTTCTCGGCCTCCATCTTGTCCCGGCGGTGCAGCGCGTTGGCGGTGATGCCGAACACCACCATGGAGAAGAACGTGAACACCGCGGGGAGGAGGCGGAGGTTGCCGATGTCGCGGATGAGGACGAGGTGGACCACGGGCTGGGTGGTGTCGGCCTCGGGCGTGGGCGGCGCCTCGCCGGGACCGGGCTCGCCCTGGTCGATGACCTGCTGGACCCGCACCACCGCGTAGTGGGTGGGGTGGGTGATGCGCAGGGTGTTGGTGACGCGGTTCGTGACCCGATCGACGACGCTGTCGCTCTCGCGATCGGGCTTCCCGCCCGTCTCGTGGGCGTCGAGGATGATGAAGTCGGCGGGCGACTCGAAGGAGCCGGCCTCGGTGAGGGTGTCGGTGGCCGCGGCCTGGAGCTCGCCGAAGGCCGGGTCGTCCTGGGCGATCAGCTCCCAGTCCTCGAGCGAGGGATCCTCCTGGAGCACCTCGGTGACGGCCCGCTCGGGTTCGCCCCAGTTGATCTCGGACGCCTGCCACGACGGGGCGTCGCCCACCCAGCCGATGCCGTACATCCACCAGATGATGCCCATGATGGACATCCAGCCGAAGAGGCCGGCGATGGCGAGGAGCAGGCCGGTGCGCACGCCGCTGTTGGTGGCGAGCAGCAGGTAGACCGAGCCGCAGAGGACGACGAAGCCGATGAGGACCGCGAGCATGCCGCGGATCTGCGGCTCCCACGAGATCGCCGCGATGGTGAGCTCGAACAGATCGGACACCTACAACCCCCGCTCGTACTCGACGACTGCCTCGATCTGCTGCGGGGTCAGCGTCTGGCCGAAGCCGGGCATGCGACCGCTCCCCTGTCCGTTCACGCCGTAGCCGATGCCGAACTCGGAACCGTCGGCGATGAACTGCGCGTGCTCCTCTGCCGAGGGGAAGCGACGCAACGTCGCGCCGTCCCGCAGCGAGAAGCCGATGGTGCCGCCACCGCCGGACGCCTGCGGATCGCCGTAGGACCAGCCCATCGTGTGGCAACGGGCGCAGGAGTAGGTGCCGGAGTCGGCGCCGCTGAACTGCCCGTAGTTGAAGACCGCCTCGCCGAGGCTGGCGAACTCGCCCTCCTCGAGGGACCGGTCGATCTCCGCGGTGACCTGGGCCTGGAGCTCCTCGGGCTCGACGGCGATGACGTGGAGGTAGTCGACGAGGTTGTCGACCTGCTGGGTGGTCAGCGGACCGCCACCCGGCGTGCCCCACGCGGCCATCGGCGTGCCGGGCCGGCCGTAGTTGAGGATGTCGCGGATCTCGTCGTCGTCGTAGCGCAGGGTGACCGAGTTGAGCGCCGGCGCCTGCCACTGGACCTGGGCCACGAACTCGCCGTCGGAGTCGAGCAGGATGTGGCTCCGGACGCCGCCGCCGCCGTTGGCGCCGTGGCAGTCGGCGCAGCCGAGGCCACCGGCCTCCGACGGGGCGTACAGGCCGGCGCCGCGGTTGGCGAACACGCCGGTGTCGCTCTCGAAGTAGCGGATGGCGTTCTCCTGGCGGCCCGGCTCGGCCAGGGCGTAGAGCGGGAGGCCGACGGCGATCAGCGCGATGAGGGCGAGGGCCATGAGCAGGACGCGGTCGAGGACCCGCCCCTCGAGCTCCTCGTCGGGGTAATACGCCTTGCGGTTCGGTGCGAGCTCGATCTCGCTACCGAGCTCGGGCCGGGCGGCGCGGCTGTTGAACCACAGCAGCACCACGCCGCCGACGGCGAGCAGCACGACGATGACCATGCCCACGGTGCGCTGGGTGTTGGCCAGCACCGCTCCCGCGACAGGTTCGAGCACGTTCAGCTTCTCCATTGATCAGTGGCCGCCCGCGGCGCCGACGCAGTTCGGGCCCTCGGCCTCCTGGCCGGTGGTGTTCGTGCCGAGCGGCGGGCCCTGGATGATCGTGCCGGTGTCGACGACGAAGTTGCCGCCCTCGACGGCCATGGCGAACCGGTCCATGCCGCGAGGGGCGGGGCCGCCCTTGTACTCGCCGACCTGGTTGTACTGCGAGCCGTGGCAGCCGCACTCGAACCACTGCGAGGTGGCGCACTCGGGGACGCGGCAACCGAGGTGCGGGCAGGTCTGCCAGAGGGCGATCAGCCCGGCCTCCATGCCGGCGAGCTCGGGCGGCGAGTAGACGGACTCGGCCTTGGGGAGGGCCGACGCCGGGTACTCGGTGATCCACAGGCGACCCTCGGGCCGGTAGAGGAAGCCGTTGTTCGCCTGGATCTCGGACTTGAGCTCGTCGACGTTGCCGAAGTTGATGCGGGAGCCGAAGCCGCCGCTGCCCGACGGCCACAGGAAGGAGATGGCGGCGGTGCCGAAGCCGGAGATGCCGAGGATCATGAAGCCGACGATGCTGCGGTTGAAGAACTGCCGGCGGCTGACGCCGACCATCTCGTCGTCCGGCGGCGTCCATGCCACCGGCGGGGCGGACTCGACCTTCTCGATCTCGGTCGAGGGGGCGGTGGCGGCGGTCTCGTAGCTGCGGCCGCGCGCCACCTCGGCCGAGGTCTCGGCGTCGCGGGTGCGCCGCTGGCGGTCGCGGTCGCGCCTGAGCGTCTCCCGGGACAGCTCGCCGACCGCGAGGTCGGTGTCGCGACGCCGGGCGGCGGCGATGACACCGACGCCGGCGAGGACGACGAGGGCAACGATGGCGATGACGATGGCTGGGTTCATCGGGAGCCTCCGATCACAGCTCGAAGAAGAGGCCTTCGGACCACGGGAACACGAAGTTGAAGCCCGGGCCTCGGAAGAATGAGCCGATCATGGTGAGAACCGCCCAGAACATGAGGAACATGGTGAAGATGGAGACCGCGAACTTGCGGTCCTCCGGCTTGTTGCTCGGGTTCTGGTCGATGTAGGGGGCGAGGATCAGCAAGAAGATGCCGACACCGGGGATGGTCACGCCGGCCACCATCGGGTGGAACATGGCGAGGAGCTCCTGGAGGCCGAGGAAGTACCACGGGGCCTTGGAGGGGTTCGGCGTCTGGTTCGGGTTCGCCAGCGTGAGCAGCGGGGCGTTGACGAACACCGAGAAGACGAAGAGGAAGGCCGTGAGGGCCAGGGCGGCGACGAACTCGACCGCCAGCAGGTGGGGCCAGGTGTGGACCTTGTCCTGCGGGGTGGCCTTGACGTCCTGGATGGAGCCGGACTTGACGACGGTGAGGAGGCGCTGGGTGTGCCCGCCGGGACCGGTGGCGACCGGAGCCGGCGCCGTGGCCACGCCACCGCCGCCTGCGCCGGCGGCCGGGGCCTCGGCCGTCGCGACCGCGCCGCCGCCTGCAGCGCCACCACCGGCGGCGCGCTCCTTGGCGGCCCGGCTGCGCTCGAGCAGGTGGGCGGGGATGCGGCTGTCACCGGCCGACGCCGCGGGGGCCGCGCCGGCGTCGGCGGGCGCGCCCTCGGCGGCCGGCGCAGCGTCGCCACCACCGGCCTTCTTGGCTTCGGCCTTCTTGCGGGCCTCCTCGGCCCGCTTGCGAAGGTGCTCGGGGATCTCTGTCATCGACTCTCTCTCCCGGACGGCCTAGAGCGGGCCCGAGATGCCTCCGTCCTTGCGCACCCGCCAGAAGTGGATCGCCATGAAGATGACGATCACGAACGGCAGCATCAGCACGTGCAGCACGTACCACCGCACGAGGGTGTCCGATCCGATCTCGGCGCCGCCGAGGAGCACGAAGCGGACCTGGTCACCGAACACCGGCGTGTAGCCCATCATGTTCGTGCCCACGGTGACCGCCCAGAGGGCGAGCTGGTCCCACGGGAGCAGGTAGCCGGTGAAGGACAGCAGCAGGGTGAGCGTGAGGAGGATCACGCCGATCACCCAGTTGAACTCCCGCGGCGGCTTGTAGGCCCCGTGGTAGAAGACCCGCGCCATGTGGAGGAACACCGAGAGCACCATCAGGTGGGCGCCCCACCGGTGCATGTTCCGCACGAGCAGGCCGAAGGTGACCGAGGTCTGGAGGGCGTACATGTCGTCCCAGGCCTGGGCCGCCTCGGGGCGGTAGAAGAACATCAGGAAGATGCCGGTGACCGTCAGCAGGATGAAGAGGAAGAAGCTGAGGCCGCCGAGGCAGAGCGTGTAGCTCACCTTGACCGCGTGCCGCTTCACCTTCACCGGGTGGAGGTGGTACAGCACGCTGTTCATGATCACGTAGGACCGGTTCCTGGGGCTGTCCGAGTAGCCCTTCCGGAAGATCGACCCGGGCCGGAAGATCGAGTTCCACGCCTGGGAACCCTGGACCCGGTCGGTCAGCTCGGTCACCTTGTCCTGCATCGAGGTCGCCACTGGGCGGTTACTCCCTCACTCGTTCCGTGTCGCTCAGCCCAGCCGCATCCCGTAGCCGTAGCCATGGGTGTTGGTGCGCTGGTGGGGATCGCCGTTGGGGTCGGGGTCACCGATGCGACCGAGGATGATGACCCCGGTCGGGCACCGGTCGACGCACAGCGCGCAGCGGGTGCACACGTCGTCGTCGATGGTGAAGATCACGTGGTCGCTCGGGTCGGTGCCGGGCAGCTCGGTGCCGACGGCCTCGTCGATCGCCGAGGTCTGCACCATGTGGATGCACTTCCACGGGCAGATGTCGACGCAGCCCTCGCACATGATGCACTCGGACTGGTCGATGTGGATGAACTGCTTCGGCTTGACGGCCTTCGAGAGCCAGGCGGCGTCGACCTCCTGGAGGACGTAGTCGTCCCGGAAGACCGGCATCGGCGGGTTGGCGTCGGTCTTGGCCACGTCAGGCTCCCTTCACGAGAGGACGGCCGTAGCGGGAGGTCTCGACCTCGGGCGCCGTGGTCTTGCCCCGGTTCTGCCACATCATCCATACGACGACGTTGGCGACGAGGGCGATGCCGTAGATGACCACCGCGATGAGGTCGCGGAAGGTCTCCTTGGTGAAGGTGAGGGGCAGCCAGGTGGCGGTCTCGCTGCCCGGGCCGAGCACGAGGGCGTCGGGGCGCCAGCCCCACTCGTTGTCGGCGAGCATCAGCCACTGGTGGGGGACGACGCCGTAGATCCAGAACAGGATGAAGAAGACGTAGACCGCGGCGAACATCGCCTCGCCCCAGGTGAGCGGCGTGCCGACCGGCCGGCGCTTCATGTAGGGGAAGATCGCCGCCGTCAACACCACCGCGATCAGGATCGAGACCACGAACGCAACCACCGGGCGGACACCTCCTCGTGAAACCACTCACAACCCTAGCCGTGCGGGCAGGGTCAACCTGTAGGGCACCGGACGGTCTAGCACGGGGGGTTCGCGGGAAGCACATCGGCGCATCGCCCCTGTGCACCGCCTCGGAGGCGCCGGGGACGGGGGTCTCGCCGGCTTGGCTGGCGGGTCGCGCATCCGCGTAGAGTGGCGCCGACCGGTCGCGTCGCCGTGGGCGCGCCGCCGGGAACGATCGCCTGCGGAGGACCTGTTGACCGAGATTCCCGAGCACCTGCTGAAGCGCTCACGCGACCGCCGCGCCGCCCTCGGGCTCGGTGGCGGCGATGAGGGCGCGGGTGAGTCCGCCGCCCCCGCGGCCGCCGAGAGCTCGGCCGTCGAGCCCGCGGCCGCCGCCACCCCGGCACCCGCCGCGGCCGCCGCCGTCGAGCCCGAACCGGCGGCACCCGAGCCGGTCCCCCACTACATCGAGGCCGCCCAGCGCCGGAAGCGCATCCCCGTGTGGGCCGTGCCCGTGCTCGCCGGCCTCATCTTCTGGATCCCCGTCTACGTCGGCACGCTCGAGCAACCGCCGGTCGAGGGCGGGCCCCTCACGGCGGGCGAGGAGCTCTACGCCAGCTGCGCCGGCTGCCACGGTCCCACCGGCGGTGGCGCCACCGGCCGCCAGCTGAGCGGCGGCGAGGTCCTCCTCACCTTCCCGGACTGGCGCGATCAGGTGGAGTTCGTCGCCCAGGGCACCGCCGGCTTCCAGGGCGAGGTGTACGGCGACCCCGACCGCCCGGGCGGCGCCCACGTCGGCGGCAGCTTCGGCAACATGCCCCCGCAGGGGCAGGCCTACGGCGGGGCGCTCAGCCGGCTCGAGCTGCTCGAGGTCGTGCTCTACACCCGCGTCGAGTTCGGCGGCGAGCTGCCCGAGGAGTCCGAGCTGCTCGCGTACATCGAGGCGCTCGAGGCCAGCGGCGAGGAGCTGCCCGAGGAGGGCCCGCTCCCCGAGCTCGAGCTCGAGGGCGTCGCGGCCGGCGAGTAGCCGCACCCGCCCCACCGATCGTCGCGACGGCCCCTGCCTCCTCCGAGGCGGGGGCCGTTCCGCGTCCTGGCCTCGCCGGGTGGCTCGGTCAGGCGCGGGCGATCTCGGTGGCGGCTTCGGCCGCGGCGGTGACGGTGCGGTCGACGTCCTCGTCGGTGTGGGCGAGGCTCGGGAACAGCGCCTCGTACGGCCCGGGCGCCAGGGCGACCCCCCGATCGAGCATCGCCCGGAAGAACCGCCGGTAGGTGCCCGTCTCGGCGCTGACCTTGGCGGTGACGAAGTCGGTGACCGGGTCGGCGCCGAAGAAGAGGCCGACGAGCGGCCCCACACGAGGGACCTGCACGTCGAGGCCCGCCCCGCCGATCGCGCTCGTGAGCCCGTCCGCCAACCGGCCGGCGATGCCGTCGAGGCGCTCGTAGGCGTCGGCGTCCAGCTCGCGCAGCACCGTGAGACCGGCCGCGGTGGCGAGCGGGTTCCCCGAGAGGGTGCCGGCCTGGTACACGGGCCCGAGGGGAGCCAGACGCTCCATCACGTCGCGCCGGCCGCCGAACGCGCCGACGGGCAGCCCGCCGCCGATCACCTTGCCGAAGGCCCAGAGGTCGGGCGCCACGCCGAACCGCTCGGTGGCGCCCCCGACGCCGAGGCGGAAGCCGGTGATGACCTCGTCGAACATCAGGAGGGCGCCGACGGCGTCGCACGCGTCGCGCAGGCCCTGGAGGAACCCGTCGGCCGGCGGGACGAGGCCCATGTTGGCGGCGACCGGCTCGACGATGACGACCGCGACGTCCTCGTCGAGGGGCGGCACCTCGTTGTAGGGGGCGACGACGGTGTCGGCGACGGCGCCGGAGGTGACCCCGGCCGAGTCGGACGTCGCCTGCTCGGCGACGCTGCTGCCGCCGGCGACGAGGAGGGCGTCGGCGTGGCCGTGGTAGTTGCCGGCGAACTTCACGATCGTCCTGCGACCGGTGGCGCCACGGGCCAGGCGGATGGCGGACATCGTCGCCTCGGTGCCGCTCGACACCAGGCGCACCATCTCCATGCCCGGCACCCGGGCGACGAGCTCCTCGGCGAGCAGGACCTCGCGCTCGGTCGGGGCCCCGAAGGTGGAGCCCTCGGCCGCCGCGGCCTGGACCGCGGCGACGACCGCCGGGTGGGCGTGTCCGAGGATCGAGGCGCCGTAGCTCTGCACGTAGTCCACGTAGCGGCGGCCCTCGACGTCGACGACGTGGGCGCCCTCGCCCCGGGCGACGAAGTACGGCGTGCCGCCGACGGATCCGAACGCGCGCACCGGCGAGTTCACGCCGCCGGGGATGACCGCCTGGCCTCGAGCGAAGAGCTCGTCGTTGGTCGTCACCCGATCACCCCGTCGCGGAACCCCTCGGCCAGCTCGCGGGCGAAGTAGGTGAGCACGATGTCGGCGCCGGCCCGCTTCACCGCGGTGATCTGCTCGAGGGCGACGGCGGGACCGTCGATCCACCCCCGCTCGGCTGCGGCCTTGATCATCGAGTACTCCCCCGACACGTGGTAGGCGGCGATCGGCACGTCGACCTCGGCCCGCGCCCGGGCGATGAGGTCGAGGTAGGTGACGGCCGGCTTCACCATCACCATGTCGGCGCCCTCGCCGATGTCGGCGCGGATCTCCTCCATCGCCTCACGGGCGTTGCGCGGGTCCTGCTGGTAGCCCTTGCGGTCGCCGCCGCCGGCGATCGTGACGTCGACCGCGTCGCGGAACGGGCCGTAGAGGCCGGACGCGTACTTGGCGGCGTAGGCGAGGATCGAGACCTGCTCGTGCTCGGCGTCGTCGAGGGCGTCACGGATGACCATCACCTGGCCGTCCATCATCCCGCTCGGGGCCACCACGTCGGCGCCGGCGTCGGCCTGGGCGACCGCCGCCTCGGCGTAGATCTCGAGCGTGGCGTCGTTGTCGACCTCGCCGTCGGCGGTGAGCACGCCGCAGTGGCCGTGGTCGGTGTACTCGTCGATGCACAGGTCGGCCATCAGCACGACGTCGTCGCCCACCTCGTCGCGCAGCTCCTGGAGCGCGACCTGGACGATGCCGTGCGGGTCGCAGGCGCCGCTGCCGGTGGCGTCCTTCTCGGCGGGGACGCCGAAGAGGATGACGGCGGGGATGCCGAGGTCCCTCAGCTCGCGGACCTCGGTGCGCAGCGACGCCACCGTGTGCTGCACCACGCCGGGGAGCGAGCCGATCGGCTGCGGCTCGGAGATGCCCTCCCGCACGAAGAGCGGGGCGACGAGGTCGTCGACCGACAGGCGGGTCTCGGCCACGAGACGGCGGATCGCCGGCGTGCGGCGCAACCGGCGGAGTCGGCGCTGGGGGAAGCTCATGGCGTCCGATCCTACGGGCCCGCCCCGGCGCGCCACCCCGGGCTCCTCCACCCGCCGCGGATGAGTGCTCGCGGGGGCGATGTCGCCAACCCGCTGGCGCGATCACCCCCGCGACCGATCCGCGGGGGCGATGTCGCCAACCCGCTGGCGCGATCGCCCCCGCGAGGCACGGCCGACGAGGCGGTGCCGACGGGACGGCGGAGCGTCAGGCGACGAGCGCGGCCAGGGTGTCGAGGGTGAGGGCGTGGGCGCTGTCGACCACGAGCGCCGCAGCCGAGAAGTCGCCCCCGGCGGTGAGCCGGTTGGGGATGGCCACGCACGCCAGCCCGGCGGCGGAGGCCGCGGCGAGCCCGTGGGGCGAGTCCTCCAGCGCCACCGCCTCGGATGCGCCGACGCCCAGGCGGTCGAGCGCGGCGAGGTAGACGTCCGGCGCGGGCTTGCCGACGCCCCCCACGACGTCGCGACCGACGAGGGCGTCGAAGCGGTCGTGCAGGCCGAGCCGCGTGAGGTGCTCCTCGAGCCACGGGACCTCCGAGCTCGACGCCACCGCCAAGCCGAGACCGGCGGCGTGGGCGGCGTCGATCAGGTCGGTGATGCCGGGCAGCGCGTCCTCGGCGGCGATCAGCTCGTGGTGGCGGCGCAGACGGGCCGCACGGACGGCGTCGCGGTCGATCGTCTCGCCGATCGCCGCCTCCAGCTCCTCCAGCCAGTCGGCGCCCGACACCGTGCCGATCCGGGCGCGGAACCACTCCATGTCGACCCGGTGCCCGTGGGCGTCGAACGTCTCGCTGAGCGACTGGAACTCGGGCCACTCGGTGTCGAGGATCAGCCCGTCGAAGTCGAAGACGATGGCTCGAAGCGTCACCCGCCGGACCGTAGCGACCGGATGTGCTGCACGAGCGCCGCGGCGAGGCCGTCGATCGTGTGCTCCTCGGCTTCGACGGCCACCCGGATGCCGAGCTCGCGAGCGGCGGCGGACGTGATCGGCCCGATCGAGGCTACCACCTGCGGCACGGCGTCGGGGCCGGCGGCCGCGACGTACCCCCGCACGGTGGACGCCGATGTGAACGTGATGGCGTCGGCCCGGGCGGCTCGCGCCACCAGGTCCGGGTCGAGGACGGGGTGGACGGTCCGGTAGGCCTCGACGGCGTCGACCGTCCAACCGGCGGCGACGAGCCCCTCCCGCAGCACCGGTCGCGCCGCGGCGGCCTGGGCCAGCAGCACCCGCCCGCCGCCGGGCGGCACGGGCGGGAACGCCGCGAGGAGCCCCTCGGCCACGAAGCGCTCGGGCACGAGGTCGACGGCGATGCCGTGGCGGGCGAGGGCGTCGACGGTGCCGGGCCCGATCGCGGCGACCCGCGTCGCCACGGTCTCGAGCCGCGACGGGTCGAGCCGGTCGGCGACGCGGTCGGCGCCGTTGGCCGAGGTGACGACCAGCCAGTCGTACGACGAAAGGTCGTCCAACGCCCCATGGAGCGCCGTTCCGCCGTCGGACGCGTCGGCGATGGCGATCACCGGCACGGCGACGATGCGCGCCCCGTGCGCGGTGAGGGCGTCGACGAGGGTGGACGCCTGGGTGGTGGCCCGGGTGACGACGACCGTGCGCCCGGCGAGCGGCGGGGTCGGGTCGGTCACCGGGATCTCAGCGGTCGTCGAGGAGGCCGGCGCCGCCTCGGTCGTCGAGGAGCCGTCGGGCCGCCGAGCGGGCGGCGGCGACGCCGTCGCGCGCCTCGACCCGCTCCCGCAGCAGGACCATGCCGTCGATCGAGCCGATCATGGCGTCCACCCGGACGACGTCGTCGCTCACTGTGGCGTGCGCGCCGGCCGGGAGGTCGCAGTCCCCGCCGAGCTCGGCGAGGAAGGCGCGCTCGGCCTCGAGCACCCGGCGGCTCGGCCCGTGGTCGATCGAGGCGAGCACGTCGCTCACGTCGACGGCGTCGAGCCGGGACTCGACGGCGAGGGCGCCCTGGCCGACCTGGGGGATCATCACGTCGACGTCGAGCACCTCGGAGGCCCGCTCGGGGATCCCGAGGCGGTCGAGCGCGGCGTTGGCGACGACGATGGCGTCGAAGCCCGCCGCCTTGTCGAGCCGGGTGGCGATCGACCCGCGCAGGTGCGAGAACCGCATGCCCGGCCGCAGGTGGGCGAGCTGGGCCTGCCGCCGCTGCGACCCCGTGGCGACGTGGGACTCCGGGCGCAGGTCGGCGAGCGTGCACCCCACGAGCGCGTCGCGGGGGTCGCCCCGCTCCGGGATGGCCGAGATGACGAGGTCGGGGTGCGTCGCGGAGGGCAGGTCCTTCGCGGAGTGGACGGCGATGTCGGCCCGTCCGTCGAGCACGGCGGCCTGGACCTCCTTCACGAAGACGCCCTTGCCGCCCATCTCGGCGATCGGGACGTCCTGGCGACGGTCGGCGGTGGTCGTGACGACGACCGGCTCGACCTCGATCGAGGGGTCGACGGCGCGCAGCAGCGCAGCGACGTGGTGGGTCTGCCAGAGTGCCAGGGGGCTGCCCCGGGTGGCGGCGCGTATCAACAAGGGTTCGGCAGGCCTCAGAGGTCGAAGAGGTCGCGCATCGCATCGGCGAGTCGATCGCCCCGCGGTGTGCCCGCCGCGTCCTTCAGTCGGATGGTGGGTTCGTGGAGCAGCTTGGCCAGCAGGCCACGCGTCAGCGCCTCGACGGTGGCGCGGTCGCGCTCGTCGAGGTGCTCGAGCCGGGCGCGGTAGCGCTCGAGCTCGACCTGTCGCAGCTCCTCGCCACGGGTGCGCAGCTCGCTGATCAGCGGCGCCGCCTCCCGAGCGGAGCGGGTCTCGAGGAAGCGGGTCAGCTCGTCCTCGACGATGCGTCGGACGGCGGCGACCTCGCCCTGGCGGCCGCGGATGCCGACCTCGGCGAAGCGCCGCAGGTCGGTCATGTCGAGGAGGGTCACGCCCGGCAGGTCGGCGGCGGCGGGATCGACGTCGCGGGGGACGGCGATGTCGACGATGAGCAGCGGACGATCGGGGCGTCCGGCCATGGCGGCGGACAGGTCGGTGTGCTCGACCATCAGCGACGAGGCGCCGGTGGAGGTGAGCAGCAGGTCGCTGTCGGCGATGACCGCGCCGAGGTCGGCGAGGCGCACGGCCCGGCCGCCGACCCGATCGGCGACCTCGACCGCACGGTCCCAGGTGCGGTTGGCGACGACGACCTCTCCGGCACCGGCGCCGAGGAGCGAGGTGGCCATCCCCTCGCCCATCTCGCCGGCGCCGAGCACGACGACTCGGCGCCCCTCGAGGGTGCCGAGCTCGTCGAGCGCCATCGCGACTGCGGCCTGCGAGATCGAGGTGGTGTGGTGGCTGATCGTCGTCTCGGTGCGGGCCCGCTTGCCGGTCTCGACGGCGTGGCGGAACAGCAGGTTCATGACCGCGCCGGTGCTGCCCTCGCGCTGGGCGAGGTCCCACGCCGACTTCACCTGGCCCAGGATCTCGCTCTCGCCGAGGACGGCGGAGTCGAGCCCGGCGGCCACGGAGAAGAGGTGGCGGACGGCGTCGGCGTCGTAGTGGACGTAGAGGTGGTCGATGAACTCCTCGGGGGCGAGGAACGCCACCTCGGCGAGCGTGTCCCGGACGTCGCCGTAGGCACCGTGGAACTTCTCGGCGAGGACGTAGACCTCGGTGCGGTTGCACGTGGAGAGGACGACGGCCTCGGAGAGGTGGGGTCGGGCCACGAGGTCGGCGAGGACCTTGGGCAGCCGCTCGGCGTCGACGGTCGTCCGCTCGAGCAGGTCGAGCGGGACCGATCGATGGTTCAAGCCGATGGCGACGACGGACACCCGCAGACGCTCCTTGTGGGTCGCGTTGCCCCTCCCGTGTCCGGTGGTCGACGGACGGGCGAGCGGGAAGGGACGAGAGACAGCTTCCCAAGGACCAACCCCTCCCCGCCAGTCCACATGCCCTCGCAGGGCGTGCCACCTGGCACAGGGGCCCTGTCGAGCGGCGGGCGCGCCCGTCGGCTCAGGCGTCGAGCGGGCTGGAGCCGACCGCCGCGGCGCCGTCGGAGCGGCGGCGGTAGAAGCTGAGGATCTGCAGCTCGACGGCGAGGTCGACCTTGCGCACCGACACGTCGGCGTCGAGCGAGAGGACGCTCGGCGAGAAGTTGAGGATCGAGGTGATGCCGGCCGCCACCATGCGCTCGGCCGCGGCCTGGGCGGCACCCGCGGGGGTGGCGATCACGCCGATGGCGATGCCCTTGTCGGCGACGAGCTCGGGCAGCTCGTCGATGTGGTGCACGTTGACGCCGGCGATGGAGGTGCCGACCTTCGACGGGTCGACGTCGACGAGGGCCCCGACGGGGAAGCCCCGGTCGGTGAAGCCGCCGTAGTTCGCGAGGGCCTGTCCGAGGTTGCCGACGCCGGCGATGACGACGGGCCAGTCCTGGGTGAGCCCGAGCTCGCGGCTCATCTGGAAGAGGAGGAACTCGACGTCGTAGCCGACGCCCCGCGTGCCGTAGGACCCGAGGTAGGAGAGGTCCTTGCGGACCTTGGCGGCGTTGACGCCGGCCATGTCGGCGAGGCGCTCGGACGAGATCGTCGGGATGCGGTCCTCGGCGAGCTCGGTCAGGCAGCGGAGGTACACGGGGAGCCGTGCCACCGTCGCTTCCGGGATCCGCCGCTCCGAGTCCGTCATGGCCGTGGACGCTACTTCTCGGGTGCGCACGTTCACAAAGTCACAGAACCCCAGGTCAGGGCGCCCGATCGGGAAGCCGGTGGCGCTGCACCTTGCCGCCGAGGCCGCGTGGGATCCGGTGCACGAGTCGCACCGCGCGAGGGCACTTGTACCGGGCCAGCCGCTCCCCGACCGCGTCGCCCAGCGACTCGGCGTCCGCGGTGGCACCGGGGCGCACGACGACGTAGGCGACCACGGCCTCGCCGGTGCGGTCGTCGGGCTCCCCGACGACCGCGGCGTCGACCACGTCGGGGTGCTGGAGCAGCGCCGACTCGACCTCGCCGGGGTACACGTTGAACCCCGAGACGATGACGACGTCCTTGCGCCGGTCGACGACGAAGAGGTGGCCGTCGTCGTCGACGGTGGCGAGGTCGCCGGTGTGGAGCCAGCCGTCGCCGTCGACCACCGACGCGGTGGCCTCCGGGTCGTCCCAGTAGCCGGCGAAGACGTTGTCGCCCCGGACGAGGATCTCGCCGACGTCGCCGACGAGCACGTCGTCGCCGCCCTCGTCGACGAGCCGCACCTCGACGCCGGGGAGGGGCCGTCCGATCGACCCGATCGGCGCGTCGGTGCCGGCGGAGGTCGCGACGACGGGCGAGGTCTCGGTGAGGCCGTAGCCCTCGTGGACCCGCAGGCCGAACCGCTCGAGCACCGCCGCGGCCACCTCGACCGGCAGCGTGGCGGCGCCGGAGGCGGCGATCCGCACGGTGGCGAAGGCGTCGGCGGGCACCGACCCCGGCGGCAGCTGGGCGACCGCCCGCCACAGCGTGGGCGGTCCGGTGAGCGTGGTGACGCCCCGGTCGGCGACGGTCCCCGCGACCTGGGCGGGGTCGGGCTGGTCGACGAGCACGACCTGCGCACCCGCTTGCAGCGCCGGAAGGAGCACCACGTTGAGCCCGAAGACGTGGAACATCGGCAGCACGCCGAGGGTGACGTCGTCGCGTCGGCGGGCGAGCTCCCCGACCGCGCCGACCTGCTCGATGTTGGCGAGCAGGTTGCGGTGGGTCAGCCCCGCCGCCCGTGGGGCGCCGGCGGTGCCGCTCGTGAACACGAGGACGGCGAGGTCGTCGGGCTCGACGTCGACGACAGGAGCAGGATCGTGGTCCCACAGCTCGGCGACCGGGATGGCCCGCGTGATGCCGAGCCGACGCCCGGACGGGCCGACCAGCACCGACGCGGCGCCGACGACGGTGAGCTCGGGGTCGATCTCGGGTCGGGGGCTCTGGGGGTTGAGCGGCACCGCCACCAGCCCGGCCCCGATGATGCCGAGGAGCCCCGTGACGAAGTCGACGTCGTTCGACGACACGAGGCCCACCCGGTCGCCCGGGCGTCGGCCCGCCGCGACGAGGGCCCCACGCACACCGCCGGCCCGACGGCGCAGCTCCCCGTAGGTCACCTGCTCGGCGTCGGCGACGAGCGCGACGTCGTCGTCGGGGTGACCGTCGACGATGGATGCGAGGTTCATGCCCAGCCCCCGGCGTGGTACGCATGCGACGGTATGGCCGCTCGCCCGCCAGTTCACCACAGCGGCACCGATCCCGGCGGCGGCGCTCATCCGGAGGGCGGTGCCGCCGATCGGAGCGGGGTGCCCCCTGCGATCCGGACCGAGCAGCTGACCCGTCGCTTCCCGAGCGGCGTGGCGCTCGACGCCCTCGACCTCGAGGTCTACCCGGGCGAGGTCCTCGCCCTGCTCGGGCCGAACGGGGCGGGCAAGACGACGACGATCCGCCTCCTGAACGGCGTCCTCTCCCCCGACGGCGGGACGGCGAGCGTGCTCGGCCTCGACCCTGCGGTGGACGGGCACGCCGTCCGCCAGCGCACAGGGGTCCTCACCGAGAACGCCGGCCTCGACGACCGGCTGACCGCCCGGGAGAACCTCGAGGCCGTCGCCCGCGTGCGCGGCATGCGTCCCCCGGCCGCCCGTCGACGCGTCGACGAGCTGCTCGATCGCTTCGGCATGGGCGACCGGGCCGACGTGGCCGTCCAGGGCGCCTCCACCGGGCAGCGCAAGCGCCTCGCGCTCGCCCGTGCGCTCCTCCACGACCCCGAGCTGCTGTTCCTCGACGAACCGACGTCCGGGCTCGACCCGGCCGCCACCCGCGACGTCGTCGAGCTGATCGGCTCGCTGGCGTCCGAGCACGGCCGCACCGTGGTGCTGTGCACCCACTTCCTCGGCGAGGCGGGCCGGTTGGCCGACCGCATGGCCGTCCTCCACCGTGGGCGCCTCCGGGCGTCGGGGCGACCGGCCGACCTGGCGGCGGAGATGTGGCAGGGCGTGCCGGCCCGGGTCGAGCTGTCCGCCCCCGCCGACGCCCGCGTGCTCGGCCTCATCCGCCGCATCGACGGGGTGCTCCTCGCCGACCCGACGCCCGACGGTGCCCGCGTCGACACCCTCCACCGCGACGTCCTGGCCCGGGTGGTCCGCACGCTCGTCGAAGCCGGCATCGAGGTGTACGCGGCCACACCGACCCCGTACACGCTCGAGGACGTCTACTTCGCGATCGAGGAGCGCCTCGGCTTCGAGACGCCAGAGGAGTCCGGCGGCGACCGCGAGCCGGCGGAGGTGGTGTCGTGACCTCGTCGCCCGCGACCTCCTCGCCGTCGCCCCGCGACTGGAACGCGATCCGCGCCATCGTGCGAAAGGACGTCACCGCGGTGCGCCGGTCGAAGGCCGTCGTGATCCCCATGCTCGCCGTGCCGACGCTCCTGCTCGTCGTCCTGCCCCTCGCGGTCGGCATCGCCGCCCGGGCCCAGACGGGCGGGATCGAGCGCTTCCTCTCCGACATGCCCGCCAGCCTCCGCGACCCGATCATCGCCCTGCCCGCACCCGAGCAGCTGCTCGTGCTCGTCAACGGCTACCTGCTCGCGCCGCTCTTCCTCATCGTGCCCCTGATGGTGTCGGCCGTCCTCGCCGCCGACGCGTTCGCCGGCGAGAAGGAGCGGCGCACGATGGAGACCCTCCTCCACCTGCCGATCTCCAACCGCGATCTCTTCGTCGCCAAGCTCCTCGGCGCCTACATCCCCGCCCTCGCCGTCTCCTGGGGCGGCTTCGTCCTGTTCTGCATCGTGTCCAACGGCGTGGCCTGGCCCGTGATGGAGCGGCTCTTCGTCCCGACCTGGCTGTGGATCGTCGTCATCTTCTGGGTCGCCCCCGCCGTCGCCCTGCTCGGCCTCGGGGTGATGGTGCGGGTGTCGGTGCGGGCCCGCTCCACCCAGGAGGCCAACCAGCTCGGCGGCGCGGTCGTCCTGCCGCTGATCTTCCTGGCCGTCGGCCAGTCGACGGGCCTGCTGCTCGTCGACCTCCCGATCGCGCTCGCGATCGGCGCCGTCGTGTGGGCCGTCGCGATCTGGTTGACGGCGCGCGGCGCCCGTCGCTTCACCCGCGACGAGCTGGCCACCCGGATCTGACGCGCCGGCTCCCCGCCGGGGTCAGCGGGCGAGGAAGAAGAGCTGGAGCGCGGCGGCGATGAGCAGCGCCGCCAGGAGGATGGCGAGGGTGATGACGGTGCCGGGCCTCATTGGTCGTTCCTCGGTCGGAGCTGGACGGGGACGGTGGCGCCACCGGTGTCGTCGTCGTCGATGAGCTCGAGGCGGACGGCGTCGCTCTCACCGATCGAGAGGGCGTCGGCGGCCGAGCTGCGGTCGGCGACGAGGGCGATGAGCCCGTAGGAGTCGACGAGCAGGCCGAGCTCGTTCACGCCCAGCTCGCCGAAGGCCTCGATGCGGCGGGCGACGCGGCTGCGGCCGCCGGCGACGACGCGGACCGGGTCGCCGTAGGGGGCGAGCTCGTCGGGGTCGACGTTGAGCTGCACGTTGCCGAAGCGGTCGACCCAGAGGGCCTCGGCCTCGAGGCCGCCGTCCTCCTCCCGGGTGAGGGGGATCATCGACGGCAGCAGCGTGGCCGGGTCGATCGGCGTGCCGAGCTCGGTGAGCGGGACCCCGTTGCACAGGTGGGCGGCGACGGGGGCGAACACGTCGCGGCCGTCGAAGGTGGGACCGGGCGCGACGAGGTGGTACTCCCGGTTCGTCAGCTCCACCGCCCGGGTGGCGCCACCGACCATGGCGACGGCCGGTGCGAGCAGCCCGTTGTCGGGGCCGACGAGGACCGAGGCGCCGTCGCCGACCTCGACCGCGACGGCTCGCCGGTCGGTGCCGACGCCCGGGTCGACGACGGCCACGACGACGCCCGGCGCCAGGTACTGGGCGGCCCGGGCCAGCGTGAGCCCTCCGGCTCGGGTGTCGAACGGAGGCACCTCGTGGGTGACGTCGATGACCCGCACGTCCGGTGCGAGCGAGCGGATCACCGAGTGGACGACGCCGACGAACTCGTCGGCGGTGCCGTAGTCGGAGAGGAAGGAGACGGTCTGGTAGCGGAGCGGCATGCGCTGGTGGACGCTACCGGCTCAGCCGCCGAGCTCCCGAGCCCGCTCGGTGGCGGCGACGACGGCGTCGAGCACCGCGCTGCGCACGCCCGCGGCCTCGAGCGCCCGCAGGCCGGCGGCGGTGGTGCCCCCGGGCGAGGTGACGGCCGCTCGCAGCTGCTCGGCCGTCTCGTCGGACTCGGCGAGCAGGCGGCCGGCGCCGAGGATCGTCTGCACCGCGAGCTCGGCCGCCGTGGGACGCGGCAGGCCGACGAGCACGCCGGCCTCGATGAGGGCCTCGGCGACGAGGAACACGTAGGCCGGACCGCTGCCCGACACGCCGGTGACGGCGTCGAGCTGCGGCTCGGTGACGCGCACGACCGTGCCGACCGAGCCCAGGATCGAGCCCGCCCAGTCGAGGTCGGCCTCGGTGGCCCGGCTGCCGCCGGCGATCGCCGACGCCCCGGCGCCGACGAGGGCCGGCGTGTTCGGCATCGCCCGCACCACCGGCACGTCGCCGGCGGCGCCCTCGAGGGTGGCGAGCGTGACCCCGGCGGCGATCGACAGGACGCGCTGCGCGCCGACGGCCACCGCGGCGCCGGTGGCGGCGGCGACGTCGCCGGGCTTGACGGCGATGACGACGCCCTCGGACGCCTCGGGGGCGTCGAGGACCGTGACGCCGGGGCGCAGGGCGACGAGCTCGTCGCGGCGGGCGGCCGAGGCCTCGACCACCGCCAGCTCGTCGGGCCTGGCCCACCCCGCCTGGAGCAATCCGCCGAGGAGGGCGTCGCCCATCCGACCGCCGCCGATGATCGAGAGCCGGTGCATGGGAGCGGACCCTACCGGGGCTGCAGTCGCAGGGCCGCGGCGGCGCAGGCGACGAGCGCAGCGAGGCCACCGGCGACGACGAAGACGGTGCCGGTCGCCATCACGCCCATCGCGGCGCCGGCGAGCAGCGGGCCGGCGGTCTGGCCGGCGCGGATCGCGCTCACCTGCACCGAGAGCACCGCGCCGCGGCTGCGCTCCGGTGCCGAGCCGGCCACGATGTCGGTGAGGGTCGGCAGGACGAGCCCCTCTCCGAGGCCGTAGACGATCGCGCCGACGAGCAGCAGGGGCAGGGCACCCGCGAGCCCGACCACCGGGTAGGCCAGGGCGAAGAGCCCGAACGAGCCCGCCGCCACGGTGCGGGCCCGCAGGCGGCTGCGGAGCCGGCCGAGCAGCAGCGCACCGATCGTCGCCCCGACGGCCGGCACGGCGACGACCAGGCCACGCTCGGAGGCCGACATGCCGAACTCGGCCTCGAGGTGGACGGGCAGGACCGTGAGGAAGAGCCCGAACACGAAGACGAACGCCGTGAACGCCAGGCCGACCGGACCCCACACCCCGGGGTTCCGCACGACCGTCGCCGCGGCGCTCAGCTGGCTGCGGATGTCCGCGTCGCGGTCGGGCTGGCCGGGACCGAGCCGCCGCAGCACGACGACCGCGGTGACGAGCGCGAGGGGGTAGGGCACGAACGAGTACCGCCACGTGCCGAGGTCGGTGAGGACGCCGCCGACGAACGGGAAGACCGTGAGCGACACGGTGAGGATCGCCGAGTTGTAGCCGAACATCCGGCTGCGCTCGACCCCTTCCCAGTGGTCGCCGATGATGATGTTCGTCAGGTTGATCAGTCCCGCGGAGCCGATGCCCTGGCCGAACCGGGCGAGCACCAGCGTCTCGTAGCTCGGGGCCAGCCCTCCGAGCGCGCCGAAGAGGCCGAAGACCACGAGGCACGGGACGAGGACGGTCCGCCGGCCGTAGCGGTCGGCGAGGAGCCCGATGAGCGGCGCCACGACGATGCCGGGGATGCTCGCGCCGGCGACGAGCAGCCCCGCCGCCGCGTCGTCACGACCGAAGTCGTCGAGGATGTCGGGGATCCCGGCGTTCGGGAGGGTGTTCGCCATGATCCCGGTGATCGTGATGGCACCGAGGAGGGCGAGCGTGGGCCGCCGAGCGGCGTTGACGGGCTCGTCGGGCGCGTCCGAGCCCGGGGAGCGGGCCGGGTTCACGGGCACTTCCCCGATGCCGCCGACCGTGCCCGTCCCCCGGGCTCGTCGACGACTCTAGGTCGAATGGGTAGGAGATGCAATGAGAAGTTATGAGATGTCACGCGAAGCGGCTGGCGTAGCCGATGCGGAGCGCAGGTCGGAAGCACTGCTCGACCGTGGCGTACACGACGCCGAGGATCCGGTCGAGGGCCACCTCGTCGACCGTCCGGGCCGGGATGGCGCCGTGCAGGAAGACGGCGTCCTCGATGCCGATGGCGAAGGCCACGCCGGTGAGGGCGATGTTGCGCCGCAGCAGGTGCTCGTAGAACCGGGCGTGGTTCTCCTCCGGCGCCGGCATCACGTAGGTCTCGTAGTGCAGGGTGCGCTGGCGGAGCGTCAGCCAGATCGTCGAGACGTCCTTCTCCTCGCCGTGCACCCGCACGAACCAGCGGCGGACCCCGGACTCGTCGCCCCGCTCGACGGCGGCGACCACCGGGTTGTCGGCGAGCTCGCGTGCCGCCCACGCGTCGACGAGCGCCTCGATCCGGCCGAGCTCCTCGGGCGTCGTCGGTGGGTCGTCGGCGTAGGGATCGTCCGGGACGTGGGCTGCGGCGGTGTCGTCGGCCATGCCGGGACGCTACCCGGGTGCTCAGACCGCGCAGTCGACGAGCGAGCGGACCGAGAGGTCGGCGTAGAGGCGGCGGAGGCGACCGGCCGTGGTCGACCAGGTGTAGCCCCGGGCCAGGGCGACCGCGGCGTCGCCGAGCGTGGTGGCGAGGCGGTCGTCGGCGAGGATCCGGCGCACGTGACCGGCGTAGTCGGCAGGGTCCCGGCCGTCGACCAGGAAGCCGGTGGCACCGTCGTCGACGAGCGTGCGCAGCCCGCCGACGGCAGCGGCGACCACCGGGGTGCCGCACGCCGCCGACTCCAGGGCCACCAGCCCGAACGACTCGGAGCGACTGGGCACCACGGTCACGTCGGCGGCCCGGTAGTAGGTGCTGAGGAGGTGGTGCGGCTGCGGGGGCACGAAGCGGACCTGATCGGCCACGCCGCGCTCGAGCGCCAGGCGCTGGACCCGTGCCAGCTCGGCCGGCCCGTCGGCGCCGCTCGGCCCGCCGACGGCGACGAGGACCGCGTCGGGATCGCCCAGCTCGGCCAAGGCGCCGATGGCGACGTCGAGCCCCTTCAGCGGCTGGATGCGGCCGACGAACAGCAGGACCGGGTGGTCGCCGAGGCCGAGGGCGGCGCGGGCGCCACGACGGTCCCCGGGCGAGAAGAAGGCGTGGTCGACCCCGGGGGGCACGATCTCGATCCGGGACGGGTCGGCGCCGTAGAGCGTCCGCAGCTGGGCGGCCTCGGTGGGGCTGTTGGCGAGGATCACGTCGGAGCAGCCGATGACCTCGGTCTCGGCGTCGATGCGGCGCTGCGGCTCGGGGTCGCAGGCCTCGGCCTTCACCCGGGCCAGCGTGTGGAACGTCGAGACGAGCGGCAGCCCGAGGGTGTGCTTGATGCGGTGCCCGGCCACGCCCGAGAGCCAGTAGTTGGCGTGGAGGGCGTCGACGGGACCGTGCTCGAGCAGGTCGCGGGTGACGCCGTCGGTGAACTCCTCGACGACCTCGGGCAGGGACTCCTTCGCCAGGTCGTGCGGTCCGGCGTCGACGTGGACCACCCGGAAGCCGGGCTCGACGTCGACGACGTCGGGGAGGTCGGCCGCCCACCGGCGCACGTACACCTGCGACCGCACGCCGGCCTGGGCGAGCGAGCTGACGAGCTCGCGCACGTAGACGTTCATGCCCCCGGCGTCGCCGGTCCCCGGCTGGATGAGCGGGGACGTGTGGAGGGAGAGGATGCCGAGGGTCTGCACGAGCGGGTCCAACGTCAGTCGAGGTCCGGATCTTCCGCCGTCGGGATCTCCTGCCCCGGGGCCCCGGCCGCCACGCCGTTGGCCTCCTGGAAGGAGCGGTAGATGTGGAGCAGCGTCGTGCGCTGCTCGTCGGTGATCGTGCGGTCGACGCTGATCGCCTGGACGGTGTCGGTGGCCGGGGCCCGCTCGTCGAGGATGCCGGCGCGCACGTACAGGGTCTCGGCCGAGATCTCGAGCGCGTGGGCGATCTGCTGGAGGATCTCGGCCGAGGGTCGGCGCAGGCCCCGCTCGATCTGGCTCAGGTAGGGGTTCGACACCCCGGCGCGGTCGGCGAGCTTGCGCAGCGACATCTGCGTCGACCTGCGCTGGTCGCGTATGAAGTCCCCGACGTCCCGCCAGCGCTGCTCCACGATCTCCGGCACGGCTAGTGCAGGAGCGAGTCGACCGACGCCTCGCCCGTGCGGTAGCGCCGGATGATCTCCGCCTGGAGCGCGTCGATGCGCGAGTGGAGACTGTGGCGCGTCGCCGACACCTCGGCCTCGAGGTGCTCGAGGCGGTCGATCAGCTCGGCGAGCTCGTCGTCGTCGATGTCGACCACCCCGGCCAGGCGGCTGGTGGGGACGATCTCGTCGATCGCGGCCTCGAGCGCGGCGTCGACCTGTGGCGCCCGGATCTCCTTCGGCGGTTGGGCGCTGCCGGGACCCCGCGTGTGCTCGGCGAGGATCTCCGGCAGGCGGCCGATGAGCTCGGTGGTGTCGGCCCGGGCGTCGCCCGACCGGCGGTGGGCCAGCTCGGTGCCGAGGATGTCGAGGCGGACCTGGATGACCCGCCGCAGGTACGACACCGACTCCTCGAGGACCTCGGCGGTGGACCGACGAGCACGGATGTCGTCGAGGGACAGCTCGGCGAGCCCGCCGTCGGGGACGTTGCCGAGGACGCGCTCCAGCTCGGGATGCATGGGTCGAGGGTACCGTCGGAGCCCGATGGACGTCGTCGAGGCGCTGGAGCGCATCGCCTACCTGCTCGACCGGGCACGCGAGCGGCCCTACCGGCCACGGGCCTACCTCCGCGCCGCCGAGGTCGTGAAGGGGCTGGCGCCAGGTGAGCTGGAGCGGCGGATCGCCGACGGGACGCTCACCGAGCTCGAGAACATCGGGCCCAAGACCGCCGCGGTCATCGAGGAGGCGGCATCGGGCCGCGTGCCCGAATACCTGGAGCAGCTGGAGCAGACGACCGGCGTGCGCGCCGGGGCGGGCGACGAGCTCGTGGCCGCGCTGCGGGGCGACTGCCACACGCACTCCACGTGGAGCGACGGCGGCGCGGACATCGAGACGATGGCCAGGGCCGCCCGAGCGCTCGGCCACGAGTACGTCGTGCTCACCGACCACTCCCCCCGCCTGACGATCGCCAACGGCCTGACCGCCGAGCGGCTCCGCCAGCAGCTCGAGGTGGTCGCCGCGCTGAACGAGGTGTTCGATGCCGAGGCCGCCCGGGGGGAGGCGGCGCCGTTCCGCCTCCTCACCGGCATCGAGGTCGACATCCTGGAGGACGGCTCGCTCGACCAGGACCCGGGTCTGCTCGCCGAGCTCGACGTCGTCGTCGCCAGCGTGCACTCGAAGCTCCGGATGGAGCGCACCGCGATGACCCGGCGCATGTGCGTCGCGGCCGCCAACCCCCACGTCGACATCCTCGGCCACTGCACCGGGCGCATCGTCGTCGGCCGAGGGCGGCCGGAGTCCGAGTTCGACCCCGAGCTGGTCTTCCACGCCTGCGAGCAGTTCGGCACCGCGGTGGAGATCAACAGCCGGCCCGAGCGCCTGGACCCGCCCCGTCGCCTGCTCGCGATCGCGGCGGAGATGGGCTGTGAGTTCGCCATCGACACCGATGCCCACGCTCCGGGGCAGCTGGAGTGGCAGCCCTACGGCGCCGACCGCGCCGCCGAGGCCGGGCTCGGGCCCGAGCGGATCGTCAACGCCCGGCCCGTCGACGAGCTGCTCGCCTGGCGCACCGGCTGAGCCCGACCTCGCCTTGGGTCCGATCCGCCTGCCAGCGCACGCGCATCGGACCCAACGCCGGGGGCCGGAGGGGATCGGCGGGCCTGAACTGCCGCGGGCGTCAGCCGAGGTGGAGCTCGCCCCACATGAGGACGAGCCAGGCCGGGGCGGCGACGAGGTAGGAGTCGAGCCGGCGCAGCGCCCGGGCCGGGGCGCCGGCCCGAGGGAGGATGGCCGAGGCCAGCACCTGGCCGAGCGGGGCGCCGACCGCGACCACCGCAGCGAAGAGCCAGATCGCCGAGCCCTCGAACGGGGGTGGCGGGACGAGGACGCTCAGGGCGGCGGTGAGCACCGCCATCAGGAGGATGCCCGACACCGGGCCCTCGACCTGGTTGGCGGCCCCCGTGCCGACGAGGAAGTCGCCGACCTCGTACGCCGAGACGAGGAGGACGATGGTGACCGCCGCACCGATGTCCACCCGGTAGAGGAGGACGACCGACGCAGCCGCGAGGCCGACGGCGAGCGACGCGCGGACGACGGCCCCGGCATCGACGAGGGGGTCGCTCCCCTTCTGCGGTCGGGCCACCGCCAGACCGACGGCCACGAGGGTGGCGACGACGAGCGCCGCGCCCGCGAGCCCGGTCCCGAGGGCGGCGGCCAGCGGCACGACGCCGGCGACCCCGGCGGCCACCGCCCGGTCGGGCCGGCGCCACTTCGTGCGCAGGACGGTGGCGGTCTGCGCCGCAGCGAGCGCGGCGACGGCGGCGAAGAGGACCGCGACCGCGGCGATGCCGAGGTACAGGCACCCCAAGGCGACGAAGAACCACAGGACCCCGAGGCGCACCCGGGGTCCGTCGATGTCGTAGACGATCCCGAACCGGGACGTCTCGAGCTGGCGGAGCCGGTAGCTGCCGATGGCGTCCGTCGCGGTCTCGCGGGCCCTGCGGCGTCCGGCGGCCTGGCGCTTGGCGGGGCTCTTCGACGCGGCCGTCGCCTTCGACGGAGCCGTCCCCTTCGACGGAGCCTTCGAGCTCTTGGCGCTCACGCGCCCCCCGACACCGGCGGCAGCACCGCGACCTCGTCGTCGGCGCCGACGGCGTCCCCGCCGTCGGCCGGTTCGCCGTTGACCCACACCCGGCAGGTGTCGAGGACCGCGGCGAACCCGTCGCCGTAGCGCTGCCGCGCCACGTCGAGGACGGCGTCGACGGTGCCGCCCGGGATCTCGTCGCGCGCCGTCCCGGCGGCCTCGCGGGCCGAGGCGAACAGTCGGAGGACCGCCACTAGCCCTCCACGGGCACGAGCTCGTCGGCGATGAGCTCGAGGAGCATGTTGTCGCCCCACGTGCCGTCGGCGTGGCGCTCGTAGCGGCGCAGGGTGCCGACGGGGCGGAAGCCGAGCGAGGTGAAGACGGCGATGGCCCGCTCGTTCTCGACCGGAGGATCGATGATCACCCGGTGGTGGCCGAGGTCGTCGACCAGGTGGCGGACGAGCGTCGAGATGGCCGCACGGCCGATGCCCCGGCGGTGCCGCCCGGGGTCGACGAAGAGGTCGACCCCGGAGTGGCGGTAGTCGGGGTCGTCCTGCTCGTAGTACTGGATGAGCCCGACGAGCGGACCGTCCGGCGCGTCGCCGGCGACGATGCCGAAGCTGCCGCCGTCCCCCTCGGCGACCAGCTCGTCGAGCACGCGGGAGCGGTCGTAGCCCTCCCACCAGCGGGAGACCTCGGGCGTGGACAGGATGCGCAGCAGCTCGTCGACGTCGGAGTCGGTGAGGGGGCGGAGGACCACCCCCGGGCCGTGCAGCACTGGCGACATGCCCACAGTGTCGCCCACCGAGCGGGCGGTTGGGTACCGTCGCCGGATGACCCGCCTCCTCCTCGTCCGTCACGGCCAGTCGACGTGGAACGCGGACGGGCGCTGGCAGGGACAGGCCGATCCGCCGCTGTCGTCGTTCGGTCGGCTCCAGGCGGCGCACGCCGCGAAGGCCGTCGGATCGGTCGACGTCATCGTCGCCTCGGACCTCGAGCGGGCCCGAGACACGGCGCTCATCATCAGCGAAGCGATCGGCGTGGGCCCGGTCGTGATCGACGCCGACCTGCGCGAGCGCGACGCCGGCGAGTGGTCCGGGCTCACCCGGCAGGAGATCGAGGAGCGCTGGCCCGGCTACCTCGACGCCCGGAAGCGACCGCCGGGCTGGGAGAGCGACGTCTCGGTCCTCGAGCGCCTGCACCGGGCGCTCGAGCGCATCGAGGAGGAGTACGCGGGTGCCGACGTCCTCGTCGTCACCCACGGCGGGGTGATCTACGCACTCGAGGGGCACCACGACGTCGAGTGGCTGCGGATCGCCAACCTGGAGGCCCGTGAGGTCCACCTGGCCGGCGGAACCACCACGCTCAGGGAGCGGCTCGTCCTCGTCGATCCCGACGAGATCACCGTCCCCCACCAGATCTGACGGAGGGCCCATGGCCGACCTGCTCGCACTGTCCGCCCGGATCATCGACTCCGGTGTCGCCGACGAACCGGTGAACCGCACGACCCAGGAGCTGTCGGAGGTCGGCGACGGCGTGGCGATGGTCGAGTCGTTCTCCCACGTCGTCACGTTCCGCACCGACGAGGGGCTCGTCTGCTTCGACGCCAGCGGGGCTGCCGCCGGCGGCCGGGTCGTCGAGTCGCTGCGCCGGTGGACGTCCGACCCGATCCACTCGCTCGTCTACACCCACGGGCACGTCGACCACGTGGGCGGATCGGGGGCGTTCGTCGCCGACGCGCGCGAGTCCGGCCGGCCCGACCCCGTCGTGGTCGGTCACGCCAACGTGCCGGTGCGGATGGACCGCTACGACCGGACCAACGGCTACAACACCACGATCAACGCCCGGCAGTTCGGGGGCGTGCGGGGCCTCGGCATCGGCATCGGCGGCGAACAGCGGTTCCTGCCCGCCGACGCCGCCCGGCCCGACGTCACCTTCACCGATCGCTTCACCGCCCAGGTGGGCGACGTCACGTTCCAGATGCGCCACGCCAAGGGCGAGACCGACGACCACCTGTGGGCCTGGGTGCCGCAGCACAAGGCGCTGTGCACCGGCGACTTCCTCATCTGGAACTTCCCCAACGCCGGCAACCCACAGAAGGTCCAGCGCTACCCGCTGGAGTGGGCCCACGCCCTGCGGGAGATGGCGGCGATGGACGCCGAGCTGCTGCTGCCCGCCCACGGCCTGCCGATCGCCGGCCGCGACCGCATCGCCGGCGTGCTCGGGGACGTCGCGACCGCGCTCGAGCACCTGGTCGCCGACACGCTCGCCCTGATGAACGAGGGCGCGACCCTCGACCACATCCTCCACACCGTGCGGGTCGACCCGGACCTGCTGGCCAAGCCGTACCTGCGCCCGCTCTACGACGAGCCGGAGTTCGTCGTGCGCAACGTCTGGCGCCTCTACGGCGGCTGGTACGACGGGAACCCCGCGCATCTCAAGCCCGCCCCGCAGTCGGCGTTCGCCGCCGAGCTGGCGTCGTTGGCCGGCGGCAGCACGGCGCTCGCGGCGCGGGCGCGCGAGGTGGCCGATGGCGGCGACCTGCGCCTGGCCTGCCAGCTCGTCGAGCTCGCCGTCCAGGCCGCACCCGACGACGTCGGAGCCCACCGGACCCGCGCCGAGATCTACGAGCAGCGGCGCCAGGCCGAGTCGTCGCTCATGGCCAAGGGCATCTACGGCTGGGCGGTCCGCCAGTCCACGGCGGCGGCCGATGGAGAGGGATCGACCTGAGCCCTCGCCTCGCCGACGTCCTCCCGATCCCGGATGACGCCGACCTCGACACGCTGCTCGACGTGTTCACCGACTGGGCGTCGGCGGGTGGGCGACCGCTGTACCCGGCTCAGGAGGAGGCGATCCTCGAGATCTACTCGGGGGCCAACGTCGTGCTGGCGACGCCCACGGGCTCGGGCAAGTCGCTCGTCGCCCTCGCCGCGCACGTGGCCGCTCTCGCGGAGGGGCGACGCACCTTCTACACCGCGCCGATCAAGGCCCTCGTCTCGGAGAAGTTCTTCGACCTGTGCCACGAGCTGGGGTCGGATCAGGTCGGCATGCTCACCGGCGACGCCGCGGTCAACGCCGACGCCCCGGTCATCTGCTGCACGGCGGAGATCCTCGCCAACCTCGCCCTGCGCGAGGGCGAAGCCGCCGACGTCGGACAGGTCGTGATGGACGAGTTCCACTACTACGCCGACCCCGATCGGGGCTGGGCGTGGCAGGTTCCGCTCCTCACGCTCCCCCAGGCCCAGTTCGTCCTGATGTCGGCGACGCTCGGCGACACCCGCCGCTTCGAGCGCGAGCTCACCGAGCGCACCGGCCGGCCGACCGCCGCCGTGCGCGGGGTCGAGCGCCCCGTGCCGCTCACCTACGAGTACCGGCGCACGCCCATGCACGAGACGATCGACGACGTCCTCGCGCGCGACCTCGCGCCGGTCTACGTCGTGCACTTCACCCATGCCTCCGCCGTCGAGCGGGCCCAGGCGCTCATGTCGATCAACATGTGCTCGCGAGAGGAGAAGGACGCCATCGCGGACGCGATCGGCGGCTTCCGGTTCGGCGCCGGGTTCGGCCGGTCGCTCTCCCGGTACGTCCGCCACGGCATCGGCGTGCACCACGCGGGGATGCTGCCGAAGTACCGCCGCCTGGTGGAGCGCCTGGCGCAGGAGGGCCACCTCAAGGTCATCTGCGGGACCGACACGCTCGGTGTCGGCATCAACGTGCCGATCCGCACCGTCCTGCTCACCCAGCTCGCCAAGTACGACGGGACCACCACGCGGCTGCTGTCGGCCCGGGAGTTCCACCAGATCGCCGGGCGAGCGGGCCGCGCCGGCTACGACACCGCCGGCCACGTGTGGGCCCAGGCTCCCGACCACGTGATCGAGAACGAGCGGGCGCTCGCGAAGGCCGGCGACGACGCGAAGAAGAAGCGCAAGCTCGTGAAGAGCAAGCCCCCGCAGCGGGGCTACGTCCCGTGGAGCGAGGACACGTTCGACAAGCTGGTCGCTGCGCCGCCGGAGGCCCTGACGTCGAGCTTCGCGGTCAGCCACTCGATGCTGCTCAACGTGCTCGACCGCCCGGGCGACGGGTGCGGGGCCATGCGCCGCCTGCTCGTCGACAACCACGACCCCCGGCCGCAGCAGCGCACGCACATCCGACGGGCGATCTCGATGTACCGGTCGCTCGGTCGCGCCGGGGTGGTCGAGCAGCTCGACGAGCCCGACGACCGGGGGCGCCTGGTCCGGGTGACCATCGACCTGCAGGCCGACTTCGCCCTGAACCAGCCGCTGTCGCCGTTCGTCCTCCACGCCATAGGCCACCTCGACCGCGAGGCCGAGACCTACCCCCTCGACGTGCTGTCCCTGGTGGAGTCGGTGCTCGAGAACCCGGGCGTGGTGCTCGCCGCGCAGCTCGACAAGCTCCGCGGCGAGACGATCGAGCGCCTCAAGCGGGAGGGCGTCGAGTACGAGCAGCGCATGGAGGAGCTCGAGAAGCTCGAGCACCCGAAACCCCTGCGGGACCTCACCTACGGGTTGTTCAACGAGTACGCCGCCCAGCACCCGTGGGTCGCCGACCACAACATCCGACCGAAGTCGGTGGCGCGCGACCTCTACGAGCGGGCGATGACCTTCGCCGACTACGTCCGCCACTACGGCCTGGCGCGCTCCGAGGGCCTCCTCCTCCGCTACCTCGGCGACGCCTACAAGGGCTTGGTGCAGAACGTCCCCGAGGAGGCGAAGACCGACGAGGTGTACGACCTGACCGAGTGGCTGGGCGAGCTCGTCCGCCAGGTGGACTCGAGCCTGCTCGACGAGTGGGAGGAGCTCCGCCACCCCGAGGAGATGGACCCGGAGCACGAGGTGCCCCCGACCCGGCGCCTGGACGAGGGGCCCGGCGGTCTCACCCGCAACGAGCGGGCCTTCACGGTGATGGTCCGCAACGAGATGTTCCGGTGGGTCGAGCTGCTCGCCCGCCGGGCCCACGACGAGCTCGCCGAGCGACTGCCGCCGCGGAGCTGGACCGCCGACGCCCTCTCCGAGGCGATGGCGCCGTACTGGGATGCGCACGACGCCATCGGCATCGGGCCCGACGCCCGCTCTGCCGACCTGCTCCGGATCGAGAGCGGGGACACGAGGTGGCGGGTGCGTCAGACGCTCGACGACCCGGCCGGCAACCGGGACTGGACGATCCGTGCCGAGGTGGACCTGGGGGCCTCCGACGAGGAGGGCCACGCGGTCGTCCACCTCCTCGCGATCGACGACGCGCCCTGACCGGGCGCTAGCGTCGCGCCATGGGCCCGACCGAGCTGATCGTCATCCTCATCATCGTGCTCGTCCTCTTCGGCGGCGCCATGCTGCCCAAGCTGGCGAAGAACATCGGCCAGGCCGGCAAGGAGCTGCGCGCCGGCCTCGGCGACGACGACGAGGAGCGAGACCGCCCGACCGACGGCGACGACCACCGTCGCTGACCCGATGACGACGCCCGACCCGGACGCCGTCGCCCTCTTCTCGTTCCGGGTCTGGAGCTACAAGCAGGGCGAGCTCGTGTCGCTGCTCGTCCACCTCGGGGACCGCCTCGGGCTCTACCGGACGCTGCGCGACGCCGGCCCGGTGACCGCCGCCGAGCTGGCCGCGACGACCGGATACGACGAGCGGTGGGTGCTCGAGTGGCTCCGCGGGAACGCCGCCGCCGAGCTGCTCGACTCCGCCGACGGCACCACCTTCGCGCTGTCGCCGGAGGGCGCCGCCGTCCTGGCCGACGAGCACGACAGCCTGGCGTTCGCCGCCGGCGCGTTCGGCGCCCCGATGGAACCGGCGGTCGTCGACGACCTCGCCGACGCGTTCCGCACCGGGCAGGGCCTCCCCTACGACCGGCTCGGCCCCTCGGGCGCGCACCGCACCGAGCGGATGCTCGGCCCGTGGGCCCGGCTGGCGCTCGTGCCGAAGATCCTCCCGGCGCTCGACGGCGTCGTCGACAAGCTCGAGGCCGGGGCCCAGGTGGCCGACGTGGGGTGCGGGGCGGGGGTGGCGCTCACCGCCATCGCCGAGAGCTACCCACGGTCACGGGTGCACGGCTTCGAGCTGTCCCGCCACGCCCTCGATCGGGCCGAGGCCCGTGTCGAGGCACTCGCGCTCGACAACGTCACGCTCCACCACCAGCGCGCCGAGGACCTCCCGACCGACGGTCGCTTCGACCTGATCCTCACGTTCGACTGCCTCCACGACATGACGCACCCCGAGCAGGCGATCGCCGCCATACGGCGGGCGCTCGCCCCCGACGGCACCTGGCTCGTGAAGGAGATCCGGGCGTCCGGCGACTGGACGACGGACCGGCGCAACCCCGTGCTCGCCATGATGTACGGCTTCTCGCTGACGTCGTGCATGTCGTCGGCCCTGTCCGAACCGGGCGGCGCCGGGCTCGGCACGATGGGCCTGTCGACCGACCTCATGCGCGAGATGGCGACCGCGGCGGGGTTCAGCCGGTTCACGGTCCACGACGTCGACGACCCCGCCAACCTCTACTACGAGATCCGGATCTGACGGTCAGCTGCGCCGGAACGGCACCTCGGTGACGCCGAGGCGCCCACCGCCGTCCTCGGCGGAGACGTCGTAGGCCCGGACGACCAGCTGGTCGGGCGCGTCGGCGGGCAGCTCGATCGGCTGCTCGAAGGTACCGGTCGTGCCGGTGCCGGCCGTCGCCATCGTGTACGTCTCGGGCACGACGACCTCGCCGTCGGCGTCGAGGATCTCGATGTAGACCGCGGCCTCGAACGTGTTCGACGACCCACCGACGAGCACCACGTCACCCGGCACGACCTCACCGGGTCGTGGCGCCTCGACGAGGATCATGGGCTCGAGCCACTCGTAGGTGGAGTCGAACTGGAAGTCGGCCCGGGTCAACGGACCGTCCACGAGGACACCCTCGCCCCCGAGGACCTCGAGCGGGCTCCCCTCGACCAGGATCTCCACCTCGTCGACGGTGGGGAACTGGGTGAGCGTGTAGACGACCTGGGCCAGCCGCGCCTGCATCGAAAGGGACCCGCCGCCGGTGGTGTACTCCTCCGACAGGTCGACCGTGGCGACGCCGCCGCCCACGTCGATCGAGCGCAGCGTCGTGCCGTCGGGGATCGCCGAGCTCAGGCCGAGCGCCTCGTCCTCGGCGGTCGGACCCTCGAGGAGCGACTCCATCACCGCCGCGCCCACGCCGACCTCGGTGACCATCCGCACGTGTCCGACGCGGATCTTCTCCTCGCCGTCGAGGAAGTACACCGACAGCGGCACGGGCTCGGCGGCATCGCCGTCGTCGTGGTCGTCGTCGTCCGCGTCGGTCGACGACGTCGTGCCCTCGTCGACGTTGGTGGTGGAGGTGTCGGGCGCCGTCGTCGCGCTGGCGCCGTCGCCGTCCCCGCCGTCGTCGTCACCGCAGGCCGCCAGGCCGAGGACGAGGGCGCACGCGACGAGGAGCTGGAGCAGGGAACGTGGGATCCGCATGCGGCCGTTCTACCGCACGTCGCTCAGCCGAGGACGACGCCGGGCCCCGCGGTGAGGTCGCGCCAGGCGAACCGGAGGCGGCGGATGCCCTCCTCGACGTGGGGCCACGGGCGGTCGACGCAGATCCGCACGTGCGGATCGGGTGCCCGCCCGGGGACTGCGATCGATCCGGGGGCGACGTGCACACCGTGGCGCCCGGCGAGCCGCACGTAGGACGCGGCGTCGTCGACCGGCAGGGTCGCCCACAGCACCGACCCGCCCTCGGGCGCTCGGATCGACCACTCGGGCAGCAGCTCCGCCAGCAGCTCGAGCGACCGGTCGACGCGCTCGGCGAGCTCGGCGCGGCGACGCGCCGCCAGCTCCTCCATGTGGGGCAGCAGCTGGAGGGCCAGCAGCTGCGAGGGGATCGACGTGCCCAGGTCGTGGTTGAGCCGCAGGTACATCGTGCGCTCGACGAGGGGTGCCGGACCGCGCAGCCACCCCACCCGCAGGCCACCCCAGGCGACCTTCGAGAACGACCCGACGCTCACGACGACGGCTCGTCGGCACAGGTCGGCGAGCTCGGGCCGCTGGCGGCCGGCGAAGGTCAGCTCGGCGAGGGCGCCGTCCTCGATCACGGTGGCGTCGTGCCGGTCGAGCACCTCGGCCAGCTCCCGCAGGCGGATCGGCGAGGGCAGCCGGCCGGTCGGGTTGTGCGGCCCGGACTGGACGTAGAGGACCCGCGGTCGCTCCTCGCGCAGCAGGTGGTCCAGCGCATCCGGGACGATCCCGTGGTGGTCGGTGCGGATCGGCACCGCGACCGCGCCGAGGGCGTCGACGACGTCGAAGATCCCCGGGTAGGCGGTGTCCTCCACGGCCACCGGATCGCCGGCGCCGGCCAGCGCGGTGACGAGCAGCGAGATGGCGTGGTGGGCCCCGCTCGTCACGTGGATCTGGTCGGCGTCGGTGAGGCGGCCGTGCTCGGAGTGGTGGGCGGCGAGCGCGGCGCGCAGGGCGGGGAGGCCGAGCGGCTGGACGCCCGGGCCCTCACCGGCCGCGAGCAGGGCGGCGACGTCGACCTGGATCGGCGGGAGGTGGCCGGCGTCGGGCGGGTTGCCGGCCGCGAGGTCGATGGCTCCCGTCGGCCCGAAGTGCTCGGCGATCCGGGTGCCGACGATGGCGCCCGCTGGTCGGCTGCGCACGACGGTGCCGCTGCCCTGGCGCGAGACGAGGAGCCCGTCGGCCCGGAGCTCGTCGAGGGCGGTCGTGACCGTGGCCCGGCTGACGGCGAGCGCCGACGCGAGCGCCCGCTCCGACGGGAGGCGGGTGCCGTCGACGACCAGGCCCGACCGGATGGCGTCGCGCAGGGCAACCCCCAGCTGCTGGGCGAGCGTCCCGTGGGCGCCGGCGGACCACGCGCCGAGGAGCGCGGCGAGCCGGTCGGGGTCGACCGACCCGGTGGACCGAGGAGTGGACTGGTCGCTCACAGGCCAATCCTGCCCGATCGGACCGGGACGTGCCCGGCCGAAGAGCGGATGATCGTCCCATGTTCGCTCCGCACTGCCCCACCTGCGCCCGTCGGGTGCTGCTCGGCCCCCGCCGCGTGGTCGGCCTCGGCGGTCGCCTGCACCTGCGCTGCCACTGCGGCGAGCTGCTCGCCTGGGACCAGCAGCCGCCGCCGGCGCAGGCCGTCGCAGGATCCGATCAGGAGCAGGCCGTCTCGTAGTAGTCGACAACCTCCTCTGCGGCGCCCGCTAGCCACCACCCCTGCTTGCGCCCCGTCATGCGCTGCAGTCTGGTCGCTCGGGTTGCCCGTCCGTACCATCGGGGTAAGGGCCGGGCCGTTCGCCATCAAGGAGTGTGCAATGGGCCTCATCCGCAAGACGCTGTCGATCTCGACGCTGGGACTCGTCTCGTGGCGGTCGAAGAAGGAGCGGATCCGCCGCGCCGAGAAGGCGCTGGCGGACGCCGAGGCCGACCTCGAGCGTGAGCACCAGGCCCGGGAGGCCGCCGACGGCCGCCTCTCCGAGGCGCTGAAGCGCGCCAAGAAGGCCGAGCTCGACGCCATCCAGGAGGCCGAGGCCGCGGGCAAGGAGCGCCGCCGTCGCAAGCGCCACGACAAGGCCGCCGCGGCGGCGACGATGAAGGCCGCCCGCAAGCCGAAGAGCCGGCGGGCCAAGCGCAAGGCCGAGAAGGCCCGGGGGCGCCGCACCGAACGACTGAAGAAGGACGCCGACGAGATCACGCGCCGGGCGCGCCAGCGCATCGAGGAGGCCGAGAAGGCCCTCGGGCCGCGGCTCGAGACCGCGTCGGTCAAGGCGAAGAGCGCCGGTGCCGACGCCGTGGAGCGCACCCACGCCATGGCCGAGAAGGTGCGGGAGCGGGCCGAGGAGCTCGCGAAGGAGCGCCGTTGAACGACCGCCCGTGATGCTCGACGTCGCCGCTACCGGGCGGCGGCGTCGGGCACCACGCGGAGGCGGCCCGGTCGTCGGCCGTCGAGGCGGTCGAGGGCGGCCGCCGTCGCCTCGTCGCCGGGGAGGTAGACGACCAGGCGCTGGTCGTCGGCGTCGGGCAGCTGCATCGTCTCGAAGGCGAGTCGCAGCTCGCCGACCTCGGGGTGCACGATGACCTTGGTGCCGCTCTGCTTGCGGGCGACAGGGCGGGCCTGCCACCGGGCGGCGAACTCGGGAATCTCCCGCATCTCGTCGACGAAGCGCGACGCGTGCTCCTCCGGTGGACCGGCGGCCCGCAGGTTGGCGACCTGCTCGTCGGCGACCCGCTCCCAGTGCGGGTACGCATCGCGGGCGCGCCGGTCGGTGAACGTGAACCGGACGAGGTTGGGCAGCTCGGCGTCGAGGATCCCGAGAGGGCCGACGATCCGTTCGTAGCCGCTGGTCCAGGCCAAGACGTCAGACACCACGTTGAGCACGAGCGCCGGCGTCGGCTCGAGGCGCTCGAGGATCCCACGCACGGCCGGTCGCACCTCGGTGGCGGGTGGCGGGACCGAGGGGCACAGGTCCCGGTGCGAGCACATGCTGAGGACACGCAGGTGGTCCCGATCCTCCTCGTCGAGGCGCAGGGCGTCGGCCAGTGCGGCCAGGACCTGCGCCGACGGGTTCGTGTCGCGTCCCTGCTCGAGGCGGACGAGGTAGTCGACGCTGATGCCGGCGAGCGTGGCCAGCTCCGCGCGCCGCAGCCCGGGGGTGCGCCGCCGGGTGCCGCGCGGCAGACCCACCTCCTCGGGGGCCACCGCCTCGCGCCGGCTGCGGATGAACGCTCCCAGGTCCCCGTCGATCACCCCGCCATCATGCCGCTGCTCGCCGCGTCGCATCGTGGCCCTGTCGGGGCCAGGACCGACCCGGCCTCCCCGCCGTCGTCGAGGGGGCGCACGGTGGCCGCCATGACCAACACCGACACCACAACCACCGGTCTCCCCCTGGCGCCCGGCCACTGGACCCTCGACCCGACGCACTCGGAGGTCGGTTTCACCATCCGGCACCTCGGCATCTCCAAGGTGCGGGGCCGCTTCACGCGGTTCGACGTCGACCTCGTCGTCGGTGCGACCGCCGCGGAGTCGTCGCTGCGGGCCGTCGTGCACCTGGCCTCGATCGACACGGCGAACACCGATCGCGACGACCACGTGCGGTCGGCCGAGCTGCTCGACGTCGCCCGGCGGCCGACCATCGCCTTCGCGTCCACCCGCATCGCCGGCGACGCCGCCGACTGGCAGGTCGAGGGGGACCTCACGATCGGCGACGTCACGCGGCCGGCGTCGCCGACGTCGAGCTCGGCGGCATCGAGACCTACCCGATCGACGGCAGCCGCCACGCCGGGTTCGCGGCACGCGGCCAGGTGAGCCGCAAGGACCTCGGCGTGCGGTTCGGCATCCTCGACGCCGCGCTGGGCGACGTGGTGCACCTGGACATCGACGTGCAGCTCGTCGAGCCGCGCTGAGCCGGCGGTCGGGCTCAGCGCCCGGTCGCCGTGAAGTGCATGAGGTCCGGTGACGACCACTCGCCGGCCCAGGTCCACCCGATCGCGGCGAACGACCGGGTGACGACGTCACCGGGCTGGATCATCCCCGGGCGGTGCCAGTCGCGGTCGAGGTACGCGCTGGCCCGCTCGGGAAGGACGACGTCGCCACGCACGTACGGGTTCTGGAAGGGGTTCACGTCGACCGCCAGGCCGTACGCGTGGGCGGAGGTGACCGACCACCCCGGACGGGCCGGCAGACGAACGCGGCGGTCGTGTTGCCGTCGCCGGTCGGCGGGGCGTCGAGGTCCGCGTCGGTGACGATGCGCACCTCCTCGAGCGGGAAGCGCTCGGCGTGGAGCTGACCGAAGACCCAGGCGAGGTCCTCGGCGGCGTCGGCGTGGACGACGAGCTCACCCGTGTGGTGCTCGCCGTCGAAGCCCCAGAACGTCACCGTGAGGTGGCGGAGGTCCTCGAGCGGCACCGGGCACTCGGGCTGCCAGGTGCGGCCCATCCGCTCGACGGTCGCCTCGTCGAGGGGCTCGATCGAGGAGCGGTACGCGTCGTCGGGCGGCGGAGGCAGCACGTCGGGGGTCGGCAGGCTCCGCTCGACGAGCGGCTCGGGCGTCGGGAGGATCTCCCCGAGGCCATCGGGGCGCAGCGGCAGCGGCTCCGCGCCGACGACCCACTCCGGCTCGATCGTGGTCGTGGTGGTGGGGGTCGTCGTGGTGGACGTGGCGGGGGCGCTGGTCGTCGGCGCTGACGTGCTGGAGGTCGTCGACGACGGGGACGACCGCTCCTCCTCCCCCGGGTCCCCGCAGCCGGCGGCGACGAGGAGGCATCCGACCAGGACCCCCACCGTGCGTCGATGTGCGACGTGTCGGCGCATGGGATCCCAGTGTGGCGCGCGTGCGTCGCTCGCCGGTCCCGGGCGTGACCAGCGGCGTCAGTCCCGCATCAGCTCGGACCAGGTGTCGGGCTCCGCGTCGACGACATCGCTCAGCCACCGCTCGTCGACGATCGCCGACGGACCGTCGAGGAGGAGGACGCTGCCGTCGTCCTGGACACGGTGCAGGCTGGGTTCGGGCCGATCGAGCACGTCGAGGTACAGCGCGGCCGTCGAGCCTCGGCGCACCGAGACCCCGACCTCGTGGCCGTCCACGATGCACGTCGACCGCCGCACGTCGATCGACATCGGCGCGGTGTCCACGCCGGTCGGCCGCCAGCCCTCGCCACCCTCCTGCCTCAGCGCCGTCGGCGTCGCAGCGCCAGCGCGCGGCACATCGATCGATGCCAGGAGCTCGCGGAGCTTCTGGTCCGTGACGCCATGCGCCCGCACGTAGAGCCACCCGCCCTCCGCACGATCCAGCCACGCCTCGCCACTGCCGTTGCGCGCGTTGCCGACGACGTGCCAGGAACGGCCCCCGATCGAGTCGGTGAAGCTGCTCGGTGGCCGGCCGAGCTCGACCTGATCGTCGGACAGGTGCAGCACGACGGCGATGCCCGACGTCGGTTCCCCGAACGCCGCGGCGTGGACGACCGCGCCGTCGATCGATTCGAACGTGAAGCTCAGCCCCCTCTGGTAGCTCATCTCCGACGCCGTCGACGGCACGCAACCCGCGACGTCGAGCAACGGGCGGACGACGGACGTGGCGCCCGCGTTCTCGTCACGGGGTCCGACGGACGTGTCGGTGGCGACCGGTCGGGCGTCGGGGCCCCGATCGAGGACCAGGGCGCCGCCCAGCACCACCGCCCCCACCAGGCCGAGCGACGACACGACGACGGCGCGTCGACGGCGGCGCCGCTCCCCCACGCGGTCCCGGAGGTCCGAGAGCGCCGGCCGTGGCGCCCGGGTCCCCATGCGTCGAAGTCGGTGCTCCAGGTCGGTCACCAGCTCCCACCTCCCAAGGTCTCGTGCAGACGGCGACGCGCGGCGGCGAGCGTGGCCGACGCAGCCCCCAGCGTGATGCCCATGGCCTCCGCGACCTCGCGCTCCAGCATCCCTGCGACGTAGCGGAGGCCGATGGCCTCCCGCTGACGCCGGCTGAGCTGGGCGATCGCCGTCCGTAGCTCCACGTCGGGCGGCTCCAGCTCGGGCACGTGGGCGCGCGGTGGCTGGCGGTCCCGCCAGGCGCGCTCCAACAGACGACGACGGATCGTGTTGCGGGCGTCGTTCACGGCCACCCGGTAGACCCAACCGTCCCGGTTCGCCATGTCAACGACTCGGCTCCACCGCTCCAGGGCGCGGGCGTAGGCCTCGGCGGTCGCGTCCGCCGCCAGGTGGGGGTCACCGAGGGTGAGCTCCACCGCACCCACGACCTCGGCGAACGACTCTGCGTACCACCGGCCGAATGCGTCGTCCGCCAGCGATGCCTCCTCGCACGTCCCTTCGTCCATCGGCGCCATCACCTACCAGAGCGACGACCTGCCGCGTCTCCTTGCTCGACGACCCGCGCACCGCCGCCGACGGCGCAGGCGGCATCTAGCCTGGCGCCGGGCCGCTAGCTCATCGGGTAGAGCAGGGGACTTTTAATCCCAAGGTGCCGGGTTCGAGCCCCGGGCGGCCTACGATTCGCCCCCCGGACGCGACGATGCCGGCGCCGGAGGCGCCGGCATCGGCTCGGACCGTGCCGAGGGTCTACGCCCGACGGCGGACCGCCCGGTAGATGAGGAGCACGATGATGGCGCCGATGATGGATCCGATGATCCCCGACGCCTGGAAGTAGCCCTCGTCGCCGTCGGCTCCGAAGAGGAGGGCTCCGAGGAAGCCACCGACGAACGAACCAACGATCCCGAGCGCCATCGTCTCGAGGACGCCCATCGGGTCGCGCCCGGGGACGAGGAGGCGAGCGATGGCCCCGGCGATGAGGCCGATGATGATGAGGTACAGCAGGAATCCGATCATGCGCCCGCTGCTCCCCCCGGCGCCCCTGCACCAAACCCCCGGGGGCACCTGGCGGTCGGTGTCACACCGTCGGCGCGAGACCGTCACACGACCGCAACCCGCTCCTGGGGTTACCGTCACATCCCTCGGGTACAACCGAGGACATGACCACCTACAGCTGCCCTGAGTTCGCCGCCACCGGCCTCGAGATGCAGATCATCGAGGAGGAGGCCCGCCGCGAAGAGGCGCTCACCCAGGGGTGGACCGAGGTCGCCGCCCGGCACCAGAGCGAGATCGACCGGCTCCACTGGGAGCTCGCCGACCTGGTGGAGCAGCACCCCACCGCCGCCTGACCGAGCACCACGATCGACCCGGCACCGCCGGGGGCCGCCCGCCGCCAGCGAGCGCACCAACGAGGCCCGTGATCCCTCCGGGGACACGGGCCTCGGCGCGCTCCGGGTTCGCTCGACCGTGGCTCAGTCGAGCGTGCCGTAGGCCCCGGCCTCGCCGGAGGCCGCCGAGGCCCGCGCGCTCGCGACGGCCGCCTCCACCGCGTCGGCGAACGCCTCGACGGTGCCCGCGTGGCCGGCGTGCACGGTGCAGTGCAGCGACGGCGGCGGGCCCTGCCGGTCGACGTACCACCCGTCGGCGGCGAGCAGGTCGGCCACGGCGAAGGGATCGGCGCCGTCCACCCCGAAGGCGACGAGCGTCGCCGGGGTGTCGCCGAGGACCGACACGCCCTCGATGGCGTCGAGCCGCCGCCGGAGGCGCACCTGGGCGTCGCGGGCGACCCGAGCGAGCTCGAGGTACCCGTCGTCGCCGACGTGCTGGAGGACGGCCCACGCCGCGGCGATCGGCCCCCCGCTCTTCGTGCCGAGCACCCCGGTGCTGCCGTAGAGCCCGCCCGTCCAGTTGTCGGTGACGAACGTCTGGTGACGGCGACGCTGGCGGTCCCGGTGCAGCAGCACCGACGCACCCTTCGCGGTGTAGCCGTACTTGTGCAGGTCGATCGACATCGACGTGACGCCGTCGACGGAGAAGTCGAACGGGGGGATCGGCTCCCCGAGGCGTCGCAGATACGGCAGGACGACGCCGCCCATGCAGGCGTCGACGTGGCAGTTCACGTCGCGAGCCGCGGCCAGGGCAGCGATCTCCTCGACCGGGTCGATCGCGCCCTGGGGGTACTGGGGCGCCGACGCCGCGACGAGCACGGTGTTCTCGTCCATGGCGGCCGCCATGGCGTCGGGGTCGGCGCGGAAGTCGTCGCCGACGGGGACGCGCACCGACCGGACGTCGAAGTAGTGGGCCCCCTTCTCGAACGCGGCGTGCGCAGAGAGGGGCAGGACCATGTTCGGTTCGGTGATCCCCATCTGGCGGCCGCGCTCGCGGGCGGCGAGGACGGTGAGGACGAGGCTCTCGGTCCCCCCGGTGGTCATCGAGCCCGCCACGCCCTCGGGGGCACCGAGCCAGCCGGCGACGGTGGCGACGACGTCGGCCTCCATCTGCTTCAGGCTCGGGAACGCCGCCGTGTTGAGGGCGTTCGCCGACAGGAGCCGGTCGTTGGCCGCGCGCGCCACCCCGTAGATCTCGTCGCCGGCGAAGTAGGCGAGGCTGAAGACCCGACCCCCCTTCCAGTCGACGTCACCCCCCTGCAGGGCATCGAGCTCGGCCAGGACCTCGTCGGCCGGGCGGCCGTGCGGCGGGAGCGGCATCGTCGGAGTCTGCCAGAGCCCCGCCGGAGGACGACGCCTACCGGTCGGCGGGACGGTCGAGGCCGAGGCCCGGGTCGAGGCCGAGCTCGGCCAGGTGGCGCACGAACGGACGGAGGCCCTCGTAGAGGCGGGCGACCATCCCGAGCCGGGACGCGGCGAGCACGTGCCCCTCGGTGTCGTCGGTGAAGAACACCTCGGCGGGCTCCACGCCGAGCTGGTCGCACACGTGAGCGAAGACCGAGGGCGAGGGCTTGGTCAACCCGATCTCGGCGCTGTTGAACACGACGTCGAAGCGCCCGGCGATGCCCAGCTCGACCAGCTCGACGGGGATGGTGTCGGTGCCGTTGGTGAGAACGGCCACGGGCGTGCCCGCGCCCCGCAGCCGGTCGACGACCGTCATCAGGCCGTGGTCGACCTGGCCCCTGGCATCGAGCCACTCACGAGCGGCCCCGGGGTTGCCGATCGCACGACCGACCCGCTCGACCCACTCGGCCCGCGTGCGCCGGCCGGTCACGACGGGCTCCACCTCGTCGGGAGCGAACGCGACGGCGGCGAGCGAGCCGGGCTCGATGCCGTGGCGCAGCTCGACGCCGATGCGGTGCGTGGGGTCGAACCGACGCACCACGCCGTCGAGGTCGAGCAACACCGTCGTCACCGTCACCGCTCGGCACGATAGCGACGACGGATCCGCGCGCCCCGTGCGATGTCGGACGTGGCGGGGGTAGGGGACGGGCGTGGCTGCCGACGACACCCCGGTCGAGACCACCGCCGACGGGCGGTGGGTCGTCGTCGACGGCCGGCGCTGGCGGGCGAGCGACCCGTCGATCCCCGAGGCTCTGCGGACCGAGCTGGTCGGGGAGCTGATGGACGCCCGGCGTGCCGTGGGCGCCGCCCGTCGTGCCGGCGACGAGGGGGCGGAGCGCAACGCCCGGGACCGGGTGCACGCCGCCAATGTGGCGCTCGGCGAGCGGGGCCACCCCTGGTGGGACGAGCCGACCGCGACGTCCCGGGACGAGCGGATCGCCGCCACGATCGAGGCGCTGGCGTCACGGCGCGGCGAGCGCACGTTCTGCCCGTCGGACGTGGCGCGCGTCGTCGGCGGCGACAGCTGGCGGCGCTCGATGGACGACGTGCGCGTCGTGCTCCGTCACATGGCCGGTTCCGGCGACGTCGAGGTGCTCCAGCGCGGCCGGCGCCTCGGGCACGACGACGAGTGGCGCGGGCCCATCCGGGTGCGACGAGCGCTCGCGGACTGACGCGACGTCGAGCGCCGCCGGGTCAGACGGGGCTCGGTGCCGTGGGGTCGACGGCGTCGGGCGCCTCGGGCATCGCGCCCTGGAGGCGCAGCGCGAGGGCGATGAGGTGGCCGGCGACCACGGCGAACACAGCGGTGCCGACGCCGATCGCGCCGCCGAGCAGCCAGCCGACGACGAGGGTCGTGCCCTCGATGACGACCCGCGCCCGGGTGAGCCGAGCCCCGCGATCGGTGGCGACGAGCATCACCATCTCCAGCGGTCCGACGCCGACGTCGGCGGCGACGACGAGGCCGACGCCCAGGCACAGCACGGGCACGCCGACGGCGAACATCGCCAGCTGACCGGCGAGCAGCGACGGCTCGGAGAGGAGGTGCAGCCCGGTGTCGACGACGGCGCTGATGACGACGAGGAGCACGAGGTTGCCCCATCCGGGGAGCCGGCCGAACGGCGCGCAGAGGGCGTAGAGCACCAGGCTGAGGACAGCGCCGGCGACGCCGACCGACATGCCGGTGTGGCCGCTGGCGGCGGTCACGAGCACGTCCCACGGCGTGACCCCGAGGTCGGCGGTGATCATGAGCGCCGCGCCGGTCCCGATGAGGGCGCCGCCGAGCGCCACCCGGGCGAGCCGACGCGGCATGGACCGCGGCCCGACGACGAGGAGCCGGCGCGCCCGGAGCAGGGCGGCCGGGCGGAGGACGCTCAACGCAGCGACCGCGGGTCGGTGAGGTGGCCGGTCAGGGCCGAGGCGGCCGCAGCGGCCGGGCCGAGCACGTGGACCCGTGCTCCCGGGCCGACGAGGCCGCGCTCGGGGCGGTTGGCGGTGGAGGCGAGCCGGGCGCCTCGGGCGACGGCGTCGCCGTTGACCCCGATGCACAGCGAGCACCCGGCGGAGCGCCACTCGGCGCCGGCGTCGCGGATGGCGCGGTGCAGGCCCTCGGCCTCGGCCTGGCGGGCGACCGTGCGCGACCCGGGCACCACCCACGTGGGCACCGCGACCCGGCGACCACGGAGGAGCTCGGCGACGGCGCGGATGTCGTCGAGCCGCCCGTTGGCGCAGGAGCCGACGAAGACGTGGTCGACGGAGATGTCGGCGAGGGGCGAGCCGGGCTCGAGCTGCTGGTCGACGAGCGCGCGCTCGTCGGCCGCCCGGCGGACGGGGTCGTCAGGATCCGGGGCGGGGACACGACCGGCGAGCGTGGTGGCCTGCCACGCCGCCGTGCCCCACGACGCGTGCGGCTCGACGTCCGGGGCGACGAGCCCCAGCTCGGCGTCGAGCTCGGCGCCGGGGTCGGTGCGCAGCTGGCGCCAGCCGGCCACCGCGCGGTGCCACTCGGAGCCCGACGGGGCGAAGGGCCGGCCCTCGAGGTAGGCGAAGGTGGTGTCGTCCGGTTCGACGACGGCGGTCAGGGCCCCCGACTCGACGAGCAGGTTGCACAAGGTCATGCGGGCGTCGACGTCGAGCCGCCGCACGGTCGGGCCGCCGATCTCGACCACCGCACCCGCGGCGGTGGTGGGCCCCAGGCGAGCGAGCACCCAGAGAGCGAGGTCCTTGGCGCCGGCGAGCGATCCCAGCTGTCCGGCGACGGTGACGCGCACCACCCGGGGGCGCGGACGGTCGATGGTGCCGTCGGCGAGGTAGGCCGTCAGCTCGGCGTCGTCGAGGGCGAGGCCGATGGCCCCGAAGGCGCCGTGGGTGGACATGTGGCGATCGGCCCCCACGACGAGCGCCCCGGGCAGCGTCATCCCCTGCTCGGGCGCGACGACGTTCATGACACCGCCGCGGTGGTCGCCCGGCCCGAACACGGGCACGTCGATCAGCTCGCTCGACGCCTCCAGGCGGTCGAGGGCGGCGAGGACCTGGGCGTCGGCGGCGGGGATCTCCCCGGTGTCGAGGTCGAGGCCCACACCCGCGTCGCCGTCCGGGCCGGACCCCCCGGTGGGCATCTGCTGGTCGGCGCAGGCCACGACCTGGGCCGCGCCGGGGACCGGCACACCGGAGGCGGCCATGCGACCAAGCGTGCCGAGTTGGCGCTCGTGGATCATCACGCGGTCGGCGACGATCGCCGTGCCCTCGCCCGATGCCCGGTGCGCATCCCAGATCTTCTCGACGATCGTGCGCGGGCCCATCGGCTCGGAGGGTATCGGCGCGCGACGGAGCCCCCACGGCCGCCTCTAAGGTCGAGCCCGTGCTCTCCCTCCGCGGCCTGCGCCGCCACTACGGCGACGTCGTCGCCCTGGACGGCCTCTCCTTCGAGGCGCAGGAGGGCCGCCTCCTCGGGTTCCTCGGCCCGAACGGTGCCGGCAAGACGACCGCCATGCGCTCGATCTTCGGCCTGGTGGAGCCGGATGCGGGCGAGGTGCTGTGGCGTGACGCCCCCGTCGACGCGTCGGTGCGGCGCCGGTTCGGGTACATGCCCGAGCAGCGGGGGCTGTACCCGAAGATGCCGTGCGCCGCGCAGCTGTCGTACTTCGGGCAGATCCACGGGATGGACCGCGCCGACGCCGACGGCGCGGCGCGGCGGTGGCTGGACGAGCTCGGGCTCGGCGAGCGGGCCGACGACCCGGTCGAGGCGCTGTCGCACGGCAACCAGCAGAGGGTGCAGCTCGCGGCGGCGCTCGTCCACGACCCCGAGCTGCTCGTGCTCGACGAGCCCTTCTCGGGCCTCGACCCGCTCGGCGTGGCATCCATGGAGGAGGTGCTGCGCGAGCAGGCCGCCGAGGGCCGCACGATCATCTTCTCCAGCCACCAGCTCGACCTCGTCGAGGCGCTGTGCGACGACGTCGTCATCATCCACCGCGGCCGCGCCGTGCGGTCCGGGACGATCGAGGCCATCCGCGCGGCCAGCGAGCAGCGGCGGGTCGAGGTGACCTTCGAGGGCGCGGTCGACTGGACCCCGCCCTCGCCCGAGGTCCTCGACCTCGTGCGCCGCAACGGCGCGGTCGGCGCGCTCGTACCGTCGTCGCTCGACGTCGACGTGCTGCTCGCATCGGCCCGCGAGGCGGGTGACGTGCGAGGCTTCCGCTGGGAGCCGCCCTCCCTCTCGGAGCTGTTCGTCGAGGCCGTCGGCGGGGCCGTGTCCCGCAGCGAGGTCACGGCGTGAGGGACCTGCGCACCTGGCAGCACATCCGCCTCGTCGCCCGGCGCGAGGTCACCACCCGCGGCGGCTCGAAGAGCTTCCTCATCTCGACCGCGCTCACGGTCGCCGGCGTCGTGGCCATGGTCGTCGTCCCGGCCGTGTTCTTCTCCGACTCTCCGACCGAGTGGGAGCTCGGCGTCGTCGGACCGGTGCCGGAGGGCTTCGAGGAGACGCTCCAGCTCGCCGTGGCCGCGCAGGACGCCGAGGTCACGGTCGTCCACCTGCCCGACGACGCCGACGCCGAGGCGGCGACGGCGGACGACGAGCTCGACGCGGTCCTCGTCGGTGGCGAGGAGCTCGTGGCCGACGAGGAACCCCCCGACGGTCTGGTGGCGTCGGTCGGACTGGCCGTGAGCCAGACGCGGCTGATGGAGCAGCTCGCCGCTGCGGGCCTCGACCCCGAGCAGGCCGCCGCCGCGGTCGACATCACGCCGGTCGAGGTGCGCACCAGCGAGGACGGCGGCGACGACGACACCTCCGGCGCGATGGCGTTCATCGGCGTCGTCGTCCTGTTCATCGCCATCAACAGCTACGGGGCGTGGGTGCTCACCGGCGTGCTGGAGGAGAAGTCGTCCCGCGTCGTCGAGCTGATCGTCGCTGCGATGCCGGCCCGGGCCCTGCTGGCCGGCAAGGTGCTCGGCATCGGTCTGCTCGGCATCGGGCAGCTGCTCCTCGTCGGCGCCGCGGGCGTGACCGCCGCGCTGCTCGTCGACGTCGCCGACGTGCCCTCCGCGGTGCTGCCCTCGCTCGGCTGGCTCGTGCTCTGGTTCGTCCTCGGCTTCAGCTTCTACGCCGTGGGCTACGCCACCGCCGGGTCGCTCGTGAGCCGCCAGGAGGACGCGCAGAGCGCGTCGAGCCCCCTCGTCTACGTCGTCCTCGCCGCGTACTTCGTGACGCTCGGGGTCATCGCCCCGAACCCGGAGTCCACAGCCTCGCGGATCCTCTCCCAGCTGCCCCCGGTCGCGCCGATGGCGATGCCGGCTCGCATCACCCAGGGCGAGGCCGCGCCGTGGGAGGTCGCCCTCTCGATCGTGCTCATGCTGCTGGCCATCTGGGGCATGGTGCGCCTCGCCGGTCGCATCTACGAGAGCTCGCTGCTGCGCAGCGGCGCACGCATCAAGCTCCTCGCCGCCATCCGCGACTCGCGGGAGGCGCGCCGCACCGCGCACCAGGCGGGATGAGCGACAGCTCGCAGGGGCCCGGCTGGTGGCGGGCGTCCGACGGTCGGTGGTACCCGCCCGAGGCCGAACCGGGCCCCCGGCGCGCGTCCCGGCCCGGTCCGTCCGGCGACGACGGCGGACGACGACCGCCCGGCGTGCCCGTGCCGCCGCCCACCGATCCCAAGGTCCAACAGCCCTTCACGATCCGGCGGGTCGAGCCGCTCGAGCTCGACCGGGAGCCGCCACGTCGGGCACGCCGGCGCGAGCACGAGCTGGACGAGCCGACGCGACGGGTGCCCTGGGGGTGGATCGGCGTGGCCCTGCTGGTCGTCGCGTTCGGTGGCGTCGGCACCTGGCTGGCGGCGACGGCCCAGCGCGACGGCGAGCCGACGACCTCCCCCACGACGGCCACGACCGTCCCCGACGAGACGAGCTCCTCCACCACCTCCACGACGGAGGCGACCTCGACCACCACCGCGGTGTCGGTCTTCGACCTCGCGGTCGGCGACTGCTTCGGTGCCTCCCCCGAGGACGGCGAGGAGGACGACGAGCTGGTCCTCACCCGCGTCGAGATCGTCGACTGCGACGAACCGCACCTGGCCGAGGTCATCGCGGTCACGCGCTTCCGGGACGACGCGGGGGAGCCGTTCCCCGGCGCCGCGGCGCGGGACGCCGACGCGCAGACGCTCTGCCAGCCGACCTTCGAGGAGTACGTCGGCGTCCCCCTGAGCGGCTCCGAGCTCGGACTCGTCTGGCTGGCGCCCACCGAGGAGACGTGGGTGGACGACGACGACCGCGAGGTCACCTGCGCGGCCCAGTCGATCGACGGCGAGCCCCTCGTCGGCTCGGTCCGAGGTTCGGGCCGCTGATCAGCCGGTCGGCGACGCGGCACGCAGCAGCGTGCCCCCGGCCGCTCCGCTGAGCAGCCAGACGTCCCCGCGCTCGTCCACGTCGACCCGCAACGGCGCCACGACCGCCACCTCCTCGACCGCGCCGCTCGCAGGTTCGACCCGCAGCACCGCGTCGTCGGACGGCCGGGTGATCCAGACCTCGCCGTCCCGTCCCAGCCGATCGCCCACGACCACCGCATCTCCGACCGACCCCGGTCCGAGCGCCACCCGGCCGATCTCCGCCAGGTCGCCGGGCCCCACGCGCACGAGCGCCGGTTCCTCGCCGCCGACCACGACGAGCACCTCGCCGTCGGCTCCGACGAGCAGAGCGCTCGCAGCCTCGTCCAGCTCGACCTCTCCGGTCGGTTCGAGGGTGATCGGATCGAGCCGGTACAGCGTGCGGCCGACCGTGACCCACACCACCCCGTCGCCGAGCGCGAACCGGAAGTTGGTCGGGTCCTCGAGCGGGCGGGCGACCACCTCGAGGGTCTCGCGATCGACCCGCTGGAGCACGCTCTGGGCCCCGGGGCCCCCGCCGGTGTGTGCGGCCGGCACCCCGCTGACGGTGAGCCACACCGCCTGGTCGTCGATCGCGCTGACCGCCCCGGGGACCTCGAGGGTGACCGAGTCGAGGATCTCGCCCTCGTCGTCGATGCGGTGGAGCTGGGTCGCCTCGGCCACCCACCGGTCGGCACCGTCGGGGGTCGGTTCGGAGCGGTCGAGTCGGCTCTGCGAACCGAACGTGAGCGGCCCCTCCACCTCGGCGGCGCCGCCACCCGTCGCGACCACGTAGCGGGCACCCGACGACGCGTCGGTCGCCCGCACCTCGCCGTCGACGATCGAGAGCGCGGTGGCACCGGGGACCTCGCCGATCGGGTCGAGCGTGACGCCGCTGCCCAGGTCGATCGCGCCGACCACCGGAGGTGCCGTCGTGGTCGTCACCACCGGTGCGGCGTCGTCCGGCGGCGGCGGAGCCGGGTCACCCCCGTCGTCGCGGGTGACGAAGAGGGCGACGCCGCCGACCGCCGCGAGCAGGACCATCGCCGCGCCGAGCAGGCGTCCGGTGCGGGGCGTCACCCTTCGAGCATCCGCAGCGCCATCGCTGCGTGCAGCGCCGTGCCGGTCGCCATGGCCGGCTCGTCCAGCCGCATGCGGTTCGAGTGGCAGGCCGGCGCCTCGCGCGGATCGGCGATGTCGGGCGGGCACACGCCGAGGAAGGCCATGGCCCCCGGCACCTGCTGGAGCACGTAGCTCCAGTCCTCGGCGCCCATCGTCGGGGCCGGCGCCTCGACGACCCGCGCGCCCTCGGCCACCACGGTCGGGGCCACGTCGAGCACCAGCTGCGCGGCGTCGGCGTCGTTCACCGTCACCGGGTAGCCGCGCTCGATGCGGACGTCGGCCTCCATCCCGTGCGCAGCGGCGATGCCGGTGGCGAGGCGCTCCAGGTCCTCGTGGACGCGCGAGCGCGTGCGCTCCGAGGTGGTGCGGATGGTGCCCGACAGCGATGCCGTCTCGGGGATGACGTTGGTGGTCGTGCCGGCCTGGATCTGGGCGATGGTGACGACGGCGGGGTTGAAGACGTCGACCCGCCGGGTGATCGCGGTCTGCACCGCGCCGACGATCTCGCAGGCGACCGGGACGGGGTCGGCCGTGAAGTGGGGCGTCGACGCGTGGCCGCCGTGCCCTCGGACGGTGACGAACACCTCGTCGGCCGACGCCATGAGCGGACCGGGGCGGGTGGCGACCCACCCCGAGGGCAGGTTGGGGGTGACGTGGATGGCGAAGGCGGCGTCGACCCCGTCGAGCACCCCCTCGTCGATCATGTGGACCGCGCCCCCGGAACCCTCCTCGCCCGGCTGGAACATGAAGCGCACCGACCCCTCGAGCTCGTCGCGCCGGGCGCAGAGCATCCGGGCCGCCCCGACGAGCATCGCGACGTGGGCGTCGTGGCCGCAGGCGTGCATGGCGCCGGGGTTCTCGCTGGCGAAGTCGACGCCGGTGTCCTCGGGCATCACGAGGGCGTCCATGTCGCCGCGGAGCAGGACCCGTCGGCCCGGCCGTGCCCCGACGAGGGTGGCGGTGACCGACGAGAGGGCGGTGCCGGTCGTGACCTCGAGCGGCAAGCCGTCGAGCGCCTCGAGGATCGCCGACTGGGTCACCGGGAGGTCGAGGCCGATCTCGGGACGGCGGTGGATGCGGCGCCGGAGGTCGACGACGTCGGGGAGGAGCGAACGGGCGTCCTCGGCGAGCGACGGATCGAGCAGGGTCATGGGCCGGGACGGTACCCCAGGGGGGCGTCCGCAGGGCCTCAGGTCGGACGGATCGTGACGTCCCCGCCGCGGACGCGGAGCACCCGCTCGGCGTCGCCCACGTCCTCGATGCCGATGTCGAGCTCGCCCGACGACCCTGCGGTGCGGACGTCGTAGGGCTCGGCGTCGGGGACCGTCAGCGACACGGCGCCCCCGTCGCTCGTCACGTCGACGCGGCTGGGGGCGGACGCGAAGTCCAGGTCGACCGCGCCGCCGTGGGACTCGACGAGCATCTCGTCGCTGCGCAGCCCCGTCGCGCTCACCCCTCCGCCGGACGTGACGAACCGAGCCCAGCCGTCGAGGCCCTCGGCCACGACCTCGCCGTCGTCGGTGCGGACGAAGACCTGCACCCCGGGCGGCACCTCGATGAGGAAGTCGACGGCGCAGACGCCCACCACGAGCACGACGCGCGGGCACCCGGCGTCGATGCGCACGACGTCGCGCTCGCGCTCGGCCTGCACCACCTCCGCGGTCGGACGCATGAACCGCCACCGCGAGATCGACTCGACCGAGACGTCGGTGGTGCCCGGCTGGGCGGGCACGAGCTCCACGTCACCGCGTGCGACCTGCACCACGACGCGGTCGATGGGACCAGCGACGGTGGTCGTCGACAGCTCACGGCGGTCGAGGAGGCTGAACACGAAGACGGCGAGCACGACGAGGAGGGGCAGCCCGACGATCAGCGCCATCCGCCGGAGGGACCACAGCGGACGAGGGAGGGCGAGCTCGGGGCGCGTGGTGGCCCCCCGCTCCGCCTGCGTCGCCGTGTCGCCCATGGCCCGGTTCCCTCGGTCGTCGTCCGTCCCGGATGCTAGGCGGGCCACCCGGCGAGGGCGGGCCGGGTCAGACGCGCGCGGCGATCCCACGCTCGGCGAGGAGGGCGACGATCGCCGCCGCGTGGTCGTCGGCGCTGCCGGCGGCCAGGACGAGGTCGGGGTGCTCGGGCGGCTCCCACGGGTCGTCGATGCCGGTCATGCCGCTGATCTCCCCGGCCCGCGCCTTGGCGTAGAGCCCCTTCGGGTCCCGGCGCTCGCACTCCTCGAGCGGCGTGGCCACGTGGACCTCGAGGAACGGCAGTGCCGCGCTCTCGTGGCGGGACCGGACGCGCGCCCGGTCGACCCGGTACGGGCTGACGAGCGGGGCGAGGGCGACGACGCCGGCGTCGGCGAGGAGCAGTGCGACCTCCCCGACCCGCCGGACGTTCTCGGCACGGTCCTCGGCCGAGAACCCGAGCCCGGCGTTGAGGCCGTGGCGCAGGTTGTCGCCGTCGAGGACGTAGGCGGGGCGACCCGACGCCACCAGCCGACGCTCGACCTCGAAGGCGACGGTGGACTTGCCCGACCCCGAGAGCCCGGTGAGCCACACCGTGGCGCCGGCGTGCCCGAGCGCCTCCTGGCGGGCGGTGCGGTCGAGGCCGCCGTCGTGCCACACGACGTCCCGATGGGGCGAGGGGGCGGCGGGCGAGCGGGGATCGCTCACGCGTCGAACAGGGCGGCGCGCAGCGCCTCGGCCGACTCCGAGAGCGCCTCGGCACCCGCGGGGATGAACGGGGCGAGCTGGTACATGGTGTGGATCGTGCCCTCGTAGAGCGTGTGGGTCACCGGGACGCCGGCGTCGTGCAGCGCCTCGACGTAGGCCGCTCCCTCGTCGCGCAGCGGGTCGAACTCGGCCGTGATGACGAGCGCCGGCGGCAGCCCGCTGTGGTCGGCGGCCAGGAGCGGCGACACCCGCCAATCGGTCCTGTCGAGGTCGTCGCCGAGGTAGTTGTCGCCGAACCACTGCATGGTGTCGAAGGTGAGCAGGTAGCCCTCGGCGTTCTCGCGCAGCGACGGGTAGTGCTCCTCGGTGCCCCGCCGCATGTCGACCGCCGGGTAGACGAGCAGCTGGAACCGCAGCGCCGGACCGCCCTCCTCCCGGGCACGCAGGGCGAGGACGGCCGCGAGGTTGCCGCCGGCGCTGTCGCCCCCGACGGCGAGGCGGGTCGGATCGACGCCGATGTCCGCGCCGTGGTCGGCCACCCACCGCAGCGCCGCCCAGGCGTCGTCGAACGCCGCAGGGAACGGGTGCTCGGGCGCCAGCCGGTAGTCGACCGACACGACGACCACGCCCGCCTCGGCGCAGAGCGTGCGGGCGGGGTGGTCGTGGGTCTCGAGGTCGCCGATCGTCCACCCGCCGCCGTGCAGGAAGACCAGCGCGGGGAAGGGCCCGTCGCCCTCGGGCCGGTAGACCCGGACCGGGACCTCGCCGGCCGGGCCGGGGATCGTGCGGTCCTCGGCGGCGACGTCGGGCCCCGGCGGCAGCGTCGCCGCCAGGCCGCGGTAGGCCTCGCGGCTGGTCGCCGGCGTGCGCTCGACCGGTTCGGCGGCGGCGGCGTTCACCAGGTCGAGGATCGCCTGGGTCTGCGGATCGACGGGCATGCGGGTCCCCCTGTGCGTGGTCGGCAGCAACCTACCGGGCGCTCCGGGGGCGGACGTGCCCGACGACACCGTTGACACTTCCATACTCGGTATGCATACTGAGTATGTGAGCGTGCGTGAAGGGCTGCTGTCCCTCCTCGAGGAGGGACCGAGCTACGGGTTCCAGCTGAAGACGCGGTTCGAGGCCGCCACCGGCGGCACCTGGCCGCTCAACGTCGGTCAGGTGTACACGACCCTCGACCGCCTCGAGCGCGACGGCCTCGTCACGATGGACGAGTCGGATGGCCAGAAGCTCTACCGGCTGACCGACGCCGGACGCGACGAGCTGCAGACCTGGTGGGAGGAGGTGCCCGGCGACGATCCCCCGCCGCGCGACGTCCTGCTCATCAAGCTCCTCCTCGCCCTGCCCTTCGGGCGCGACCACGCCCTCGACGTGCTCTCCCGGCAGCGCACCGCCCTGGTGCAGGTGCTCCAGGCCCGCCGTCGGGCTGCCGCCGAGAGTGCGTCGGACCCCGCACACGCCTTCGCCGCCGGCCTCGTCGCCGATGCCGTGATGATGCGCACCGAGGCCGACCTCCGCTGGCTCGACCGCTGCGAGGCCCGGATCGCCGCCGCGACCGCGGCCGAGCTCCTCGGCACGCCGCCCGACGCCGGCCCCGGCACCGACCCCCACCCCTCGGCCGACCCGTCGGCCCCTCGATCCACGTCACGGCGGACGCGTGCCGCACGAACCCGGAGGAACCGGACATGACCCCCCGCCCCATCGTCACCTTCGACGGTGTCACCAAGGTCTTCGGCCGCGGCAGCACCGAGACCCGAGCCCTCGACAGCGTGTCGCTGTCGATCGACCCGGGGGAGCTGGTCGCCGTCATGGGCCCCTCGGGCTGCGGCAAGTCGACCCTCCTCCACGTCGCCGGCGGACTGGAGGCGCCGACCTCCGGCCAGGTGGTCACCTGCGGCCGGAACCTGGGGGACGCATCGGTGGCCGAGCTGTCCTCGCTGCGCCGCAACGACGTCGGCTTCGTCTTCCAGCGGCTCAACCTCATCCCGTCGCTGACGGCGGTCGAGAACGTGATGCTGCCGCTCGAGCTCGACGGGATGAACCGCCGCCAGGCCCGGATGCAGTCGGTCGCCGCGCTGGAGGAGGTCGGCCTGTCCGGTCACCTCGATCGGTACCCGGACGACTTCTCGGGCGGCCAGCAGCAGCGCATCGCGATCGCCCGGGCGATCACCGGCACCCGCAAGGTCCTCTTCGCCGACGAGCCGACCGGCGCGCTCGACACGCTCGCCGCCGACTCGGTGATCGACCTGCTCTCGTCGCTCGCCCGGGACCGGGGCACCGCGATCCTGCTCGTCACCCACGAGCCGCGGTTCACGGCGTGGGCGGACCGGGTCGTCTACCTGCGTGACGGCTCGGTCGTCGACGAAGCCGTCATGCGGTCCTACGCCTCGGCCGCCGACCTCGCGTCCGGCGATCACGACACCGTGAGCCCGGCGTGAGCGCCGCCAACGTCGCGCTCCGGCTCGCCCGCCGGGAGGTCATCCGCCGGCCGTGGCGGAGCCTCGTGGTCATGCTCCTCGTCATCGTCCCGGTCGTGGCGCTGACCGGCTTCGCCGTCATGGTCCGGACGATGGACCGCACGCCGGCCGACGCCTTCGAGGCCCGATGGGGTTCCGCCGACATCGTGGTGCGCGAGGCAGCGCTCGCGCCCAGCGACCCCATCGCACAGCTCACCGCCGACGGCACGGTCACCACCGTCCGCAGCGGCACCGTCCGTGCCATGACCACCGACGACCAGCGCGAGTGGATCGAGGTCACCGACCACGTGCCGTTCGGACCCGACTGGTCGATGGTGATGGACGACCTCGACGGTCGGGTGCCGAACGGTCCCGACGAGGTGTTGATCTCGACCGAGCTCGCCCGAGAGCTCGACCTCGCGGTCGCCGACAGGCTCGCCCTGGAACGACCGGTCGACGCCGAGGCCACCGTCGTCGGTACCGCCCGCTGGCGCGACGACCTCGACCGCCTGGCCGTCATGGTCGACGCCGGCGCCGAGGGGACGCTCGTCGACCTGGTGGCCGAGCTGCCGGAGCGGTACGTCGCGACCGCCACGGTCATCGACCTTCCGGCGTCCTTCGAGCCCCAGCCCGAGCTGCTCGCCGCCCTCGAGGCCCGCTGGACGGAGAACCGCTTCACGGACGCCGGGGCGGACGACGAGCGTGCCCAGCTGGCGATCGTGTGGTCGTGGGTCGGGGGCACCGTGGCCTTCGTCATCGTCGGCGTCGTCATCACCGCCGCGTTCGCGGTGACCGCCCGCCGCCAGCTCCGGCTCATCGGCCAGCTGATGGGCAACGGCGCGAGCGACGCCACGCTGCGCTGGACCTTGGCCCTGCAGGGGTCGGTGGTCGGCCTCCTCGGCGGGATCGCCGGCATCGGCCTCGCCCTCCTCGCCCTCGAGGTCGGCCAGCCCGTCGTCGAACGGATCGTCGACCGCCGCATCCCCTCCTACGACGTGCGGCCCGGCGACCTCGTCCCGGTCCTCGTGCTGGCGACCCTGGCGGCGACGGTGGCCGCCCTCATCCCCGCCCGCGTGGCCATCCGCACCTCGGTCCTCCAGGCCCTCGCCGGACGCCGACCCGTCGGTCCGTACCCCCGACGGGTGGTGGTGTGGGGCGCCACGGCCTGCGTCGGCGGGCTGGCCCTGCTCGCCGTGGCCACGGCCGGCGCCGTCCGCGACGGCAGGGCCGGCGGCGACGCCACCTGGCTCTTCGTCCTCACCGGCATCGCCGGGGCGCTCGGGGTGATCCTCGGCACCTGCGCCATGGCACCGGCGCTCATCGCCCGCCTCGAGCCGCTGGCCGGGCGGCTCACGGGAACGTCACGGCTGGCCGCGCGCAGCGTGGCCCGGCAGCGGACCCGCACCGGTGCCGTGGTCGCAGCCGTCGCCTGCGTGTCCGCCGGCGCGGTGGCCGCGTCGACCGTGTGGTTCACCGCCGTGCAGGAGGAGGCGAGCAACTTCTGGTCCCTCCCCGAGGAGCTCGTCAGCGTGACCTCCTACGACAGCCGGACCGGTCGCGACCTCGGCCGTCCGACCGCCGAGTCGATCGCCGAGCTGCTCGCCGTGCTCCCCGACGCCGAGGTCGTGCCCACCCGGGCGGCCCGCGTCCCCTCGGACGTCGGGGCGCAGACCTCTGCGACCGATGACGGCGCGACGCGGATGGTGAGCGGACCGCTCCTCGTCGCCGACGCTGCCACGCTCGAGGCGCTCGACCTGGACCCGGCCGTCCACGACGCCCTCCGGGAGCGCGGCGCGGTCATCGGCGAGTGGATGGACGCGTTCGTCGAACCCATGGGCACCCTGCCCGTCGTCCCGGGCGACCCCGTCCTCGTCGACGACCAGGGGCGCCCGACAGGGCTGCGACTCGACGCGGCGGTCGTCGACGTCCGGCTCCTGCCGCAGGACCTCATCACCGAGGAGCTCGCCACCGAGCTCGGCCTCTCCATCGAGCCCGCGGGCACGTACCTCCGCTCGCCGGCCCCGCTCACACAGGCCCAGCGCGATGCTCTGCGCGACATCCAGGAGGACGGGTGGATCGTGCAGGGTGGGCCCGTCGTGTCGCTCTCGTTCGACGACCCGCCCTGGACCCCGTCCACGGCCCTCGTCACCACCGCCATCCTCGCCGTCGCCACGGCCGTGGCCCTCGGTGTCGTCGGCCTCGGCCTCGCCCTCTCGGCCGCCGAGACGAAGGACGAGCGCGACGTGCTGGCGGTGATCGGCGCCCGTCCGTCGACGCTGCGGCGGCTCGCGGCGACCAAGGCGCTCGTCCTCGCCGCCACCGGCACCGTGATCGGCGTCCCGCTCGGCTTCGTCCCCACCTGGGTCGTGTCGGCAGCGGCCGACGCCGGCTCCTACGACCCGACGACGGTCGTGTTCCCGTGGATCCAGGTCCTCCTCCTCGTCGTCGCCGTGCCGCTCGTGGCCACCGCCGCGACGCACCTCGCCAGCGCCGTCAGCCTGCGCGCCCGTCCCGTGCAGGCGTCGACGATGGCCTTCGACTGAGGGTCCGGGAGGTGGGTCGGCGCTCCACGAGCCGGCCCACCTCCCGGTCGACGCCCGGTCGATTTCGGGTCCCGGCCGGGCGCGTGGGTAGCGTGGCCACGTGACGAACGCCGCGACGACACCTCCGCCGGACAACCGGCGGGGCGGCCTGACCCGGGACGACATCGTCACCGCCGCGCTCGAGCTCGTCCGCACCGAGGGCATCCAGGCCGTCACCATGCGTCGTCTCGCCGACGTCATCGGCGTGACCCCGATGGCGCTCTACCACCACGTGCCCAACAAGGGCGTGCTGCTCGACCTCGTCGTCGAGCGGGTGGGAGCCGACCTGCGCCTGGCCCACGACGGTCGGCCGTGGACCGACCAGATCCGGGACTACGCCCACGCGTGGCGGGTCGAGCTGCACCGCTACCCCGGCGTCGCCGGGCACCTGCTGCGCCAGGCCGCCCCGCCCGCCATGTCGTGGCGGATCATGGACGACGCCATCAGCCTCATGGTCGAGGCCGGCTACGACGAGCAGGAGGCCACCCGGGCGTTCGCGGGCCTGGTGTCGTTCGTGCTCGCCCGCTGCGACCAGGAGGAGGTCATGGCGGGCCACGCCCACGCCGACGAGGTCGAGATCACCGACGACCGCATCCGGGGCATGCTCCCGGCCGCGCACGACAACCTCGACCTCGGCCGCGTCGCCCGCTACCTCACCGAGCTGTCGCACGACGAGCACTTCGCCTACATGCTCGACCGCATCCTCGCCGGCATCGACGTCCAGCGCGGCTGAGCCGCCCGCTTCCTAGGGCGTCGGCACGTCGACGTCGACCGCGAGCTCGACGAACGTCCCCCGCTCCCCCGTCGCCCGGTGGATCGTCGCCGTGGCCGCGACCCGCTCCAGCGGAGGGCCGACGAGCGCCGCGGCACGGTCGGGCGGCAGGGACACCGCGACGGATGCGATGAGGAGCAGCTCGCCCGGTCGCACGGCCAGGCCGACCTCGTCGAGGCCGGTGCGGGACTCGAGGCGGGCGACGGCCTCGACCGCGGCGGCCCGGGTGTCGGCGTCGAGCCCCGCCTCGCGGGACTGCGAGGTGGCGAGCAGCCCGCGGGTGACGTCGACGCCCTCCCCCGGGCCGAGGACGCTGAGGTCGTGCCGCGCCGTCCACGCCCAGGTCGGCGTGCCCCGTCGGCGCAGGCCCGCGGCGCGCAGGGCCCGCACGAGGTCCCGGCCGGGCGTCGGCACCGCGCCGAGCGCGATGGCCGCGTCGCGCAGGTCCTCGTGGACGTCGTAGTGGTCGCCCTGGAACGCCACGTACGGCATCCCGATGGCGTGGGCGAGGGCGTGCAGCTCGTCGAGGTCGCGGTCCGAGACCAGGTGCGCCCAGCGCCGGCCGCGCCACGGCCAGATCGCCTCGTCGACGAGGACGGTCATCGGGTCGGGAGGAGCCGGCTCAACGGCCCGTGGCCGAGAAGTGCTGGTAGTCCTTCGGCGACGTCCAGCGGCCGCCCCAGGCCCAGCCCTGACCCGCGAAGCCGACCACCGGCGCCGAGCCCTCGAGGATGACGCCCGGCGCCCATCCCCGGTTCACGTAGGGCCACCCGCCCGGGGGGAGCACCTGCCCGCTGCGGGAGATGTAGGGGTTCTGGAGCGGGTTGACGTCGATCGCCCGGCCGTAGGCGTGCTCGGAGAAGCTGGTGCCGCCGGTGACGCGGCGGCAGTTGAACGCCGTCGTGAGGTTGGCCGCCATCGCCGCGTCGTCGTCACCGCCGACGACGTCGACCTGGGCGACCCGCTGGACGGGGAAGCGGCTGTCGTACATGTGGCGGAAGGCGTTGTCGACCGCGGTGACCGCGTCGCGGTGCACGACGAGGGGGCCGGTGGTCGGTCGGCCGTCGAAGCCGATGTGGCGGACGGTGAGGCGACGCAGGTCGCTCGGGGGCACGGGGCAGCCGCTGCGCCACGAGTGGGGCAGGTCGGCGGCGGTGACGGTGGCGACCGACGAGCTGTAGGCGGGCAGCGCCGGCGAGCGGGGCGCCTCCTCCCCCTCGAGGCGGTGCAGGAACGTGGCCGCCTGACCGCGGGTCAGCAGCGCGTGGGGCTGGAAGAGGCCGGTCTGGCCGACGCCGGTGGTGAGGTCGGTGGCGTGGGCCCAGTCGACGGCGCCGGCGTAGTAGGCGCTGCGCACGACGTCGGGGTACGGCGCCGGACCGTGGCGGCGGCTGCCGTCGGCCCGCCACAGCATGGTGACGAGCTGGGCCCGGTCGACGGTGGCGGCGGGCATGAACAGGCCCGTCTGCCCCACGCCCGTGGTGATGCGCTCGTGCACCGCCCAGTCGATCGCTCGGGTGTAGAAGGCGTCGCGTCGCACGTCGGGGAACCCGGACGCCGGTGCCGGCGGCGACCCGTCCATGCGCCAGAGCAGGGTCATCAGCTCCGCACGGGTGATCGAGCGGTCGGGGCCGTACCAGCCCGGCTGGTAACCGGTCGTGTGGCCCTCGCCATGGAGCCAGCGCACGGCCCGCTCGTAGAACGCCCCGGGCACGAGGTCGACGAGCACGTGGTCCGGCGCCGCGGCCTGGGCCTCGGCCCGGTCCGCCGCGGTCGTGGCCGCACCGAGCGAGCCCCCGAGCACCGCCAGCGCCACCAGTCCTGCGAGCACCCCTCGTCTGCGCATCGCACCATCGTGCCAGCCGCCCGGCAACTTTGAACCTCTGTGTGCGAGCACCGACGCCAGGCGTTCAGAGAAGCGGGAGAGGGCAGCCTGCCTGCGCCAGCATCCCGCGCACGTCCCGCACGAACTGGTCTGGCTGGCGGTCGAGGAGGCGCCCCGTGTACACGAGCAACCGGTAGCCGGCGAGCTCGATCTGGTTGCGGCGGTGGAGGTCGAGGTGCTGGAGAGGCTCGTTGGTGAGGTGGTCGACCCCGTACACCTCGAGGAGCGCACGATGCTCGGGCCAGGCGAAGTCGACCGTGACCTCCACCCCATCGGCGCACACCACTGGGTGCTGGGACACCGGCAGGGGCACAACCGCCGACCGCTCGAGGATCGCGTATGCCCGGTCCTCGGTGCTCGAGTCGGTGAGCAGATCGCGGTAGTGGGGAGCGAGCACCGAGCGGAGAGCGGCGACCCCGCGGCGACCCTGCCGCTCGTGGGTGACGAGCACGCGCAGGAGGTCGTCCCACTCGATGGCCTCCGCACGCCGTGCGGCGTTGACGGCCCGCGTCACCTGCGCGGGCGCCACCGCCCCGAGGTCCAGGATCGACCGGGCCAAGCCCGTGACGGGGATGCCGTCCACCACGACGGGATCGGCTCGGCACAGGTCGAGAGACCGGTGGACGCGGATGCCACGGTGCCGAGGGTTGCGCTCGTAGGGAACGGTGATCTCGATCGGGACGCTGCCTCGGGAGAGTGCCCCGTGCACGCGTGCTGCGGCTCGGTGCGACGCCAGTGCCCCCTCTCCCGCCCAGAGCACGGCCCCGAGGAGCCGTTGCGCGAACGTCACCGGCGCACCGCCGATCCGCAGGACTCCCGGAAGGACGCGCTCGATGCGGCCGCTGCGGGCTCGGCGGCTGAGCATGCCGCTCGTGGCCCCGAGCTCGAACGCCTGGTCCCTCGTGACCAGCCCGTGCTGCGTCCGGGCAAGGGCGGCCAGCGCCCCATCGACCGTCGACATCCGTCCCCTTCGCGATCGTTCACGTAAGGGGGAAGGCGACGGCACCCTACCGGTCCGCGCCCCGGGCGGGAAGACCCCCAATTCCTTGAACGGACGAGCCCGGTGTTCGCGCTCCACCGTTCAACGAAGCGGGATATGTGAGGGGCGCGCCGGCGGGAGCGCCGCGGGAGAGCGCGGGGTGGCAGGTCAGGTGGCCAGGGGGTAGGCGAGCGGGATGACGAGGGCGGTGGTGGCGAAGACGACCGCGGTGAGGGGGACGCCGACCCGGGTGAAGTCGGAGAAGCGGTAGCCGCCGATGCTCCACACCATCGTGTTGGTCTGGTAGCCGATCGGGCTGAGGAACGAGCACGAGGCCATGACGAGCACGCCCAGCGCGAGCGAGCGCAGATCGGTGCCCGTCTCGGTCGAGATGGCGGCGGCGACGGGGAACATGAGCGCGGCCGCGGCGTTGTTGCTCAGCAGCTCGGTGAGCACGAGCGTCGCCGCCATCACCCCGACCAGGACGCCGACGTGGCCGAGGGGGTCGCCGAGGTCGACCAGCACCTCCGCGAAGCGCTCCGCCAGGCCGCTCTCGGCGGCCGCGGCCCCGAGGCCGAAGCTCATGGCCACCAGGGCGATGACGTTGAAGTTGACCGACCGGACCGCCTCGGTCGGCGACACGACGCGGGTGACGACGAGGGCCCAGGCGCCCGCGATCGACGCCGGCGTGAGGTCGACCAAGCCGGAGCCGGTGGCCAGCAGGAGGGCGAGGACGACGAGCTGCACGATCCGCCCGCCGGGGCGGCGCACGGGGGCGCTGGCCTCCATGGGGGCGACGACGAGGAAGTCGGGGAGGTCGCGGATGCGGTCGCGGAAGCCGTCCTCGGCGACGAGCACGAGCACGTCGCCGCCGCGGAGCACGACGTCGCCGATCGGACCACGTGCCGGGTCGCCCGCCCGGTGGATGGCGAGCACCGTCGCTCCGTGGCGCTCGTGGAAGCCGAGCTGCTTGAGGGTGTGCCCAGCGAGGGGGCCGGTGTCGGCGACGACCGCCTCGAACATGTGGCTGCGGTCGGGGCCGGTGGGGGCGGACAGCTCCTCGTGCGTGGTGACGAGCCCATCGACCTTCTCGAGGTCGTGGATCCGGTCGATCGGTCCGGTGAAGAGCAGGTGGTCCCCGGGTTCGAGGCGGACGTCGGCGTCGGGGGCGACCACCTGGCCCAGCCGGTCGACCGCGGCCAGCGAGAGTCCGTCGAGCTCGGCGAAGCCGGCGTCGGCCACCGACGCCCCGGCGAGCCCGCCGCCCGCGGTGACCACCATCTCGATCGTGTACTCCCTGCCGCTGCCCAACTGGTCGCCGGGGGTCGAACGGCGCGGCAGCAGCAGCGGCGACAGCAGGACGAGGACGGCGACGCCCGCCAGCGCGACGGGGAGCCCGACCGGGGTGATGGAGAAGACGCCGAAGGGCTCCTCGCCCGCGGCGTCGAGGAACCCGTTGACGACGAGGTTCGTCGACGTGCCGAGGATGGTGATGACGCCGCCGAGGACCGCCGCGTACGAGAGCGGCATGAGCACCCGGGACGAGCTGAACCCGTGCCGGCGCGACCACTGCTCGATGCTCGGCACCATGAGGGCGACGAGCGGGGTGTTGGGCACGAACGCCGACCCGCCGGCGGCGACGCGGCTGACCCGCCACACGGCACGACGCTCGCTCGCCGGCCGACGGGCGCCGAGCACCCCGTCGAGCCCGCGGGCGAGCGCGCCCGTCTGCTCGGCCGCGCCGGCGATGACGTAGAGGGCGGCGACCGTGACCGGCGCGGCGTTGGACAGGCCGCCGAAGGCGCCGTCGAAGTCGACGACGTCGACGAGGTAGAGGACGACGACGGCGGTGGTCACGGCCACCGTCGGCGCCACCCGCTCGCTCACCAGGGCGACGACCATCGCGGCGATCACGGCGAGGGTGATCCATGCGTCCCAACCCATGGCGGTGGTCAGTGCTCCGGTCGTCGAGAGGTGCGGGGTGCCGCTGGTCGGCGTCGCACGGTAGGCGAAACCCGACCTATCTCGTCAACTTTACGACGGGTTCGGCGAGCACGGAGTCGGAGGTTGAGGTATCCATTCGCCGGCGCGCGGCTCGGGTTGCCCGACCGCACCCCCGACACCCTGGAGCGGACGCGATGCGACGAACCTTGATGACGGCGGCCATGGCCATGGTCCTCGTCGCCACCACGACCCTGCCCGCGAGCGGCGCCGAGCCCCCGCCCGACGACGTCGCGCCGAGCGCCGTCACCTGGCAGAGCGCCCGGCGCTCCGACGCGCTCGGCGACAACAGCGGCGGTGCCGGCGGCCTCGACATCGACGAGTACCAGCTGTCGTACGACCCGACGGCGGGCGTGCTGCGCGTCGAGGCTCGCCTCCTGAACGCCCCACCCACCGGGCTCTGGGGGTTGGGGATCTACGTCGACCTCGACCGCGATCGTCGCACCGGTTGCACCGGGGCCGACCGGATGGTCGCGGTGACCGTGAACAGCGACGTCCCCGTGTCGCAGCAGACCGCCGCGTTCCCCGGCGGGTGCGGTGGCAGCCCGGACTCGATGCCGCTGTCGGCCACCTACCTGCCGGCGTTCGGGTACCTGACCCTCGACGTGCCGATGTCCCTGCTCGGCAACCCCGTCTCGATCGACTGGGCGCTCGTCGCGTCGGGAGCGGGCGGTCCGTTCGCCGGCACCGACTTCGCTCCTGCCGAGGACACCTTCGTCGGCGACTTCGGCTGGGTCCGCCCCTTCGCCGACGTCCGCACCGACGCGTTCTACAGCGGCCCCATCGCGTGGTTGCGCCAGACCGGCCTGTCCACCGGCGTGGGCAGCACCGGCAACTACCAGCCCGACGGACCGGTGACCCGCGCCCAGATGGCCACGTTCGTCCACCGGATCGCCGGCGAGCCGCCCGCCGCGCCCTCGCCCTTCGTCGACGTGCAACGGCCGTCGTTCTACGCCGAGGCGGTCGACTGGTTCCACCAGGAGGGACTGACCACCGGCGTCGGCGGGACCGACCGGTTCGCCCCGAACGAGCCCGTCACCCGCGGCCAGCTCGTGACGTTCCTCTGGCGCCTGGCCGGCGAGCCCGACGCGTACCCGGCCCCGGGCTTCGCCGACGTGACGAACACCGGCGCCTACTACTACCGGGCCGTCGCCTGGGCCAAGGCCGAGGGCGTGACGACGGGCGTCGGCGGCACGAACGAGTTCCGTCCCGACGACGTGGTCACCCGCGGGCAGCTCGCCACGTTCCTCGAGCGCATGTACGCCCCGCTCGGCACCCCCACCTTCGTCCCATGAACCGATTCACTGCCTCCGTCGCACTCGTCCTCGCGTTCACCGGCGCGGCGACCGGCCCGGCGGGTGCCGCGCCACCGGACCGAGACGCCGTCGCCGTCACGGCACGACCGCTCTCTCCTCACTTCAGCGACGTGCCGCCCGGCGCGTACTACGCCACGCCGGTGGGGTGGCTGGTCGAGCGGCGCCTGACGACCGGGGTCGGTGGCACGGGTCTCTTCCAGCCGGACACCCCGGTGACCCGCGCCCAGGTGGCGACGTTCCTGCACCGGCTGGCGGGGAGCCCTCCTGCTCGGCCGGCCCCTCACATCGACGTGCGGCGTGACGCCTACTACACCGCCGCCGTCGGCTGGGTCTACGAGACCGGCACGATGGGATCCACGGATGGGCCCGACCGCGGGGACCGCGACCGCCCCTTCCGCTTCTCGCCGGACCGTCCGATGACGAGGGGTGACGTCGTCATCACGCTGTGGGTGGCGGCAGGAACGCCATGGGGTCACCCGCCGACCACCTTCCCCGACGCCTCCACCGGGTACATCCTCCCCGGGGCTGTGGCCTGGGCCGAGGCCGAGGGCATCACGACCGGCGTGGGCGGCACCGGCCTGTTCCAGCCCGACGCCCTCGTCACGCGAGGTCAACTCGCGACGTTCCTCCACCGGCTCCACGGACGGTAGGCCCCTCCCGACGACGGTGATTCGGGATACCCTTTGTGCCGCACACGCGAGTCGACGAGGGGGACGACGTGAGCGAGCTCGACCTGGTGATCCGGGGCGGCACGGTCGTGGACGGGACCGGCGCGCCGGCTCGCACCGCCGACGTGGGGGTGCGGGACGGACGTGTCGTCGAGGTCGGCCGGGTGGCCGGTCGGGGCGCCCGGGAGGTCGACGCCGACGGCGCGCTCGTCGCGCCCGGGTTCGTCGACATCCACGCCCACTACGACGGCCAGGCCACCTGGTCGTCACGCCTCGACCCGTCGTCGGAGCACGGCGTCACCACCGTCGTGATGGGCAACTGCGGCGTGGGCTTCGCACCGGTGCACGACCGCGACCACGACCGGCTCATCGAGCTGATGGAGGGTGTGGAGGACATCCCCGGCGCTGCGCTGCACGAGGGCCTCTCGTGGGAGTGGCGGTCGATGGCCGAGTACCTCGACGCCGTCGACCGGCTGCCCCACGACATCGACGTCGCCGCCCAGGTGCCGCACGGCGCGCTGCGCCTGCACGTCATGGGCGAGCGGGGGGCGAACCGTGAGCCGGCCACCCCCGAGGACATCGCGGAGATGGGGCGCATCGCCGCCGAGGGCATCCGTGCCGGCGCGCTCGGGTTCACGACCTCGCGCACGCTGAACCACCGGACGAGCCGGGGCGAACCGACCCCGACCCTCACCGCCGCCGCCGACGAGCTGGTCGGCATCGCCCGGGCCATCGGCGAGACCGGCACCGGCGTGCTCCAGATCGTGTCGGACTTCCCGCGCGACAGCGACGAGCTGCCGATGCTGCGGGAGATGGTCGAGGCGTCGGGCCGCCCGCTGTCGATCAGCATCGCCCAGTCGCCCGTCGACCCCGACCGCTGGCGCGAGCTGCTCGACTTCATCACCGAGTCCAACCACCTCGGTCTGCCGATGACCGGTCAGGTCGCCGTGCGACCGGTCGGGTTGCTCTTCGGGCTCGACAACACGCTGCACCCGTTCCTCTCCAACCCGGTGTTCCAGCAGGAGCTCGCCGGTCTGACCGCGGCGGAGACGGCACGGGCCATGCGGGACCCCGCCGTCCGGGAGCGGGCGCTGGCCGCGCAGCGGGCCGAGACCGAACGGGCCCGACTCGGCGGGCGTCTGCTCGCCCGCTTCGACCAGATGTGGGAGGTCACCGACCCGCCGGTGTACGAGCCCGACCCAGCGACGAGCCTGGCGGCTCGCGCGGCGGCCGACGGCGTGCTGCCGGAGGAGCTGGCCTACGACCTTCTGGCGGAGGGCGACGGCCGGGCGATGTTCTACGTGCCGTTCCTGAACTACGCCCACGGCAACCTCGACGTGGTCGGCGAGATGCTCCGACACGACCACACGGTGCCGGGCCTGGCCGACGGCGGCGCGCACGTGGGCACGATCTGCGACGGCAGCTTCCCGACGACCCTCCTCGAGTGGTGGGGTCGGGACCGCCCGAGCGGCCGCATCCCCCTCGAGGAGCTGATCCGCCGCCAGTGCCGGGACACGGCGCGCACCGTGGGCCTCCTCGACCGCGGCGTCCTCGCCCCCGGCTACCGGGCCGACGTCAACGTGATCGACCACGACAACCTCCGACTGCACCGCCCCGAGGCGGTGCACGACCTCCCGGCCGGGGGCCGACGGCTGCTCCAGCGGGCCGAGGGCTACCTGCACACCTTCGTGGCCGGCGAGGAGACCTTCACCGCCGGCGAATCCACCGGCGCGCTGCCGGGTCGGCTCGTACGGGGAGCGCAACCCGCGCCCGCCTGACCGACCGTCAGCCGTAGGTGCGGTAGAGCAGCGTGATCGTCTCGGCGCGGGTGATGTCGCGGTCGGGCTGGAACTCGTTCGTGCCCCCCACTCCCGTGGTGATGCCCTCCTGGCGGGCCCAGTCCACGGCCCGGACGTAGAACGCGCCGGGCACGACGTCGACGAAGCCCGAGGGCGGTGCGTCGGAGGGCGCGTCCTCGTTCCGCCACAGGAGCGTGACGAGCTCGGCGCGGGTGATCTGGCGGTCGGGTTCGAACACGTTGCGCCCACCGACGCCGGTGGTGAGCTGCGCGGCCCTCGCCCAGTCGACGGCACGGGAGTAGAACGCGCCGGGCACCACGTCGGTGAACCCCGACGGCGGTGCGCCCCCGGGTTCGCCCTCGATCCGCCACAGGAGCGTGATCGCCTCGGCCCGGGTGATCGGTCGGTGCGGCTGGAACTCGTTGCTGCCGCCGACGCCGGTCGTGTAGCCGGCGGCCTGCGCCCACCCGACGGCGGTGGTGAAGAACGTGCCCGGCGGGACGTCGTCGAAGGTCGGCGGGGGCGGCGGTGGCGGCGGCGGGGGCGGCGGGGGTGGGGGCGGCCCGATCGTGGTGGGGCGGACGAAGAGGCGCTCACGGTTGTCGGCGCCGACCGAGGTCCAGGCGACCACGGCCTCGCCGTCGGGCTCGAGCACGACGTCGCTGCGGTGGTTGGGGCGGCCACCGGTGCTGACGGTGACCGGCACCAGCCACTCGCCGGAGGGCCGACGGACGGCGAGCTCGATGGTGCGCGGCTCGCCGGCGTCGGTGGTGCGGGTGAGGCGCCAGGACACGGCGAGGTGACCGTCGGGCGCCACGTCGATCGCGGGGCTCGCCGCGTCGCGGCCGGATGACGTGCCGGACCCGAGGACCTCGGGGACCGCCCAGGCGCCGTCCACCCATCGGCGGACGACGGCGTTGGCGCCCGACGCCACGACGACGGCGACGCCGTCGGGCCCGCCTGCCGCGCTCGGCGCCGCGGCTGCGCGGTCGGGGAACAGGTCCTCCTCCGCGGTCCAGGCACCGCCGGTGCCGATCCGGGCGAACGTGTGGGCGTCGCGGTGGCCGTCGTCGTAGACGGCGACGACGCTCCCGTCCCCGCCCGCGGCCAGGAGGTGGAACGGGACGTACTCCCCGGGACGGGTGACGGGCTCGATGGGGCCCCACGTGCTGCCGGAGAGCCGGCGGGCGACGAGTCGCCACTCGACGGCGACGTCGTTGACGCTCGGCTCGTCGGCCTGGCGGAAGGTGGCGACGACCGTGCCGTCGGGCGTGCGGGCCAGCCGAGGCGCCTGGGCGGAGAGGAGCGGGTCCTCGAGCGTGGAGGGGGGCTCCCAGGTCAGCCCGTCGAACCGCGACCACTCGACGTGGTGCTGGATGCGACCGAGCAGGAGGTCGATCTCGTAGACCTCCCAGGCGGCGACCAGGTGCCCGGTCGCGTCGACCGCGACCTCGGGGCCACCCGCCGGCCCGGTGGCCGGGGGAGGAGGGAGGGTGGTCCAGGCGGCGGCCCCGGGGGCGAGGTGAGCGACCTCGACCTGGCTGTTGGCGGCCGAGCGTCGCCAGGCGACGTAGGCCGAGCCGTCCGGTCCGACCGTCCGGGAGTGGATGCCGTACCCCGACCACGTGCCGGTGGCGACGAGGCGGACCGGGTCGGACCACGTGCCGTCGACCGACCGCACCGCCGACCAGTAACCGGCGCCCCGGTGACGCCCGGTGTAGGCCTCCCAGACCGCGCCGACCCGCCCGTCGGGGAGCGCGACGACCTCGGGGAAGCTCGACTGCCGGATCCCGGCGTCGCCGAGGACCGTGACGTCGCCGGGCAGGATGACGTCGGTGGGGCTCTGGGCCACGGCCGTCCCTGGCACCGCCGTCGACACCGCGACGAGGGCGACCGCCAGGGCCAGCGCGGCCGCACGGGTGCGGCGTCTCACGGCGACCAGGATGGCAGGAACGGGCGCGAACGGCACCTGCGGGTGAGGCGCGCCCGGCGGCTGCCGCCGTTATCCTGCGTCCACTCGGGCGGGCGGTCCCCTCACCCCCGCCGTCGGCGTGACCACACAGAGGCCAACATGACGTGTTCCCCCGCCACCTCGCTCCTGCCGGTGCGCCGCGCCCTCGCGCTGCTCGTGGCCCTCGCCACGGTCACCCTCGGCCTGGCGCAGGCGCCCGCCGCCGACGCCGGCCACTTCCAGTTCCCCGACGTGCCCCGTGGCCACTTCGCACACACCGCCGTCGACTGGGGGTTCCACAACCACGTGACGAGCGGGGTGGGGCACACCGGCCACTTCTTCCCCACTCGTGACATCACCCGCGCCGAGCTGGTGACGATGCTGTGGCGGGCGAACGGCGGCACCCGGGTCAGCGGCGCACTGCCGCCCGACGTGCCCGCCGGGCACTTCGGCGCACCGGCCATCCGCTGGGCGCTGCGGAAGGGCATCACGACCGGCATCGGCGGCACCGGCCTCTTCGGCCCGGACCTGCCGATCACCCGCGCCGAGATCGTCACCATGCTCTGGCGGGCCAACAACCGGCCGGGCGCCTCGGCCCACCTCCTGCCCGACGTGCCGTCGAACCACTGGTCGGCCACCGCCACCCGCTGGGCGTGGGAGGAGGGCGTCAGCTACGGCGTCGGCGCCACCGGCCAGTTCCAGCCGCACCGCAACCTCAGCCGCGGCGAGGCGATCACCTTCGTCTACCGCGACACCACCGGGGCGAAGGCCCCCAACCCGCACTACGCGTTCTACGGCCGAGGTGCCGACGGCGAGCCGTGGAAGTGGAACGGCTGCGTCCCGATCTACTACTTCGTCGACTACGCGGGCGCCCACGCCAACGCCACCCGCGTCCTCCCCGAGGCGATCCGACGACTGCAGCGCGACAGCGGGCTGACGTTCGTGCAGGTCGGCACGCCTGAGGAGGCGAACCTCGGGATCGTCTGGCGGTCCCCCAGCCAGGACCAGGTCCTCCGCGACAACCCCGGCGTCGCCGGCTACGCCGGCTTCGACACCGTCTCGGACGGTCGGCGCGTGCGCATCGCGGTCGCGGGGGTGGTCATCAACTCGAGCTACGGCGCGAGCAGCCAGGACTTCGGCGGGCGGAACTCGCTCGGGACCTTGCTGCTGCACGAGCTGGGCCACGCCGTCGGGCTGGCGCACGTCCAGTCCGACAGCCAGGTGATGTACCCGTTCGTCACCCCGCACGCGAACTACCAGGCCGGGGACCGCAACGGGCTCGCCCAGCTCGGACCACGCGCCGCCTGCGCCCTGGCCGCCGATGCAGGGCCCCGGTCGGTCGGCCTCCCCGACGAGATCGTCGAGGCCGACTGGCACATCCAGTTCTGATCGGTCGGGCGCGGCGCGACGCTCAGCGGCCGAGGAACGCGACGACCTCGTCCCACGCGTCGGCCGGGACGTCGCCCGTCGGTGCGGTGGCGGGGTCGTAGGGCAGGTCCCCGAACGCGGCCACCAGGTCGCGGTGGCGGTCGGCCAGCTGCGTGCCGCCCGGCGTCAACCCACGCACGAAGGTGAGCCCGCTCGGCGCGGTGCGCACCGTGAGCACGTCGAGGTCGGGGCGCTCGGCGGCGAGGCACGGGAGGAGCTTCCACACGTCGCCGGTGTAGAAGCCCTCGGCGCGCTCCGCCCGCTGGGTGGGTTCGTCGAGCGGCAACAGGTCGTGGAGCACGACGACGGTGTCAGGGCCGGCGATGCGCTCGGCGCCGGCGAGGTCGGCCAGCACCGCAGGGAACGTGTGGAGCCCGTCGATGAAGACCAGGTCGGGCGGGCGACCGGCGAACACGGCGTCGAGGTCGCCACGCGCGAAGAAGTCCTCCGAGCGCTCCGGGAAGATGCGGCACTCGGCCGCGACGGGTGAGCACAAGCGGGGCACCGGGTCGACGCCGACAGCGAGCGTGCCGGGCCGGGCGAGGGCCATCGAGCTGCCGTCGCCCATGCCGATCTCGAGGTAGGTCCGCGGACGGATCAGCTCGTGGAGACGGTCGAGGAGCTCGTAGTAGCCGGGGCCGGGCATCCGGACCTGGGCGAGCGTGAGCTTGGCCTCGAGGTGGTCGGGCACGTGCTCGAGGGCTGCGGCGAGGAAGGCCTCGGCCCGCTCGTGGCCGGCGAGCGACCAACCGCGGGCGACGGCGACCAGCGCATCGGCCCGGGCCGGCGGCGCCAGGCCGGCGACGGCGTGCTCGACCGCTGCGGGCGATTCCGCATCCACCCGTCCGGCGGCGAGGGCCACGAGCAGACGGGCGCCGTCGACGTCACCCGCGGCGTCGGCGTCGGCGGCCATCGCCGACCAGAGCGCCGCCATCTCGTCCCGCGCCTCGTCGCCCACGGCGTGACGGTAGCCGCACGCCGCCGGGCCTCATGTGAGGAGACGGGCGGCCGACCAACGACGCCGTGAACGGCATCTCGGCCATCCACAGCCGCATCGCGGCGATCGAGGGGCGCTTCCGGACCCCGGCCCCGGTCGCGACCCCGCCGGCCCAGGACCCGAGCTCGTCGACCGGCACCGCACCGTCGACGGCGTCTCGCGCTGCCCCCGTCCACGACGCCTTCGCTCCGGCGTTCGCCGCCGCGCTCGACGGGGGCGGCACCACGCCCGCCGCCCGGCTCGCACCCGGTGCGTACGGCCCGCTCTCGCCGCCGCCCGAGCTCGCCGCCTACGGCAACGGCCGGGTCCCCGCCGCCGCCCTCACGCCGATCGGCGACGGGACCCACCACCTCCACGCCCCCGCCGCACAGGCGTTCAGTCGGATGGAGGCCGACGCCCGCCTGGCCGGGATCGACCTCGGGATCATCAGCTCCTACCGGGACCTCCCGACCCAGCAGCGCCTTGCGGCGGAGAAGGGCCTCTACTCGCAGGGCGGGCTGGCGGCGACACCCGGCACCAGCAACCACGGCTGGGGCCTGTCCGTCGACCTCGAGCTCGACGCGCGTGCGCTCGACTGGATGCGCGCCAACGGGCCCCGCTACGGCTTCGTCGAGGACGTGCCGCGCGAGCCCTGGCACTGGACGTACCGCCCGGCCTGAACCCCCCGTGGATCAGTTCGCGACCACCTGGGTACCGCGCCAGGGTCATGAACACCGTTCATCGGGAGGAGCCCGACATGACATCACGCCGTGCCCGACGCACGATCTTCACCCTGGTGGCCGCGTTGTCACTGCTGCTACCCGGGGTGGCACAGGCCGCGCCCGGCTACGACGGAACCGAGCTGATCCTCACGGTCGACGACCAGGTCAAGGACCAGGGCGACACCGTGACGTTCTCCTCGGTCGAGGGCTGCGAACCCGAGACCGACGTGACGATCTCGTTCGGCGGCTTCGACGTCGCCACGGTGACCGCCGACCTCCAGGGCGGCTTCGCCGGTTCGTTCGACGTCGAGGACGACCAGCTTCCGGGCACGTTCCCCGTCACCGCGACCTGCGCGGAGTTCACCGACACCCTCGACCTCGTCGTGATCGATCGCCAGGTCTTCCGCGACACCATCCCCGATGCCTTCTACGAGCTGGGGGTCGCGTGGGCCTACGCCCGCGGGATCACCACCGGCGTCGGCGGCACCGAGGTCTTCGCCCCGGTCGCCGCCACGACCCGCGGCGAGACGGTGACCTTCCTCTGGCGTCTCGTCGGCGAGCCGTCGGGGCACGACGATGCCGGCTTCTCCGACACCATCGACGACGCCTTCTACGAGGACGCCGTGAACTGGGCCGCGGCGGAGGGCATCACCACCGGCGTCGGCGGGTCCGACGAGTTCCAGCCGGACCGGCCCGTCACCCGCGGCGAGTTCGTCACGTTCCTGTGGCGAGCGCTCGGAGAGCCGCCGGCCCCGCCGGCCGGGTTCGCCGACACGATCCCGAACGCCTTCTACGACGACGCCGTCGACTGGGCCGCCGACACCGAGGTCACGACCGGCGTGGGCGGGAGCAACAACTTCGAGCCCGCCCGCAACGTGACCCGCGGCGAGGCCGTCACGTTCATGTACCGCGCCGCCGTGTGGGCCGGCGGCACGCTCGGTCCGGCGTGACCCCTCGCGACTGACGCCGTACGACGCGACGGCGGCCGCTTCCCGTGCGGGGGCGGCCGCCGGCTCGCGTCCAGCTCTAGGCCGAGGCGAGCTCCTGCTCGGGCTCGCCGGCGTCGACCGCCTCCCGCTTGCGGGCGATGCGCGCCGCCACCTTCTCGGAGCGCCGGATGTACTTCATCAGCCGCTCGCGCGCCTGCTCGCCCTCGGCGTCGAGCCCGGTGACGTTCTCCACGTCCCAGTGGCGGAGCACCACCGGCACGAGGATCTGCTCGTGGTGGATGGCGAAGTCGTAGATGCCGGCGTTGGCGATCGCCTTGGCGTGCTCGTTGAAGCCGGGGATGCCGACGCCCGGCATGGCGAAGCCGGTGACCTCGTCGGCGATGGCTGTCATCATCCCGTTGGGGTCGGCCTCGAGCGCTGCCTTCGCCATGTCCCGGTAGAAGATGAAGTGGTGGTTCTCGTCGGAGGCGACGCGGGCCATGATCTCGTAGCCGACCTTGTCGTGCTCTCCCAGCAGCTTGCCGGTGTTGCGGTGCGAGATGCGGGTGGCGAGCTCCTGGAGCGACACGTAGGCGAACCCGTGGAGCGCCGACGGCGGCTCGGGCACCTGACCGGACTGGACCTGCGCCATGCGCCCGTCCTCGAGCCACACGGGGTCGATGGCACGGGTGACCATCAGGTAGTCGCGGATGACGATGGCGTGGCGGCCCTCCTCGGCGGTCCACCGGCGGGTCCACTCGCCCCAGGCGCCGTCGGCGTAGCCGTACATCCGGTCGATGTCGCGGAAGTAGTACGGCAGGTTGTCCTCGGTGAGGAGGTTCACGTAGAGGGCGGAGCGGACCGCGTCGGGGAGGTCGGCCTCCCGCGGGTCCCACTCCTCGTCCTCGGCGAAGTCCCGGCCGCGGCTCCACGGCACCATCTTGTGGGGGTACCACTGCTTGGTGGCGGCGAGGTGCCGCTCGAGGTTCTTCTCGGCCGTGGGGGCCAGCTCGGAGAGGAGGGCGAGATCGTCCATCCGAAAACCCTACCTACCGGTCGGTAGGTAGGAAACATCGGGTGTCGTCCGACCGGAACCCCCAGCGGTCTAGAAGGGTGTGGGGCGGATGACCGTGGCGGATGCCGACTACGTGAGCTTCTTCGAGGAGGCCGAACCCCGCCTGCGGCGCGCCCTCGTCGCCCTGCGCGGGCCGGAGGACGGCATCGACGCCACCGCGGAGGCGCTGGCCTGGGCGTGGCAGACCTGGCCCCGCGTCACCGAGATGGCCAACCCGGTCGGCTACCTCTTCCGGGTCGGGCAGTCCCGGTCACGCAGCCGCCGCCAAGGGTTCCTGCCGGCCCGGGCGACCACCGGAGCCGACGGGCTCTACGTCGAGCCGGCCCTCACCCCGGCGCTCGCCGAGCTGTCGGAGACGCAGCGGACCGTCGTCGTCCTCGTCCACGGCTGCGAGTGGACCTACACCGAGGTCGCCGAGGCCCTGCGCATCAGCAAGAGCAGCGTGGGCACGCACCTGGCCCGTGGCATGGCGCGCCTGCGCCGCCACCTCGACGTGGAGCTGGACGATGCCTGAGCTCGACGACCTCATCCGCGACTGGACCGACAGAGCCAACCAGGGCGTCGAGCCCGTCGAGCTCGACGCCGTGCTCGCCCGCGCGCCCATCAGCGGCGCGCCTCCGGCGGCCGTCCGCGCCTCTCGCCGCACCCGGGCCCTGGCCGGCCTCACCGCCGCGGCCGTGGTCCTCGCCGCGATCCTCGTCGTGACGGTGCTGGTGGGCGACGACGAGCAGGGGGTCGCCACCGACCCCGACTCCATGGCTCCCCACGAGCCATCGCCCTACGACCTGTTCCCACCGGGCGCCGAGGTCACCGCCTCGCGACCCCACGAGTCCGACACGCGCACCACGTGGCAGAGCACCCTGGGGGTCGACGTCGACGAGGTGGAGCTGATCCTGCGGTGGGTGCCTCCTGATGGCGGGGCGGGCAACGAGCTCGTGGCCGTCAGCCCCGTCGAGCCCGACGCCGTCTGGACGGCGGTCGACGCCGATCCGCAAGGTGCCGGCCACGGCGCCGACGAGGTGCACCGCGGGGTGCGGATGCGGCGCTGGGACATCCCCACGTCGGACGACGCTCGCTCGACGCCGATCGGCGGCTCGCGCACGCAGGCGGTCGCGGTCGTCGACGACGTCCTCCTCGTCGGCGACGACCCGGCGCTCGTGCGTGCCGCCCTCGACCGGCACCTCGACGAGGCGCGGTCGATCGGCCGTTCGCCGGGCTTCGCCGAGCTGCTGCCCCAGGCGGCCTCCCCCGCGTTGGCCGACGTCTACGCCACACCCGCCGAGGACGACCGCTGGTACGCGGCGTACGTGTTCCACCGCTCGGCGGAGCGAGAGGGGGGCGGCATGCTCACGGTGTCGGCCCTGGTCGCGCCGGGTCACGATCCGGAGGCGGTGGCCGAGCGGCTCGAGTCGGCGTTCGCCACCGACGAGATGACCCTCGGCTCGATGACCGGCACCGTCCGGCTCGATGGCCGCGTGGTGCGCGTCGATGGCCAGGGAGGCGCCGCAGAGGGCTGGCTCTCCTACGTGCTCCTCTCCGGCGACGGCGCCCAGGACGACTGGGGGTGGCTGTGGGCGGCCGGCATCGGCGCCGCCCTCGGCGTCCTCGTCGTCCTGACGTGGGGATCGCACGTCCGCGACGTCGAATCCAACGTCGACGTCCAGGTGGCGATGATGCGCACCGGCTACCAGAACCAGAGCGACACCGGCGGCTTCGGCGGCTTCGGCTCGACCTGAGCGTGACGGCGTGTGGGGGCCTCCCGCAGTTCTTGGTACGGATCGCGACGCCGACGGTCGCGGGACGTACCGAGAACTGCGACGCTCGGTGCCGCGGCAGGTCGACGTCCTACGGCGTGTGCCGGCCCTCGACCACGTCGTCGCCGTAGAGCGCCCGGGCGATCGGGGTCCAGTCTGGCCCCCTCCGCAGGTGCTGGCCGCCGTCGACCGACAGCGACACGCCGGTGACCCAGCCGGACTCCGGCCCGCACAGGTACCGCACCGCGGCGGCGACGTCGTCGACCACGCCCGTGCGGCGGACCGGCATCTGCTCGAGGTAGTCGTCGAGGACCGCATCGGTGGCGAACAGGCCGGCGGAGATCTCGGTGTCGACCAGGCCCGGGCACACCGAGCTCACCCGCACGCCTGCCTGGCCCAGCTCGTCGGCCGTCGTGCGCACCAGCATGTCGAGCCCGGCCTTCGAGACCGCGTAGGCGCCGCCGTGGCGGTGGGTGCGCAGGCCGGCGATCGACGAGATCGCGCACATCGCCCCGCCACCGGAGCGGGCGATCGCCGCGCCGGCGTGCTTCAGGGTGAGGAACGCGCCGGTGAGGTTCGTGTCGAGCACCTTCCGCCACTCCGACAGCGGCGTGGCGATCACCGGCGCCAGCGTGCCGACCCCGGCCGCGGCCACCGCGAGGTGCAGCCCGCCCTCCGGCTCCGCCGCGGCGCCGACCGAGGAGCGCACAGCGTCCTCGTCGACCACGTCGACCGACCGCCACCCCAGGTGCGCACCCTCGGCGACATCGCCCGACAGCGACTCCACCGCGGCGTCGAGCTTCTCCGGGGACCGGCCGACGATCGTCACCGACGCCCCGTCCCTCAGGAAGGCTCGGGCGCAGGCCATGCCGATCCCGCTCCCTCCCCCCGTCACGTACGCACCCATCCCCGACAACGGCAGTCCCTGGCTCCCCATGGCCTCGCATCCTGTCAGGGTTCGGCTGACGGCTGTCGCGGCTCTGTGCAGCGTAAGGAACGAGGGGTGTTCTCGGAGCCGCACAGAGCGCAGGAGCGGGCCAGCGCAGGAGCGGACGGGTCAGGTGAGCTGGTCGATGAGGAACGCGAGCACGAACGCCTCGTCGCGCCAGGCGTCGTAGCGGCCCGACGGGCCCTGGTGGCCGGCGCCCATCTCGGTCTTCAGCAGGATCGGCCGGTCACCGGTGGTCGTCTCGCGCAGGCGGGCGACCCACTTGGCCGGCTCCCAGTACGACACCCGGGGGTCGTTCAGCCCGGCGGTCACGAGCATGGCCGGGTGCGACACCGCCTCGACGTTCTCGTACGGGGCGTAGGACTTCATGTAGTCGTACACCTCGGGCGACTCGAGCGGGTTGCCCCACTCCTCCCACTCCGTGACCGTCAGCGGCAGGCTCGGGTCGAGGATCGTGTTGAGCGCGTCGACGAACGGCACCTCGGCGATCACCGCGCCGAACAGGTCCGGCGCCAGGTTCACCACCGCGCCCATCAGCAGCCCGCCGGCGGACCCGCCACGGATGCCGAGCTGCGCCGGCGTCGTCCAACCCTCGTCCACCAGGTGCCGGGCGCAAGCGACGAAGTCGGTGAACGTGTTGCGCTTGGCCAGCTCCTTGCCGTCGAGGTACCAGCGCCGCCCCATCTCGCCCCCGCCGCGGATGTGGGCGATGGCGAACGCGAACCCCCGGTCGAGCAGCGACAGGCGGGCCGACGAGAAGCCCGGGTCCATGCTCGCCTCGTAGGAGCCGTAGCCGTAGAGGAGCGCGGGCCCGGGCACGTCGCGGGGCCGGTCGCGGCGGGCGACGATCGAGATCGGCACCTGCGTGCCGTCGTCGGCGGTGGCCCACAGCCGCTCGGTGACGTAGTCGTCGGGGTCGTAGCCGCCGAGCACCGGCTGCTGCTTGCGGAGCACCCTCTCGCCGGTGACGAGGTCGACGTCGAACACCGACGACGGGGTGACCATCGACGTGTAGCCGTAGCGCAGGACGGTCGTGTCGTACTCGGCGTTGCCGCCACCCCCGACGGTCGACACCTCCTCGGGCTGCTCGAGGCGGTACTCGTGACCGTCGGACACCCGCAGCACCCGGATCTGGCGCAGGCCACCGCGGCGCTCGTGGACGACCAGGTGGTCGGCGTAGGGGTCGACGCCGCCGAGCTTGACCTCCGGGTCGTGGGGGATCAGCACCTCCCAGTTCGCCCGACCCGGCGTGGCATCCGGGGCGGTGCGCAGCTCGAAGTTCTCGGCGCCGTCGGCGTTCGTGAGGATCACGAACCGGTCGCCCTGGTGCTCGACCGAGTACTCCACCCCGTGCTCACGCGGCTCGACGACCGCGAACTCGCCGGTCAGGTCGTCACCGGGCAGGACCCACACCTCGTCGGTCACCTTCGACCCCAGGTGGAGCACCACGTAGCGGTCGTCCTTCGTGCGGCCGAGCCCGAGGAAGAAGTGCTCGTCGTCCTCCTGGTGGACGAGCACGTCGTCGTCGACCGGCGAGCCGAGGACGTGGCGCCACAGCTGGTAGGGCCGCTGCGCGGCGTCGGCCTTCACGTAGAGGAGCACGCTGCCGTCGTCGGACCACGCCGTGCCGTAGGTGACCTCGGGGATCTCGTCGGGCAGGTCGGCGCCACCCTCGAGGTCCCGGATGCGCAGCGTGTAGCGCTCGGAACCGTCGTGGTCGGTGCTGTAGGCGAGCAGGCGGTGGTCCGGGCTGACGTCGAACGCCCCGAGGGCGAAGTAGTCGCTCGTGCCGGCGAGGATGTTCTCGTCGAGCAGCACCTGCTCGTCCGGCGCCGTGATGCCGGGCTCGATCGTCGGCGGGGCCTCGTCGAGGGTCAGCCGCTCGCCTCGGGCCGGCACCCGGCAGTGGACGGCGTACTGGCTGCCCTCGGTCGTGCGGGCGAAGTACCACCACGGACCGGAGCGCACCGGCACCGTCAGGTCGGTCTCCTGCACCCGCCCCTTGATCTCCTCGAAGAGCTGCTCACGCAGCTCGGACAGGTGGGACGTGGCCGCCTCGGTGTGGGCGTTCTCGGCCTCGAGGTGGGCGACGACCGCCGGATCGTCCTTCTCGCGCAGCCAAGAGTAGGGATCGACCACGGTGTCGCCGTGGTGGGTGCGCTCGACGGGGCGGGGCTCGGGACGGGGCGGCGTGGGGATCGGGTCGGTCACGCCCCTGAGGCTACGGCTGCCTGCCTCAGCGGAGGACGAGGGCGTTGGGCGGGCTCGCCACGCCGTGGCGCAGGTTGAGCGGCGCCGAGGTGAAGAAGCCCTCGTAGGTGCCCTCGGCGGCGCAGTCGTCGGCCAGGGCGTCGAGCTCGAACATCTCGCCGATCGGCAGGCCGAGCAGGGGCAGGATCCGCTGGTGGACGAACAGCTCCGGCCGGCGGGACATGTCGCCCCGGATCTCCTCGAGCTCCTCGGCCGAGTGCAGCGCGCCCGGGGGCCACACCTCGAGCGACGGGTTGTCGGCGGCCACCGCGCTGACGTGCAGGTCCCACAGCACCTCGGCGGTGCGCTCCTCGGGGTGCAGGCCAGGGCTCTCGTGGCCGGCGCCCATGGCGGCTCGGACGTCGAGGTCCTGCTGGTGGTACCAGCCGAGCCACCCGGTGCGGACGAGCAGCACGTCGCCCACCTCGACCTCGGTGCCCTGGGCCGCGAGCGTGGCGACCAGCTCGTCGGCGGTGACCGGGTCCGGCGCGTCCTGGCGGATCGGTCGGCCCTCGGACTCCCGCCACCGGGCCACGTCGGCGAGCACCGCCCGACCGGCGAGCCCCCGCTCGGCCCAGGCGTCGATGCCGTGGAAGCCCTCCGGGTGACCGCCGTACCAGCCGTGCACCGGGTGGCGAACGTGGCGGAAGCCGTCCCACTGGGACGAGCCCTGGGTGTTCCACCCGTGCAGGACGTCGTCGTGGCTCGGGCCGTCGTCCTTGCCGGTGACCTCGTGGCGCATCGGCGCCCGTCCGAACAGCGGCGGGTCCGGCGTGGCGAGGTCGGCGTTCAGCGAGAACACCAGGCCGCGCTGCACGAGCCCCGACGCCGCGAGCGCCCGCTCCGGCGTCAGCAGGTTGAGGCAGCCGAGGCGGTCCTCGCTGCCCCACAGCCCCCACGACGATCCGGCGGGCGCGCCGTCGACCACCGGCAGCTCGCGGTAGCTCGGCAGCGCGCTCTCGGCCGACGGCACCGGCCCCCGCTCGTCCCCCCACGGTGTCCCCATGCGCCCGAACTCTAGGCTGGGCGCCGATGACCGACGTGGCGTCCGACGCCGACCAGATCCGACTCTCGCTGCCGGCTCGCCACGAGTACGCCCGCATCGCCCGCATCGCCGTGACCGCGCTGTGCCTGCGCCTCGGCTTCTCCTACCGCGAGGTGGAGGACCTCCGCCTCGCCGTCGACGAGACGCTGATCTTCCTCCTCGGCTCCACCCACCCGGGCGAGCGGGTGACGATCCGGTTCGCCTCGGCACCCGGACACGTCGAGCTGCGGGCCACCGCGGAGTTCGACGACGTCCGCACCGACGCGTCGCGTGACCGGTTCGAGACCCTCGTCGCCGACCTCGTCGACAGCTGGTCGATCTCCGACGACGACCGCACGGTCACCGTCGCCAAGGCGCACCGCACCCCCGCCGACTGAACCACCAGGGACCGACGCCGGTCGCTACCGGCCGCTGTGGCCGAACCCGCCGACGCCGCGCTCGGAGTCCGCCGGGAGCTCGGCCACCGGGAGCCACCCGACCTCCTCGACCTTCTGCACGACGAGCTGGGCGACGCGGTGGCCCCGCACGACGTGGAAGTCCGCAGCGGGATCGGTGTTGAGCAGCACGACCTGCAGCTCGCCCCGGTAGCCCGAGTCGATGAGCCCCGGCGTGTTGGCCAGCGTGAGCCCGTGGCGCAGCGCCGTGCCGCTGCGCGGCAGCAGGAACCCGGCATAGCCACGAGGGATCGCCACCGCGACGCCCGTCGGCATGAGCAGCCGGCCGCCGCCGGCGGGGACGATGCCGTCCTCGCGCGCCAGCAGGTCGAGGCCGGCGTCGCCGTCGCGTGCGTAGGACGGCACCGGGAGCTCCGGATCGAGTCGCTGGATCGGCACCTCGAGCATCCCCGGCACGCTAGCTGCGTAGCATCGGCCCGATGCTCGCCTGGATGGACCTCGAGATGACCGGCCTCGATCCCTCGCGCCACGTGATCGTCGAGATCGCGACGCTCCTGACCGACGACGACCTCGAGATCATCGCCGAGGGGCCCGACCTCGTCGTCCACGCCACCGAGGCCGAGCTCGCCGAGATGGACGACTTCGTCCGCAACATGCACACCCGCTCGGGCCTGCTGCCGCAGATCACGGCGTCGACGACGTCGCTCGAGGAGGCCGGTCGCCAGACCCTCGAGTTCCTGAAGGCCCACATCGCCGAGCCCCGCAGCGTGCCCCTGTGCGGCAACTCGATCGGCACCGACCGCCGCTTCCTCGCCGTCCACCTCCCCGAGATCGAGGAGTTCCTCCACTACCGGTCGGTCGACGTCTCGACGATCAAGGAGCTCGGCCGGCGATGGAACCCCTCGAAGGTGAAGGGCTCGCCGGAGAAGAACACGACGCACCGGGCGCTCGACGACATCCGGGAGTCGATCGCCGAGCTCCGCTACTACCGCGAGCACCTGTTCGTGGCCGCGGAGACCGTGCCGGTCAACGTCGGCGACGAGGGTGGGGCGGACGCCGTCCCCGAATAGAGTTCACGGAATGAGGGGGGAGCAGGACCCGCACGAACAGGGGCACTCGCACGCCCACGGGCCGTCCGCAGGGCTGCGCGAGGAGCGCCGGCCGCCCCAGCCCGACGCCGTCGAGGTGGCACCGGGCGTCCTGCGCCTCCAGCTCGAGATCTCGCTCCCGGGCCTCGGCCACGTCAACTGCTACGCCATGACCGACGAGAAGGGCATCACCCTCGTCGACCCCGGCCTCCCCGGACCGACCGCGCTGCGGGACCTCACCCGGCGCCTCCGCCGAGCGGACCTGCCCATCGAGCGGGTCCACACCGTCGTCGTCACCCACTCGCACCCCGACCACTTCGGCCAGGCCGGCGTGCTGCGCGAGCGTCACGGCGCCCGGGTGATCACCCACCGCAACTTCCGGACCTGGTTCGACCCCGACGAGGAGCCGGAGGAGATCAGCACCGACGACATCGGCGCCGAGCCGATCGCGACGAACGCCCGCGTCGCCACGTCGGAGGAGTCCGCCGGCCGGGGTGGCGGCGGGCGCGGACCGTGGTCGGGGAACATGCCGTGGGGCACGACGACCAGCGCCGACCACGCCGCGTCGCGCGGCCGCCGGCGCGGCGGCGGGCCCGGACGGCCGCCGCTGCGTCGCCGCCTCCAGTACATGCTGATGAAGCGCTCGGGTGGCCTGCTCGGCATGGTCCCCCGCCCGACCGACCGGGTCGAGGACGCCGACCACCTCGAGCTCGGCGGCCGCCGCTGGGTGGCCATGCACACCCCCGGCCACACCAACGACCACCTCTGCCTGTTCGACCCCGACGCCGGGGTGCTCATCTCGGGGGACCACGTCCTCCCGACGATCACCCCGCACATCTCGGGCACCGGAGTGATCGTCGACCCGCTCGCCGAGTTCTTCCGCTCGCTCGAGCGGGTCGGGGAGCTCGACGGCGTGCGGACGGTGCTCCCGGCGCACGGGCTCGAGTTCCACGACCTCGCCGGTCGGGCCGAGGCGATCACCCGCCACCACCAGGAGCGCCTGCAGCTCCTGCGCGACGCGTCCGCCGACCTCGGGTGGGCCACCGTCCCGCAGTACTCGACCTACCTGTTCCAGGAGCGCTCGTACGGCCAGATGGCCGACAGCGAGACCTACGCCCACCTCGAGCACCTGCGCCTCACCGGTGAGGCCGAGGTGCGCGACGACGGGCCGGAGCTGCTCTACAAGGTCGGCTGAGCGGCCGCCCTGCCTGGCGGCTCAGGCCGGCAGCGGCAGCACCCGGGCGCTGGTGTAGACGGTGCGGTGGTCGGCGGCGTCGACCAGCCAGAGGGACAACCCACCGCCTTCGTGATCCTGCGCCAGCCGCACGACCTCGTGCCCCCGCTCGATCGGCGCCCGGTACTCGATCTCGGCCCGCACCGGGGCCCGGAGGTGACGCCGCGGCGCACGCGCCTCCTCGACGGCGGCCCACGACACGGCGTTGTTCACGTGGTCGAGGACGTCGAAGTCGCTGAAGCGCAGCGGCCAGGCCTCGGGTTCGATCCCGTCTGCGGGCGGGTCGCCGTGGCGGAGCTTGGCCCGGACCTTCCGGCCGCCGGCAGCCTCGGCGTACAGCTCGTGGAACTGCGGGGGCAGCTTCAGCGGTCGCCCCGTGTCCATGTCGAGGTGCACCCACAGCGTCGCCAGCTCGATCTCGGCGCCCTCCGCACCGCGCACCTGCACGCGGCGCTCCGCCCACCGGCTGCCGATGCCGCCGCAGAACGTGGTCAGCTCGAGCTCCTCGCGGAAGCGGGCCTCGGTGTGCACCTCGACGACGGTGCGCCGGACCACCCATGCCATGTCGTCCTCGAGTCCGGCGTCGACGGTGTCGTCGTTCGACACGTCCTGGGCGAACCGAGCGAGCGCGTCGAACCGCAGGCGGCCGTTCGGGCTGACGTCGCCGAGCCGCACCTTGCGCCGCCCCGTGAACGCCCGGCCGACGGCCGGGAGGGGCACGCAGCCGTCGTCGGGATCGGGGTCGTCGAGGGCCGGGGCGAGGCGCTGGTCCGAGATCATCGCAACAGTGTCGCAACAAATCTGTTGACGCCGATCCCACATGGTGGTTCGCTGACCCTCTGCGCGGCGGAGACGCGCACCACTCGACGGGCCACCGCCCACGAAAGGACCATCCCGATGAAGCTGCTCGACGCCACCACGGCAGGCCGCATGGCCCTCGCCGGCGTCGCGCGCCCGGCGATGGACCAGTTCGGCGGCGGTGCCGGCACGTACCCGTGCGAGTGGCGTCCTCGCGTGTCGACCTTCGGTGCCCCGACCGTGAACCTCACCGACGCCATCTCGCACAAGGCCTGGCGGCCGAAGGAGCCCTCACCCTGAGCACGCTCAGCGATGAGAAGCACTCCGAACGGCCGTCGGGACATCCCGGCGGCCGTTCTGCTTTTCACCGTCGGAGTCGCACCGCCCCTGACGATCACCTGACCCAGCCCCCGACACCCATCCGCCGACTCCCAGCCCCTCGACTCCCGACCGCCACGACCACGTACACACGCCACACACACCCTGGGGACCCCGCATGTTGACCGAACCCGACGTCGAACGATTGCCCACCCTCGCCGCCGAGCCGGCGGACTGGTGGGACGCCGCGAGCTGCCGCGTGGACGACACGGCCTCGCTGTCGCACCTCTTCTTCTCCGAGGAGCTGCAGGACATCGCTCGAGCCAAGACCATCTGCTCGAGCTGCCCCGTGATCGCTCCCTGCCTGGAGGGTGCGCTCGAGCGGCGTGAGCCGTGGGGCGTGTGGGGCGGCCAGCTGTTCCTGAACGGCCGGATCCTGGCGCAGAAGCGGCGCCGGGGACGACCGCCCAAGAACCCTCGTCCCGAGGACCAGCTGCCGGTCGTCCCCATCCCTGAGCACCTCCGGACCGCCTAGCGGCCGGAAGGACCGCTCAGAACGCGGCGGTCGGGCCTCGACGCACCTCTCCCCCCTGGAGCGTCGGGACCCGACCGTCGACAGGTCACCGGACGGCGGGCCGGAGCGACTGCCCGGAGGCATGAACCTCCGACGAGCGAGCTCCGGCCCGCCGCCGGGCGAACCACACTGGAGGCGATGAGCCGCCTCCCCGACACGGTGCGCCCGGTGGTCGAGCGCTTCGTCCGCCTGACCGCCGAGCACGTCCCCGACCTCGTCGAGGGCGTGCACCTCGTCGGCTCGACCGCCCTCGACGACCACCGCGACGGCGTGAGCGACGTCGACGCCGTGGTGGTCGTGCACCGGCGGCCGTCGACCGTCGACCTCGACGGGCTGCGGCTCGTCCACCGGCAGCTCGACCCGCCGCGCCCGTTCGACGCCATCTACGTCCTCCGCTCGGACCTGGCGGCGGACCCGTCGCAGGCCGACACCGTGCCGTTCGCCCACGAGGGCGAGGTGCACGCCGACGGCGCCTTCGAGGCCAACCCCGCCACCTGGCTGACGCTGCGGGACCACCCCCTCACCGTCCACGGCGTCCCGCTCACGCGCGACGAGGTCTGGTGCGACCCCGCCGTCGTGCGCCGGTGGTGCCGGGAGAACCTCGACGGCTACTGGACCGAGCTCCTCCAGCTCTGGCGAGCCGTCGGCGCCGACATGCCCGACGACCAGCTCACCTCGCCCTACGGCCTGGCCTGGGGCGTGCTCGGTCCGCTGCGCCTGCTGTTCACGATCGACACCCTGACGACGACCTCGAAGTCGGGGGCGGGGCGATGGGCGCGCGACCGGGTCGCTCCCCACCTCGGCCCCGTCGTCGACATGGCGCTCGCCGTGCGGTCGGGCCAGCCCGTCGTCCCGTACGCCCCGCCGCCCCAGGTGTGGTCCGACGGCGCCGACCTGATCGAGTGGGTCATCGGTCACGCCGCTTCGCTCCCACCGAACGCGCAGCGGTAGCGTCGGGCCCGTCACAGGAGGTCGCGGTGCCAGGCACAGAGCCCACCGAACGCCCCGCGCAGGGCGAACGCACCGTCGTCGGCATGCCCGTGCGCGTGCTCGTCGTCGGGACCCTGATCGCGGCCATCGTGGCCGTCGCCGCCGGCGCCCTGGTCGCGCTGACGCTCGACGACGAGGACGACGAGCCCGAGGGCGTCATCGAGCTGCAGGACGAGGAGGCGGTCGATCCCGCCGGCGCCGGCGTCGTCGGTGCGCCACTGGCCCTGGCGTACGAGTCGTTCGATGGGGAGTCGCTCAACACCGCCGGCTACCTCGGCCAGCCGCTCGTCCTCAACTTCTTCGCCGAGTGGTGCGCGCCGTGCGTCCGGGAGATGCCGGCCTTCGAGGAGGTCCACCAGGAGGTGGGCGACTCCGTGGCCTTCCTCGGGCTCAGCATCGATCGGGTCGCGTCGGACGGCCAGGCGCTCGTCGACTCCACCGGGATCACCTACGACGTCGGCCGCGACGCGACCGGCGACGCGCTCGGCGACCTCGGCGGCACCGGCATGCCGACCACGGTGTTCGTCGACGAGGCGGGCACCGTCGTCGAGGTCCACTCCGGCGAGCTGACCGCCGACGACCTGCGCGCCCGGCTCGACGAGCACTTCGGCTGAGGCGGGGACGATGATCGACGCCGAGCTGGCCTACGCCTTCACGCTCGGGATGGTCGCCGCGGTCAACCCGTGCGGGTTCGCCATGCTGCCCGCGTACCTCTCGTACTTCCTCGGGCTCGATGGCGCGCCGCAGGACTCCCGGGCGTCGGCCCCGCGGGCGATCGGCGTGGCGCTGTCGGTCACCGCCGGGTTCGTCGTCGTCTTCGGCGTGATCGGCCTGGCGATCACCCAGCTGTCGCTGTCGATCTTCGACGCCCTGCCGTGGGTGACGATGATCATCGGTGCCGGCCTCGTGGTGCTCGGCATCGCCATGCTGCGGGGGTTCCAGCTGTCGCTGCGGCTCCCCAAGGTCCAGATGGGCACGGGCGGCCGCGAGCTGTCGTCGATGTTCCTCTTCGGGATCAGCTACGCCCTGGTGTCGCTGTCGTGCACGATCGGGCTGTTCCTCCCGGTCATCGCCCCCACCGTGCGCTCCAACAACCTGGTCGCCGGCGTGGCGGGGTTCGTCATGTACGCGGTCGGGATGGGCCTCGTGCTCTCCGCCATCACCGTCGCCCTCGCCCTCGCGAAGGGCGGGCTGGTGCGCAACCTGCGTCGGGCGCAGCCCCACATCAACAAGGTCTCGGGGGCCCTGCTCGTCCTCGCCGGCACCTACCTCGCCTACTACGGCTACTGGGCGGTCCGGGTCCTCGACGATCCGACGAACCCGCCGCCGTCGGGCCCGGTGGACCTGGTCACCGGCCTCAGCAACGACATCCGCCACTGGATCACCGACATCGGCCCGGAGCGGATCGGCGTGGTCCTCGGCGCTGCCGTCGCCATCGCCGTCGTGCTCGCCGTCGGGCTCCGCCGGCCCACACCCCGCGCACCCGAGAGCTGAGCGACCGGCGCCGGTACCCTCCGACGCATGGACCTCCGCATCTTCACCGAACCGCAGCAGGGCGCCACCTACTCCCAGCTCCTGGCCGTGGCGAGGGCCACCGAGGACCTCGGCTTCGACGCCTTCTTCCGGTCCGACCACTACCTGAAGATGGGCGGGGTCTCCGGCCTGCCCGGCCCGACCGACGCATGGCTCACCCTCGCCGCGCTCGCCCGCGACACCGAGCGCGTCCGCCTCGGCACCCTCGTGACCGCGATGACCTTCCGCCTGCCCGGGCCGCTCGCGATCTCCGTCGCCCAGGTCGACGAGATGAGCGGCGGGCGGGTCGAGCTCGGCCTCGGCACCGGGTGGTACGAGGACGAGCACCGGGCCTACGGCATCCCCTTCCCGCCCCTCGGTGAGCGCTTCGACCGCTTCGAGGAGCAGCTCGCCGCCATCACCGGGCTGTGGGACACCCCCGAGGGCGGGACCTTCTCGATGGACGGCCGCTTCTACGCCTTCACCGACTCACCTGCGCTGCCCAAGCCCGTGCAGTCCCCGCACCCACCGATCATCATCGGCGGTGGCGGGCCGCGGCGGACCCCGGCGCTCGCCGCCCGCTACGCCGACGAGTTCAACCTGCCGTTCGCGCCGCTCGACGGTTTCGTCCAGCAGAAGGGCCGGGTCGAGGAGGCCTGCCGGAGCATCGACCGCGACCCTGCGTCGATGCGCTTCTCCGCGGCGCTCGTCGTCTGCTGCGGCGCCGACGAGCGCGAGGTGTCCCACCGGGCCGGCCGCATCGGTCGTGAACCCGACGAGCTGCGGGCCAACGGCGCCGCCGGGACGCCCGACGAGGTGCTCGCCACGCTGCGCCGGTGGGCCGACGCCGGTGCCTCCCGCATCTACCTGCAGGTCCTCGACCTCGACGACCTCGACCACCTGTCGCTCCTCGCCGAGCGGGTCCTCCCCGAGGTCGCCGACCTCTAGCCCACCGTTCCGTTCGGTTCTCGGTACCCGCGACGACCAGATGCGTCGCGATCCGTACCAAGAACGGCCGGAGAGCGAGCGCGCGGCGACGGGGGCGCGCGGCTACGGGGCGCGGCGCTCGATCCGCCAGCGGCCGACGCGCACCTCCGAACCCGGCTCGGGCGCGGGCTCGCCGTCGGCCGGCACGTAGACCAGCCGGTCGTGCAGCCGGCTCCCCCGGCCCTGCCACAGCTCGATCGCCACCGGCACCACGCGCAGGCCGCCCCAGTTCGGCGGGCGCGGGATGGGGTCGACGCCGTCGAAGCGGGCGGTGGCCTCGGCGACGTAGCGGTCGAGCTCGGCCCGGTCGGCGATCGGGTGGCTCTGGGGCGATGCCCACGCGCCGATCTGGCTGCCCCGGGGCCGGGTCGCGAAGTAGGCGTCGGACTCGGCGGGCTCGAGGTGCTCGACGTGGCCCTCGACCCGCACCTGGCGGGACAGCTCGAGCCACACGAACGTCAGCGCGGCCCAGGGGTTCACCGCGACCTCGCGTCCCTTGCGGCTGTCGTAGTTCGTGAACACGACGAAGCCGCCGCCGGAGATGTCCTTCAGCAGCACGGCGCGGGCCGACGGTCGGCCCCGGACGTCGGCGGTCGAGAGCACGACGGCGGTCGGCTCGGCGGTGCCCGACGCCTGGGCGTCCTCCATCCACCGGACGAACTGGGCGAACGGGTCAGGGTCGAGGTCCGACGGCTCCATGCCGACCGTCTCGTACTCGCGCCGCTGCCGGGAGAGGTCCATCTCCGCAGTGAAGCACCACGGGGGGTGTCACACCTGGCGACGCCGCCTCGTCAGGTGGGTGTCGACGACCGAGGAGAGCGACGCCGTGAGCGAGACGAGGACCGAGAGGCGCAGGGACGTGATCGTGGTGGGCGGGGGCCTCGCCGGGCTCGTCGCGGCGTGCACCGCAGCGAGGGCCGGAGCCGACGTGCTGCTGGTCGAGGGTCGAGACCTCGGCGGCCGGGCGCGAACCGACCGCCGCCAGGGGTTCACGTTCAACCGCGGACCGCGTGCGCTGTACGTCGACGGTCAGGCTGCTCCCGTGCTCGCCGACCTCGGTGTGCGCACCGACAGGGGCGGCGCGCCCGACACCAGCGCCGCCCGCGGCCTCCGCGGCGGCCAGCTGCACGTCGTGCCCCAGGGGCCGATGAGCCTCCTGCGCACCACGCTCGTGTCGGCGCGCCAGAAGCCGACGGTCGCGGCGGTCACCGCCCGGATCCCACGCCTCGACCCCGAGCGGTTCGCCGGCCTCACCGCCGACCAGGCGATCGACCGGCTCCGGCTGCCGGCGGCCGGCGCCGACCTCCTCCGTGCCCTCGTCCGCCTGACCACCTACGCGGCCGCGACCGACGAGCTGGACGGCGTCGCCGCCATCCGCCAGCTCCAGCTCGGGCTGACGACGGGTGTGCGCTACCTCGACGGCGGCTGGCAGACGCTCGTCGACGACCTGGCGCGGCGGGCCACGGAGCTCGGCGTCGAGGTCCGCCGGGACACGGCGGTGCAGGCACTGGCACCGTCCGCGGACGGCAACGTGGAGGTCCGCACGTCCAGCGGCGACCTCCTCGCAGGCACCGCTGTCGTCGCCACCGGCACGCCCGCTGCCGCGACCGCGCTCCTCGGTCGGCCCGTCGCCGAGTCGGGCCGCCTCGGGCCACCGGCGCTCGCCGCCTGCCTCGAGCTCGGCCTCCGACGGCCGCCCGCCGTCCCCTTCGTGATCGGCATCGACGAGCCCGTCTACCTCTCCACCCACTGCCCGCCCGCCGACCTCGCGCCGGAGGGCGGCGCCGTCGTCCACGTGATGCGCTACCTGAGGTCCGACGACGCCGACCGGAGCGATGAGGTCCGCTCCGCCCTCCGGGCCCTCGCCGCCCGGGCCGGCATCGCGCCGGGCGACGTCGTCGAGGAGCGCTTCCTCGCCCGCATGACGGTGACCGGCGCCCTCCCCACCGCCGCCACCGGCGGCCTGGCCGGTCGGCCTCCCGTCGAGGACCCGACGCGTCCTGGGGTGCTCCTCGCCGGCGACTGGGTGGGCCCGGACGGGCTGCTCGCCGACGCCGCCGCGAGCAGCGCGGCGACGGCCGGTCGGCTGGCGGCGGCGAGGGGCGCAAGACTCGCGGTGGCATGAGCACGACCGGCTCCCGATCCCTCGACGGCGACCTGTTCGAGGCCGAGCGCGCCCGCCTCCTCGGTGTGGCGTACCGGATGACCGGCAGCCGGATCGACGCCGAGGACGTCGTGCAGGACGCGTGGCTGCGCTGGGAGCGCGCCGACCGCGCCACGATCGAGCGGCCGGAGGCCTGGCTGACGACGGTCGTGAGCCGGCTGGCGCTCGACCGCCTCCGCTCGGCCCAGCACCGACGCGAGGAGTACGTGGGCCCGTGGTTGCCCGAGGTGGTGACGACCGACCACGATCCGGCCGATCGCGCCGTGCTCGTCGAGTCGCTCACGCTGGGGTTCGTGACCGTCCTCGAGCGGCTCGGGCCGGTCGAGCGCGTCGTGTTCCTGCTCGCCGACGTGTTCCAGGTCCCGTTCGACGAGATCGGCGAGGTGGTCGGCCGTTCGCCCGCGGCGTGCCGTCAGGTGGCGTCGCGCGCCCGTCGACGGGTCGCCGAGGCCCGGCCGCGCTTCCGCCCGACCGACGACGACGCGTGGGCGGTCACCAACGCGTTCCTGACCGCGGCGGTCGAGGGCGACCTCGGCACCCTCGCCGCGGTCCTCGCCCCGGATGCCGTGGAGGTCGGGGACGGCGGCGGGGTGCGCCGGGCCGGACGGCGGCCGGTCGTCGGCGCCGACCGCGTGGCGCGCCTGGTCGTCAACCTCGCGCGCCGCGAGCTGCGTCCCTCGATGGAGGTGCGTCCCCAGCTCGTCAACGGCCAGCCCGGCGTCGTGGTCACAGAGGGGGACCAGATCGCGATGGTGCTGGCGTGCTCGGTCGTCGACGGGAAGGTCGACCGGATCTGGGCGGTGCTCAACCCGGAGAAGACCGGCGGCATCGACGCCGGTCCGCTCCTCTGACCACCCGTAGGCTCCGGGCATGCCGCACGTCGCCGTCGTCACCTGCCGCGAGCTGCCCGTGCCCTCGCCCGACGACGAGCTCCTGCTCGCCGCGCTCACCGACGGCGGAGCCACCACCGCGTACGTGGCGTGGGACGACCCGGCGTTCGACTGGTCCGAGCCCGATGTCTGCGTCATCCGCTCCACGTGGGACTACACCGCTCACCACGACGCCTTCGTCGCCTGGGCCGATTCGGTCCCCACCCTGTGGAACCGGCCGGAGGTCGTGGCCTGGAACTCCCACAAGCGGTACCTGCTCGACCTCGCCGACGCCGGCGTCGATGTGGTGCCGACCCGCCTCGTCCCGAAGGGCACCGACCTCGACCTGGCCACCGACCTCGCCCACCTCGTCGAGCTCATCGTGAAGCCGGCGGTGTCGGTCGGCTCGTGCGACACCTACCGGGTCGGCCCGGACCGGCCGCTGAGCGACGAGATCGTCGCCGACCTCGTCGCCCACCACGACCTGCTCGTGCAGCCGTTCGTGCGCTCGATCACCGACCCCGGCGAGACCGCGGTCGTGGTGATCGACGGCCAGGTCGCCCACTCGTTCGTGAAGCGGCCCGCCGACGGGGACTTCCGGGTCCAGCTGCAGTACGGGGCGCACAACACCCACGTCGACCCGACCGACGCGCAGCTCCACGTCGCCCGCACCGCGCTGGCGGCCGCCGAGGAGGCCACCGGGGCGGAGCTGCTCTACGCCCGGGTCGACATGGTCGACGTCGACGGGCGACCTCACCTGATGGAGCTGGAGCTCATCGAGCCCGACCTCTGGCTGCGCGAGGCACCGGGGTCGCTCGGACGGCTGACCGCCGCGATCCTCGACCGGGTGTGAGCGGCCGGGCGCTGCTGGTCGTCGCCGCGGTGCTCGGCGCGGCGACGCGCTGGGGCATCGGCGAGCTGCTCGACACCGGAACCGAGGGCGTCGGCTGGGCGACCCTGGTCGCCAACGTGCTCGGGTGCCTGCTGCTCGGCATCGCCACCCACGACGTCGTCGCCCGCCCGAGCCGGGCGCGCCTCGGCCGCTGGCAGGCGGCCGCCGCCGGCTTCTGCGGCGGGCTGTCGACGTTCTCCACGCTCGTCGTCCGCACGGCCGAGGCCCTCGGCGACGGCCGACCGGCCGACGGGCTGGCGGACCTGGCCCTCTCCGTCGGCGCCGGGCTCGCGGCCGTGGCGCTCGGCACCGCGCTCGGTCGGCGGCTCGTCGGAGCCAACCCGTGATCACGGTCGTCGGCTTCGCGCTGGCCGCCGCCGTCGGCGCCCTCGTCCGCTCCTCGGCGTCGCGGGCCAACCAGACGGTCCCGTACGGAACCTTCACGGTGAACGTCGTCGGGGCGTTCGCCCTCGGGCTGCTGGCGGACGTCGACCCGCCCGTCGCCACGGTCGCCGGCGTCGCGGGCGCCGGCACGCTGACGACGTTCTCGATGCTGTGCGTCGAGGCGGCACGCCTCTGGTCGGGAGGCGACCGGATCCTGGCCGTCGGCTACGTGGCCGCCAGCTGCGCGGCGGGCGTCGCCGCCGCTGCGCTCGGGATCGCGGTCGCCCCCTGACCGGGGTCGAGGTCAGCCCGCCAGGTCGGCGAGCGAGGTGATGCCGAGCTCCTCGGAGCGCTCGGGCGTCATGACGAAGATGTTCTGGTCGACCGCGGGCGACGGGTCGAGGGCGACGAGGCCGCTCTCCTCGAGGTACCCCCGCAGGAGCTCGGTGGTCTCCTCGCCGTCCGCGGTGGCCTCACCGGCGAACTCGTTGAGGAACTCGAGCGCCGACGCCGCGTACTCCAGCGTGAAGTTGATGTCGCCCGAGTCGAACGACGAGAACACGACGTCACGGAAGCCACCGAGGTCCTGGTACTCGACCGGGTACCCGCCGGCCTCGAGGGCCTGGCCGTAGACCTGGGCCAGCACGCGGCTCTCGGTGAAGTCCTGGGCACCGATCGTCACCGTGGGACCGTCACCGGTGGGCTCCCCGTTGCCGGAGAGCAGGTCGTTGTCCTCGAGCCACTGGGTGGCGACGTCCTCGGGGTCCTCGAGCTCGACGTCGACGAGTCGGTTCAGCTCGGTCAGGCCCTCGGTGTCGAGGGTGGCGGAGATCTCGTTCACGAGGGTCGTGAAGGCATCGCCGTAGGCATCGGCGAGCTCCTCGGACATGACGGGCACGATGTTGTCCGCCTTCACCAGGCCCTCCGGGTCCTCGAGGACGACCCAGCCCTCCTCGGAGACGGTCGGGTTGGTGGAGAAGAACACCGCGACGTCGATCTCGCCGCCACGCAGCGCCTCGGCGGTGAGCGGGCCGCCGCCGTCGAGGGACACGAAGTCGCCCTCGAGGTCGACGCCGTAGAGGTCACGCAGGCCGGGGATGCAGCCCGGGTTGGTCGGGCAGTCCGGGGGGCCGCCGAGGACCACGTCGGAGGCGGCGGCACCGTCGTCGCCGCCGTCGTCGCCGGTCGCCTCGGTGGTCTCGGTGCCGTCGTCGCCGGTGCCGGTGTCGTCGCCGTCGTCGTCGCCGCAGGCCGCGGCCACGAGCGAGAGCGCGGCGAGGAGGGCGAGCAGCAGCGCCCACGGTCGGTGTCGGAGGTTCATGTGACTGTCCTTCCCGGCACCGCCGGTGCCGTCTGTGTTGGGGTCTCGGAGCCCTCGTCGACGATCTCGGTCCCCCGTCGGGAGCGGCTCCAGGGCGTCAGGCTACGTTCCAGCAGAGAGAAGCCGACCTCGGTCAGGATCGCGAGCAGCGCGACGAGCAGTCCACCGGTGAGCATCTTGCCGTCGTCGAACTGCGCGATGCCCTCGGTGATGAACGAGCCGAGGGCGGAGAACCCGACCAGTGCGCCGAGGGTCGCCGTGGCGACGATCTGCACCGCCGACACCCTCAGACCGGTGACCATCAGCGGAATCGCGATCGGGAGCTCGACCTGCCAGAGCACCTGCCGCGCGGTGAGCCCCATGCCGTTGGCCGACTCGACGACCCCCGGGTCGACGCCGCGCACGCCCGTGTAGGCGTTCATGAAGATCGGCGGGATGCCGAGGAACACCAGCGGGACGAGCGTCGGCCAGAAGCCCAGGCCGAGTCCGAGCTGGATCGAGAGCGGGAACGCCAGGGCGAGGATCCCGAAGCTCGGGAGGGCCCGCCCGATGTTCACCACCGAGACGGCGGCGAGACCGCCCCGCTTGATGTGGCCGAGCACCACCGCCGGGGGGATCGCGATGGCCGCCGAGAGCACCAGCGCGAGCACCGAGATCCGCACGTGGGCCCACGTGCGCGTGGCGATGCCGTTGCGGCCCCACCAGTTCGACTCCGTCGAGAGGAAGTCCCACAGCTCGCCGAGCGCGTCCATCAGTGCCGCACCCCCCGCCGGGCCCACGGCGTCAGAGCACGTTCGACGAGCACGAGGGCGATGTCGATGGCGACCGCGAGCAGCACCGACAGGACGGTCCCGAGGACGATCGGCGTCGAGAACCGCCGCCGCAGGCCGTCGAGGATGAACACGCCGTACCCGCCCTCGCCGATGAGCGCGGTGATCGTCACGAGTCCGACGACGGTGACCGCGGCGATGCGGATGCCGGCCACGATCGTCGGCGTGGCCAGGCGCAGGTCGACGGCGACGAACCGTCGCAGCGGCGTGTAGCCCATGCCGTCGGCGGCCTCCTTCACCGCCGCGGGCACACCGTCGACGCCGGCGACGATGTTCCGCACCAGGATGAGCAGCGTGTAGCTGACCAGCGCCACCTGGGCCGTGACGAACCCGAGGCCGAGGATCGGCACCAGGAACGAGAACAGCGCCAGGCTGGGGATCGTGTAGAGGAACCCGGTGACCCACGTGATCGGGGCGTAGGCGGGGCGCCACGCGAGGGCGACGGCCGACAGCGCGATCGCGATGAGCAGCCCGATGCCCACGGCGACGACGGTGAGCTGGAGGTGGTTGAGCGTGGCCTCCCACACCTGGTCCCACCGCTCGCTGATCCACGACCACGAGACGAGCTCGTCGCGCAGCGAGGCCTGGGCGAGGAGCACGGGTCAGCCCCTCTCGTCGTGTCCGGCGGCGTCGGGGGAGATGCCCTCGCTGATGTCGGCGACGGTGAGCATCCCCTGGTAGCGGCCGTCGTCGTCGGTGACGACCGCGACCCGGGTGCGGGAGCCGACGATGCCGTCGAGCGCCTCGCGCAGAGGCGTGTCGGGCCGGACCTCGGCGAGGAACCCGTGCAGCGGCGCCTCGCCGACCGCGTCCACACCGTCGAGGTCGCGGCCCCACGTCCAGCCGAGCAGGCGGTCGCCGTCGCGGACGCCGATCCAGGTGAGGGCGTTGGCGGCCATCACGGCGAGGGCCTCCGACGGCGGCGCGCTGGCCTCGACCGCCCAGCCGGTGGTGAGGGCGACGTCGGCGACCGTGAGGAGGGCGAGTCGCTTCAGGCCCCGTTCCCGCCCGAGGAACTCCTCGACGAACGCCGATGCCGGAGCAGCCAGCACCTCGGCCGGCGGACCCTGCTGGGCGACGACGCCGCCCACCTGGAAGAGCACGACCTCGTCGCCGAGCTTGATCGCCTCGTCGATGTCGTGGGTGACGAGGACGATCGTCTTCTGCACGCGGCGCTGCAGCGCGAGGAGCTCGTCCTGCAGCCGGGCGCGCACGATCGGGTCGACCGCGCTGTACGGCTCGTCCATCAGCAGGATCGGCGGGTCGGCGGCCAGGGCCCGGGCCACGCCCACGCGCTGCTGCTGGCCCCCCGACAGCTCGGCCGGGTAGCGCCGCAGCATGGTTCGCTCCAGGCCGACCAGGTCGACGAGCTCGTCGACGCGCTCGGCGATGCGCTGCTTGCTCCACCCGAGCAGGTGCGGGACGGTGCCGATGTTGGCGGCGACGGTCTTGTGGGGGAACAGACCGATCTGCTGGATGACGTAGCCGATCTGGCGGCGCAGCTCGGCCTTCTTCATCGACAGGACGTCGCGGCCGAGCACCTCGATCGTGCCGTCCGTCGGCTCGATCAGGCGGTTGATCATCTTCAGCGTCGTCGTCTTCCCGCACCCCGAGGGCCCGACGAAGGTGACGATGCGCCCCTGCGGGACCTCGAGGTCGAGCGAGGTGACCGCCGGGGAGGCGGCACCGGGGAACCGCTTCTCGACGCCCGACAGGCGGATCGCGACGTCGCCGCCCTCTGTGGTGGCCATCAGCGCCGGCCGATGACCTCGACGCCACCCATGTACGGCTGCAACACCTTGGGGACCCGGATCGTTCCATCGGGCTGCCGATGCGTCTCGACGACGGCAGCCCAGGTGCGGGGCCAGCCCATCGCCGACCCGTTGACCGTGTGGATCACCTCGGGCGATCCGCCGCCGGCGGGCCGGAAGCGGATGTTCGCCCGGCGGGCCTGGTAGTCGCTGAACCAGGACACCGAGCTGACCTCCAGCCACATGTCGCAGCCCGGGGCGTAGGCCTCGACATCCCACGTGCGGGCCGCGGAGTTGCCGAGGTCGCCTGTGCACAGGTCGACCACCCGGTAGGCCAGGCCGAGATCGGCGAGGATCGACTCGCTGCGGGCGAGGACGTCCTCCTGGCAGGCGATCGCCTGCTCGGCGTTCGCTGCGTAGGCCAGCAGCTCGACCTTGTCGAACTCGTGGGAGCGCAGCACGCCACGGGTGTCACGACCTGCGGACCCGGCCTCGCGGCGGTAGCAGGACGTGTAGGCCATGAACCGCAACGGCAGGTCGGCCTCGTCGAGGATCTGGTCCCGGCCGAGGGACGTGAGCGGCACCTCGGCGGTGGGGATGGCCCAGAGGTCGTCGCGCTCCATGTGGTACGCCTCGTCCTCGAACTTCGGCAGGTGCCCGGTGGAGACCATCGTGTCGGTGCGCACGAGCGTGGGCGGCCGGATCTCCTCGTAGGCGTCGCCGTTGCGGTCGAGGGACAGCTGGACCATGGCGCGCAGGAGCCGGGCGCCGGGCCCGCGGTACATCGAGAACATGGCGCCGGAGATGCGCCCGGCGGCGTCCGGGTCGAGCCACCCGAGCTCGGCGCCGATGTCCCAGTGCGGCACGCGCTGGTGCTCGCCGTAGGCGTCGGGGTCGTAGCCCTCGGTGCGCAGGACCGGGTTGTCCGCCTCCGACGCCCCGTCGGGCGCGTCGGGGCTCGGCAGGTTCGGCATGCGGAGGAGACGGTCGCGCAGCTCGGCGTCGAGGGTCGTGACCTCGGCGTCGAGCTGCTTCTCGCGCTCCCCGGCGGCCTTGCTCTCGGCCTGCAGCCCTGCGGCTTCGTCCTTCTTCCCGTCGCGGAAGAGCGCGCCGACCTCCTTGGAGATGGCGTTGACCCGGGCCCGCAGGTCGTCGCGCTCGCCGGCCCTGGCCCGGCGGTCGGCGTCGAGGCGCAGGACCTCGTCGACCGACGACCCGTCGTCGCCCCGCCGTGCCAGCGCGGCCTTCACCGCGTCGGGTTCGGTCCGGATGCGTCGCAGGTCGAGCATCCGAAGACGGTACCAACCCCGGGTGTCAGGCCTCCTCGGTATCGATCATCCAGGACACGCCCCACCGGTCGACGAGGGCACCGAAGCCCTTGGAGAAGAACGTGGCCTCGAACGGCATCTGGACCTCGCCCCCTTCGGCGAGCGCGTCGAAGACCCGCTTGGCCTCGGTCTCGTCGGGCGCGCCGAAGGTGACCGCGAGGCCGACCTTCGGACCGCCGTCGCCCGTCGGGTCGTCGGACCCCATCAGCGTGGCGTCGCCGACCTTCAGCGCCGCGTGCATGACGTGGTGGTCCTCGGCGCCCGGCATCTCGGACCCCTCGGGGACCTCGGCGTGGGTCATGATCTCGAGCTCGCCGCCGAACACCTGCTGGTAGTGCTCGAAGGCCTGGCGGCAGTCACCGCTGAAGAAGAGGTAGGCGTAGAAGCTCATCGTGGGCTCCGTTTCGTCGTGGACGGTTCGTGGGTGGATGGTGGTGTGGAGACGCACCGGGCCCGCCGGACTCATCGGCGCCACGTTGGGAGGTCCGGCGCCCGTCCCTACCGTGGGATGCTCGCCAGCGAAGGAGACCGGCATGCCCAGCACCGGAGACAAGGTCCGCATCCACTACACGGGGAGGACCGAGGACGGCGCCACGTTCGACTCCTCCGAGGGTCGTGAGCCGCTCGAGTTCACCGCCGGGGTCGGCGAGATCATCCCCGGCCTCGACAACGCCGTGCTCGAGATGGCCGAGGGCGAGACCCGCACCGTGACCATCCCGCCCCAGGAGGCCTACGGCGAGCACCAGCCCGGCCTGGCCCAGACGGTCGACCGCGCCCAGCTCCCCGAGGGCACCACCGAGGGCATCCCGCTGCGCGCCCAGGTCGACGGTCAGGAGATGACGCTCTGGGTCACCGAGCTCGGCGAGACCACCGCGGTCGTCGACGCCAACCACCCCCTCGCGGGCAAGACGCTCGTCTTCGACGTGGAGCTGGTCGCCGTCGGCGCCTGACCGCCGCCAACCCTCATGCACGGGGCGGACGGGGCCGATGGACGAGCATGGCCCGCCGCTCCGTGCTCCCGCTCGCGACCATCCTCGCCGTCTCGCTGCTCGGCGCCGCGCCGGCCGGGGCCGGTGAGGACCGCGCGCCAGCGCTCGACGAGCTCGCACCGGCCGAGGTCGCACCCGCCGGGCACACGGTGGTGGCGGCCGTCGAGCGCGTCGGTGACGACCTCGACGTCGTCCGCTACGCCGTGCCTGCGACGAACGACCCTGCCGCCGCGGTCCGGTCGCTGACGGCGGACCCCGACGTCGTCGCCGCCGAGGAGGACGGCACCTGGTCGCTCGTCGGCTCCGCCCGCGCCGACGTGTCGCTCGGCAGCCTCGGCGACCCGCTCCGCAGCAGCCAGTGGCAGCTCGCCGCGGTCGGCGCCGACCGCGCCTGGGACCGCTCGGCCGCCGGGACCGTGGTCGCCGTCCTCGACACGGGCGTGCAGGCCTCCCACCCCGATCTCGCCGGCCTCGTCCTCACGGGCTGGTCCGTCGTCGACGACGCCCCCACGACGACCGACTTCGACGGCCACGGCACCTTCGTTGCGTCGATGATCACCGCGACCCACGGCAACGGCCTCTTCCTGTCGGCGACGGTCCGTGACGTCGCCATCCAGCCGGTCGTCGTCTGCGCGGGGACGGTCTGCTCGATGTCCCACGTCGCCGAGGGGATCCTCTGGGCGGCCGACAACGGGGCCGACGTCATCAACATGTCGCTCGCCGGGACCACCCGGTCGACGGTCGTCGAGGCCGCCATCGCCGAGGCCCGGGCCGAGGGCGTCGTCGTCGTCGCCGCCACCGGCAACCACGGCGCCGACGGCAACCCCGTCGAGTACCCCGCCGCCATGCCCGGCGTCATCGGTGTCGGCGCCACCACCAGCGACGACGGCTACGCCTCCTTCTCCACCTGGGGCTCACAGGTCGACCTCGCCGCACCGGGCGCGAACGTGGTCGGACTCAGCCGGACCGACTGGGAGCCGGGTGCCGGCACCTCGTACGCCGCGCCGATGGTCGCCGGCGCCGCCGCCCTCGCCCGCCACCTCGATCCGTCGCTCACCCCCGACCAGATCGAGCAGCTCCTCGAGTCGACGGCGCGGGACGTCCACACCGCGGGGCGCGACGCCCGCACCGGCGCCGGTGTCGTCGACATCCCCGAGCTCGTCGCCGCCGTCACCGGCACGCCGGCCACGCCCGCCCCGATCCCGCCGTCGACGTTCCTCGACGTGCCCCGATCGGGCACCTTCTTCTCGACCCCCGTCGCCTGGGCCCAGCACCACGGCTACACGACCGGCGCCGGCGGCAACCTGTTCCTCCCCCACCGCGAGATCACCCGTGCCGAGGCCGTCACCATGGTCTGGCGCATCCGGGGTGGTCCGACCGGCGCGCCGGCCGCGGGGTTCGACGACGTCCCGAGCGGGACGTTCTTCACCACGGCGGTGGACTGGGCGCGCTGGCGGGGCATCACCACCGGCGTCGGCGGGAGCAACCGCTTCGAACCGCACCGCACGATCAGCCGCGCCGAGCTGCTGACCATGCTCTGGCGCGTCGAGTCGACCCCGCCGGCACCCCTGTCCGGCTTCGACGACGTCGCGTCGACCTCGTACTACGCCCGCGCCGTCGGCTGGGCACGCGACGCCGGCGTCACCACCGGGGTCGGCGGGACGAACTCGTTCCTGCCCGACCGGGCGATCACCCGCGCCGAGGCGTTCACCCTCCAGCACCGCATCGCCACCGGCTGAGCTCCGGGCGACGGGCTCCCGACGCGCCGTACGCTGCGCTCAGGCCCGACGCCAGGAGGTCGCCGCATGTCCGAGCCGAGCACGAGCGTCCCGGGGCGGTTCGCCGGACGCACCGCCATGGTCACCGCGGTGCTCCTGGCCCCCGCCGGCGGCTGGTCGACGCTCTGATGGCGGTCGATCCGAGCCAGGTCGAGGACGCGCTGGCCGCCGTCGTCGGCGCCGCCCACGTCGAGGTCGGTGACGCGGTCGGCGTGGACCTCACCCACGACGAGGCGCTCGGGCTCGGGCCGGTGCGGCCCCTCGGCGTCGTCCACCCGGGGTCCACCGACGAGGTCGCCGCAGTCGTCCGGTGGGCCGCCGATGTCGGGGTGCCGCTCACCGCTCGGGGCTCCGGGACCGGCCTGTCCGGCGCGTGCCTCCCGCGGTCCGACGGCCTGGTCGTGGCGTTCGACCGGATGGCCGACATCGTCGAGATCGACCCCGACGACCAGGTCGCCGTCGTCCGGCCCGGCGTGACGCTCGCCCAGCTCGACGCCGAGACGGACGCTCACGGCCTCGTGTACCCGGTGTTCCCGGGCGAGAGCTCCGCCAGCCTCGGCGGCAACGTCGCGACGAACGCCGGCGGGATGCGGGCGGTCCGCTACGGCGTGACCCGCCACAACGTCCTCGGCCTCACCGCGGTCACGGGCAGGGGCGACGTGATCCGCACCGGCGGCCGGTTCGTGAAGTCGACCTCCGGCTACGACCTCACCCAACTCGTCATCGGCTCGGAGGGGACGCTCGCCCTCACCACCGAGGCGATCCTGCGCCTCCACCCCCGCCTCACCCACGGGGCCACGATCCTCGTGCCGTTCCCCGACCTGGAGCACATCGCCGCCGCCGTCCCCCGCGTGGTCGCCTCCGGCATCGGTCCGACGATCCTCGAGTACATCGACCTCGTCACCATGGGGGCGATCACCGCCAACGTCGGTCTCGACCTCGGCGTGCCGCCCGACGTGCAGGCGGCGGCGCTCGCCTACCTGGTCGTCGTGCTCGAGAGCCGGACCGAGGCGCGGGTCGAGGAGGACACGGCCGAGCTCGCAGCGCTGGTCGGGGCGATGGGCGCGCTCGACGTGTACGTGCTGCCCTCCGGCGCGGGTGCCGCCCTGATCGATGCCCGGGAGAAGGCCTTCTGGACGGCGAAGGCCGCCGGCGCCCACGACATCGTCGACGTCGTCGTGCCCCGCAGTCGCATCCCGGACTACCTCGCCCGCTGCCAGGAGCTGGCCGCGCAGCACGAGTCGCTCGTGGTCGGCTGCGGTCACGCCGGGGACGGGAACGTCCACCTCTCAGTCTTCCAGCCCGACGACGAGGTCCGCAGCCGGCTGATGTCGGCGGTCCTCGGCACCGGCGTCGAGCTGGGCGGTGCGGTGTCGGGCGAGCACGGGATCGGCCGGTCGAAGAAGCGGTACTTCCTGGAGTCCGTCGACCCGACGGCCGTCGAGCTGATGCGCGGGATCAAGGCCACGTTCGATCCGGCGGGCGTCCTCAACCCCGGAGCGATCTTCGACTGACGGCGGCCCGTCACTGTCACACCCCCTTCGTAGGGTGGGTGCAGGTGGTCGGGTCGGTGTTCTTCCCCGTCCGGTTCGGTCGCCGTGTTCGTCGGCTTCGGTGCCGGCTTGTGTGATGGCGATGGCGGAGGTGCGGCTGTGGTGCTGCTCGATGTCGGGGAAGCAGATGTGGGTCCGGTGGATCCGGGTGTGGCGCTGTCGGCGTTGGCCCGGGCGATCGATCTGCTCGGTTCGGTCGATCTCGATGTGCTGGACGCCAGGTCGGAGATGGGGTTGGTGCGCGACGTGGAAGTCCTCCGTCGCCGCATCGACGCCGTGACCGACCATCTGGCGGGGCATCTGGACCGCTCGCAGGCGTACGCAGTGGACGGGTTGGCCTCGGCGGCGGTGGCGGTCCGGCACCTGGGCCGGTTGCCGCACGGCGAGGCGCGGGCGCGGGTGCAGTGCGCGCGGGTGCTGCGAGACGTGCCGGCGCTGGCTGCGGCGCATCGGGCGGGTGAGGTCCCGACCGGTCACGTGCGGGCGGTCGAGCGGGTGGCGCGCAACCCTCGAGTCGTGGACCTGCTGCCGCTCATCGAGGACGTGCTCGTCGAGATGGCGCGCCGCGAAGGTCATGAGGGGTTCTGTCGTTGGTTGCGGGAGTGGGAACGCCTCGCCGATGTCGACGGCACCGAACACGACGCCGAGACGTCCCACGAACGGCGCCACGCCTCGGTCGTCGAGAACCTCGACGGCGGGTTCACCCTCACCGGCGGGTTCGGCAACCTGCAGGGCGCCGCCATCGCGGAGACCTTCGAGTGGTTCGCCCGCGCCGAGCTCCTCGCCGACTGGGCCGACGCCCGCACGCGGCTCGGCGACGCCGCGACCGATGCCGACCTGGCCCGCACTCCCGCGCAACGCCGCGCCGATGCGCTCGCCGCGATCTTCGCCCGGGCGGCCTCCACCGTCGGCCGGGCGGTGCCGCTGGTCAACATCGTCGTCGATCTGGACACCTTCGAGACCGCCCTCACCGGCACCGACAGCGCATTCGACCCGAGTGGGCCTCGTGTGTGCCGCACCGTGTCGGGGGTGCCCCTCGCCCCGTCCGACGTGGTCGCCGCGGCACTGGCCGGCCAGGTCCGCCGGGTGATCATCGACGCCGACTCCAACGTGATCGACCTCGGACGCCGCCAGCGGTTCTTCACCGGATCGGCCCGCGACGCGGCCGAGCTCACCAACTCACTGCAGCACCCCGACGGGCTGCGGTGCATCTGGAACGGCTGCCACCGCCGACACGGCCTGCAGATCGACCACACCATCGACGCGAGCCGCGGCGGACCCACAGACCAAGCCAACGCCGCGGTGCTCTGCGACACCCACAACCGCCTCAAGAACCACGGCTGGCACCCCACCCGCGCACCCGACGGCACCTGGACCATCCACCGCCCCGACCGCACACCCACCACACCACCCGCATGACCGCACGCCGGACGCGCACGACCCCGCCTCGCCGGGGCAGGTGTCCGGCGGGCGGGGTCGCGGTTCAGCTGGGGGTCAGCTGAGAGCTACGGGCAGCTGGACACCTCTGTCCAGCCTCCGGAGATGGACTGGAGGGAGACGTAGTTGAAGTAGCTGTGGCTGCCCAGGTTGTCGCCGCTGCCGACGGCGTAGGCGGTGCCCCAGACGTTGGTGGCACGGCCGGCGTCGACGTGGTTGCGGGTGTGGGTGCGGACGCACTCCCCGCCCGGCGTACCGGGGTCGCCAGGATCACCGGGGTCGACGGGGCTGTAGGGGCAGGTGCTGCGGTAGTCGCTGATGTCCCGGTCGGCCGTGTGGTTCGGGCCGCACAGGAACTGGTCGTAGCGGGTGTCGTTGTCGACGAAGCGCTTCAGCCAGGAGATGGAGTACGCCGCGATCGTCGTGTTGTTGGAGTTCGGGGCGAAGTGGCTGGCGCCGTCGAGCTCCAGGTAGGCCTTGTCCAGCGAGGACGGCAGACCGTTGTAGAGCGGGATGGCGTGCGAGCTGGTCGAGGCCACGGAGTCGTTCTCCGCACCGACGACGAGGGTCGGCACCTGCACCGAGCTCCACGTCTTGCGGGTGTGCCACGGGGTCAGCGGGATCGACGCCTTCAGCGAGGACCGGTCGGAAGAGGCCTCGATCGAGCCGCCACCGCCCATCGAGTGGCCCATGACGGCCATGCGGCTGTCGTCGAGACGCGCCTGGACGGCGCTCGAGCTGTCGTCGGCCAGGTAGTCGGCCGCGGCGAGGAGCTGGTCGGCACGGCTGCCCGGCTGGTCGAAGCGCCCGTTCGTGTCGATGGTGAACACGACGAAGCCCTGCGAGGCGAGGCGGTGGCCCAGCCAGCTCATCGAGCTCTGGCTCGCGGTGAACCCGGGAGCGACGACGACGCCGCCGAAGGTCTCGTTGGTGCCCGTCGGGTAGTAGATCGTGCCGCCGCCGAAGCCGGACACGAAGCTCGACACCGAGGTCGTCGTCGTGGAGTACGGCCCGCGCAGCGCCTCGATGCTCGACTGCGTCGGGTTCGGACCCCGCTGGTACGGGTTGCTCGCCTGGGCGTCGGCCCCCGGTGAGAGGGCGAGGCTCGCGAGGAGCATCGCGATGATGGCGACGAACGTCTGTCGCCGTCGTGCGGTGGTGGTCATGTGTGGTTTCCCCTTCATGGTCGCGTCGCCGGTGGCCCGAGCCTCGGTCGGCTGACCTCTGTTCCGCCGAACCCCCGGTGTGTGGCCAACCACGCCCTGCCCCCGCGGTTAGCTGACAGCACGGTACGTCAAACGTTGGTTTGTTGACAAGGGTCACATCGGCGCGGTCGGTCTACCGTGGCCGCCATGCACGCAGCGACGATCGTGGACGGACGCATCGAGTGGCAGGAGCGACCCGATCCGGTCCCCGGCACGGGCGAGGTCCTGGTGGCGGTCCGCGCTGCCGGGCTGAACGCCGCCGACCTCCTCCAGCGCGCCGGTCGCTACCCCGCCCCGCCGGGATCCCCAGCCGACGTCCCCGGCCTCGAGGTCGCCGGCGAGGTCGTCGCCCTCGGGCCCGGCGCCGTCCGGTTCGAGGAGGGCGACCGCGTGATGGCGGTCGTCGGCGGCGGCGCCCAGGCCGAGCGCCTCGTCGTCCACGAGCGCCACCTCGTCCCGATCCCCGACGGGGTCGAGTGGGCGGTGGCCGGCGGGTTCCCGGAGGCGTTCACCACCGCGCACGACGCCCTCTTCACCCAGGCCGGCCTGGCGATGGGCGAGCGGGTGTGCGTCCACGGGGCGGCCGGCGGCGTCGGCACCGCGGGGGTGCAGCTGGCGGTCGCGGCCGGCGCCGAGGTCGTCGCCACGGTGCGCGACGCCTCTCGGCGCGACGCCGTCGCCACGCTCGGGGCCACGGTCGTCGACCCGGAGGGCTTCGGCGACCACGGCCCCTTCGACCTGGTGCTGGAGCTGATCGGCGGCGACAACCTCGGCGCCGACCTGGCGGCGCTCGCACCCGGCGGGCGCATCACGGTCATCGGCGTCGGCGCCGGCGCCAAGGTCGAGGTCAACCTGCTCGCGCTCATGGCGGCGCGCGGCCGCATCCACGGCTCGACGCTGCGGGCCCGGTCGCTCGAGGACAAGGCGGCCGCGGCCCGAGCCGTCGAGCGGCACGTGATCCCCCTGCTGGGGTCGGGTCGGATCACGGTGCCGATCGACGCCACCTTCCCCCTCCACGAGGTCGAGGCCGCCTACGAGCACTTCGCGGCGGGCGGCAAGTTCGGGAAGGTGGTCCTGCTCAGCGACGCCTGAGACGCGGGCGGTGCTCGCGTGAGAGCATCGACCGGACACGCGGCCGGGGACCGCCGCGGGAAGGGACCGACCATGGCCAGGTACCGGCTCGAACCGCAGGACGAGCACATGCACCCGTTGGAGGAGGCCACCAACTTCAACGAGTCGATGTACTTCAACGTGTACGACCCGACCGAGCGCATCGGTGGCTTCTTCCGCCTCGGCAACCGCGCCAACGAGGGCTACGCCGAGATGACGACGTGCCTGTACCTGCCCGACGGGAGGGCGGCCTTCATGTTCGCCCGACCGCCGATCGCCGACAACGACGCCTTCGATGCCGGGGGCATGCGCTTCGACGTGGTCACGCCCTTCGAGGAGCTGAGGGTCGCCTACGACGGCAAGGTCGTGCTGCTCGACGATCCGCTGGCGATGGCCGACCCGAAGCAGGCGTTCACCGAGAACCCGTGGGTCGACTGCCACGTCGAGCTCACCTACCGGGGGGTGTCCCCGATGTTCGGCGGCGAGCCTGTCAACGACGACGGCACCCCCATCGAGGAGACGGGTGAGGGCTTCGCCCGCGGGCACTACGAGCAGCACGTCGCGGGCAGCGGTGTCATCCGCGTCGGCGACGACGAGTGGCCGGTCGACGGCTTCGGCCTGCGCGACCACTCGTGGGGCCCGCGCTTCTGGCAGAGCCCGTGGTGGTACCGCTGGCTCACCGCCAACTTCGGCGACGACCTCGGCTTCATGGTCTCGATCGTCGCCTCGCGCGACGGCTCGGCCCGCATCGGCGGGATGCTGCTGCGTGACGGGCGGTACGAGCCGATCGTCGACGCCACCATCGACACCGACTGGACCGACGAGGGCGACTACCACGAGCGCATCCGCGCCGTCGCCCGCACGGCGTCGGGGGAGGAGCTCGAGATCGGCGGCGCGGTGCTCAACCTCGTGCCCCTCCGCAACCGGCGCACCACGCCCGACGGCGACCAGCTGATGACCCGCATCTCCGAGGGGATGACCGAGTGGACCCTCGACGGGCGCACCGGGTACGGGCTGTCGGAGTACCTGGACCAGATCATCGACGGGCGCCCGGTGGGCCTCACCGGGTGAGCGAGCGGCTCGACCCCGACGCCCTGGCGGCAGCCGCCGAACGCCACCTCGGCGCCGGCACGAGCGTCGAGGGCCTACGGCGGCTCTCGGGAGGGGCGTCGCGGGAGCTGTGGTCGTTCCGCGCCACCTCCCCCGACGGATCGGCCCACGACCTGGTCCTGCGGCGCGATCCGCCGGGGTCGACGACGCCGGTCGACGAGAGCCGGCTGCTCGCTGCCGCAGCGGCGGCCGGCGTGCCCGTGCCCGCGGTGCGCTTCGTGCTCGATCCCGACGACCACCTCGGTCGGGGCTTCGTCATGGACGCCGTGGAGGGCGAGGCCCTCGGTCGGCGCATCGTCCGCGACGACGCCTACGCCGGGGCGCGGCAGGTGCTCCCTGCGCAGTGCGGCGAGGCCCTCGCCCGCGTCCACAGCATCGGCCTCGCCGACAGCGGCCTGGCCGCGCGCGTAGGCGACGACCACCCGGCACTCCGCCAGCTCGACGACCTCCACCGCGTGGTCGACGACCTCGGTGCGGTGCGCCCCGTGCTCGAGGTGGCGTTCCGCTGGCTGCGCACGGACCCGCCGCCGTGCGACCGCCAGGTGGTCGTGCACGGCGACTTCCGGGTCGGCAACCTCATCGTCGGGCCGGAGGGCCTGCGGGCCGTTCTCGACTGGGAGCTGGCCCACGTCGGCGACCCGGCCGAGGACGTCGGCTGGATGTGCGTGCGCTCCTGGCGCTTCGGCGGTGCGGGGCGCGCCGGGGGTGTCGGTGGGCTCGACGACCTCCTCGCCGGCTACCGGGCGGCCGGCGGCCAGATCGACGTCGACGCCGTCCACTACTGGGAGGTGTTCGGCAACCTGCGATGGGCGGTGATCTGCCTCATGCAGGTCGGCGTCCACCTGTCCGGGGTGCGCCGCTCGGTGGAGCAGGCGGCGATCGGCCGCCGCGTCGCCGAGGTGGAGCACGACCTCATGGAGCTCCTCGCATGACCCAGCCGCGTCCGACCGCCGTCGAGCTGCTCGACGCCGTCCGCTCCTTCCTGGAGGAGGACGTCATGGCCTCCGTGGAGGGGCGGGTGCAGTTCCACGCCCGGGTGGCGGTGAACGTGCTCTCGACCGTCATCCGCGAGCTCGAGCAGGGCGACATCGCCGAGGCCGCCGAGCGTGCGGGTCTCGTCGACCTGCTCGGCCACGACGGGCCGCTCGACGAGCTGGTGGAGGAGCTGGCCGGCGCGATCCGCGACGGCTCGATCGACGTCGCCGACCCGGCGCTGCTCGCCCACCTGCGCGCCACGGCCCGAGCCGACGTCGAGATCGCCAACCCGCGGCACGCCGCCGACTGACGGGCGGGCCTACCGGCCTTCGTAGCGGGGGTCGCGCTTCTCCACGAACGCCGCCACACCCTCGGCGAAGTCCTTGGTGCGGCTGAGCACCCGGAACTCGGCCATCACGTGGTGGGCGTTGGCGTCGAAGGAGGCGTCGAGGCCCAGCCGCATGCTCCGCTTGGTGGCCTGCATGGCCAGCGGCGCCTGACGGGCCAGCCGCCTCGCCCACTCGCGGACGGTGTCGTCGAAGTCGTCGGCGGGCACGACGGCGTTGACGAGTCCGAGCCGTGCCAGATCGTCGGCGCGGAGCTTGTCGCCGAGCATCGCCACCTCGCACGCCCGCTGCCAGCCGATGAGCCGGGGCAGCAGCCACGTGCCTCCGCTCTCGGGCACCACGCCCCGCTGGATGGGTGGCGACATCGAGGCGTGCTCGGACGCGACGATCAGGTCGCAGCCGAGCGCCATGTCCATGCCGTAGCCGGCCGCGGGACCGTTCAAGCCGCAGAGCACCGGCGTGTCGAGGCGGCGCAGGACGAACGGCGGCGAGTCGTCGAGCCGCGTCGGTGGGGCGCCACCGCCCGAGCCGGCGTCATCGGAGCCACCGCCGAGGCCGCCGGCCGACACGGCCTGCAGGTCGAGACCGGCGCAGAAGCCACGGCCTGCACCGGTCAGCACGATGGCGCGCACGTCGCGGCGCGCGTCGCACTCGACGAGGATGCGGGACAGCTCCCGCAGCATCGGGCCGCTGATGGCGTTGAGCCGGTCAGGTCGGTTGAGCGTGATGGTGGCGATGTGGTCGGACGTGTCGACCAGCACCTCGTCGGTCATCGGTTCCCCCCTGTGCGATGTCTCGGGACACCGTAGGTGCGAGCTACCAGAGCGCGTCGACCACCACGACGCCGGCCGAGACGGCGGAGAACGCGAGCACCGCGGGGCGCAGCCACCGCCGCTCGAGCAGGGCGTGGAAGCGCCGGCCCGAGCGCGAGCCGAGGACCACGAAGGGGATGCTGGCCGCGCCGAGGAGCACGCCGTCGCGCGGGATGGATCCGGAGACGGCGAGGGTCGTGACCGAGAGGATCGTCCCGAGGAAGAACGTCGCGGCCAGGGTGGCGCGCATGACCGGACCGGAGTGCCGCTGGTACAGCAGCGCCACCGGCGGCCCGCCGATGCCCGCCGCGGTGCCGGTGATGCCGGACACGAACCCCGCGCCGACCTGGGTCTCGCGCCGGACGGGGATCGGCGGGGCGGTGATGCTCGCCAGGACCATCAGCAGCACGACCGCGCCCACGAACAGCTGGAGGTCCCGGGTCGAGGCGGCGACGACGACCGCCGCGCCGGCTGCGCTGCCCGGGACCCGGCCGACGAACAGCCAGAGGACGCCGGAGCGGTCGACCGACGCCCGCTCGTAGCGGGCCATCACGACCGAGATCGGCACGCCGAGCAGGATCGCGGCGATCGGCAGCGTGTCCGGTGCGACGAGCGCGATGACCGGCACGCTGACCAGGTTCATCCCGAACCCGATGGCGCCCTGGATGGTGGCGCCGAGCAGCACGGCGGCGAGCACCGCTGCCCACGCCACGATCGACAGGTCCACGGGCGGGACGGTACCAGCGGCCTCGGACCGGGATTGGGTGTCCTATATTCGGCGGCACCACGAGGACGAGCCCTGGGAGGGGACCACATGGGTGCACTGGACGGACGGGTCGCGATCATCACGGGGGCCGGCCGCGGCGTGGGGCGCGAGCACGCGCTCCTCTTCGCTCACGAGGGAGCGAAGGTCGTCGTCAACGACCTCGGCGGTGCCGAGGACGGCAGCGGCAGCGACGCCACCCCTGCCGACGAGGTCGTCGCCGAGATCCGCGCCGCCGGCGGCACCGCCATCGCCAACCACGACGACGTCGCCGACTGGGAGGGTGGGCAGCGCCTCATCAACGCGGCGATCGAGGAGTTCGGCGACCTCCACGTGCTCGTGAACAACGCCGGCATCCTGCGGGACCGGATGCTCGTCAACATGACCGAGCAGGAGTGGGACGCCGTCATCCACGTCCACCTGAAGGGCCACTTCGTCCCGACCCGCTGGGCCGCCGCCTACTGGCGGGAGAAGGCCAAGGCCGGTGAGGAGGTCAAGGCGTCGATCATCAACACCAGCTCGACGTCGGGCCTGTTCGGCAACGCGGGTCAGACCAACTACGGCGCGGCCAAGAGCGGCATCGCCTCGTTCACGACGATCCTCCAGGACGAGATCGGCCGCTACGGGGTGCGGTGCAACGCCATCGCCCCCGCGGCGCGGACGCGCCTCACGATGACGATCCCCGGCGCGGCCGACCGCATGGGGCCGACCGACGAGGGCTGGGACCCGTCGGATCCCGCCAACATCGCCCCGTTCGTCGCCTACCTGGCCACCGAGGAGTGCCGCATCGCCGGCAAGGTCTTCTTCGTGCGCGGCGGCGAGGTCCACATGTTCAAGCCGTGGTCGATCGTCGACGCCGTCACCAAGGACGGCTACTGGGAGGTCGAGGAGCTCGCGGCGGCCGCCGACAAGTGGGCCGACGTCGAGTTCGACCTCGGCCGCCCGTTCCGCAAGGGCTGAAGCCCGGGCTCCCCTGGCGCGAGGGCCTGGGCCGTCAGTCGGCCCAGGCCTTCACCTTCTCGAGGACGCCGATCGGATCGTCACCGATCGGCGCGACCGACAGGGCGGTCACCCCGGCGTCCTTGTAGGCCTGGACCTGCTCGCGCACGAAGCCCTCGTCGCCGAACAGCGAGCTGGCCCGGAGGAAGTCGTCGGGGATGGCCGCCGCCGCCTCGTCCTTCTTGCCGGACAGGTAGAGGTCCTGGATCTCCTTGGCCTCCGCCTCGTAGCCGTAGCGGCAGAACAGGTCGTTGTAGAAGTTCTTGTCGCGGGCGCCCATGCCGCCCACGTAGAGGGCGACCATCGGGCGGTTGGCGTCGCGCACCTTCTTGGCCGTCTCCTCGTCCCCGAAGCCGATGGCGCCGCCGGCGACGATCTGCAGGGGCCCGAGGTCGGAGGACCGCTTGGCGAAGCCGGCCGCGAGGTCGTCGCCCCACACGTCGTTCGCCTTGTGTGGGTTGTAGAAGATCGGCAGCCAGCCGTCGGCGAGCTCCGCGGTCATCTGCACGTTCTTCGGGCCGAGCGACGCCACGTAGATCGGGATGTCGGCGCGCTGTGGATGGGTGATGATCTTCAGCGCCTTGCCGAGGCCGGTGCCCTGACCCTCGGGCAGCGGCAGGTGGTACGCCTTGCCGTCGTACTCGAGGCGCTCGCGGCGCCAGACCATGCGGCAGATGTCGATGATCTCGCGGGTGCGCTGGAGCGGCCGGTCGTAGGGGATGCCGTGGAAGCCCTCGATCACCTGCGGGCCCGACGCACCGAGGCCGAGCACGGCACGGCCGCCGGAGATCTCGTCGAGGCCGGCCGCGGTCATCGCGAGCAGCGTCGGCGTGCGGGTGTAGATCGGCAGGATGCCCGACGCGATCTCGATGCGCTCGGTCTTGGCCGCGATGTAGCCCATGAGGGTCGGGGCGTCGTTGCCGTAGGCCTCGGCGACCCACACCATGTCGACACCGGCCTTCTCGTAGGCCTGGACCTGCTCGACGGCGGCCAGGAAGCCCCCGGCGTAGCTCATCGACATGCTCAGCTTCATGGTCGGTCCCCTCGTCGTCCCTTGGCGAATGAGCACACCCTATTCGCCGAGGTGCTGCGGGTCAGCCGAGGAGGTCGCGCACGACGTCGATCCACAGCCGGGTCGTGAGGCCGAGCGACTCGACGTCGATGCGCTCGTCGTTGCCGTGGAAGCGACGGCCGAACTCGCGCGAGCTGAGGTTCGGGCTGAGGAGACCGGCGCCGTAGGCGATCGCGCCGAGCTCGCGGTGGACGCGGGCGTCGGTGAACCCGACCGACAGCTGCGGGTGGAGGGTCGCCCGGTCGAACGAGCGGGCCACGCCGCGCTGGAGCGCGTCCCACAGCGGCGTGTCGGTCCGGCTGGTGCTGGCCCGGTCGTCGATCAGCGGCTCGACCTCGACGCGGGCGAACAGGTCGTCGCCGAGTGCAGCGCGCAGGTGGGCCTCGACCTCCTCGGGTCCCTCGCCGGGGAGCGTGCGCACGTCGACGTCGATCGTCACCGTGTCGGGGATGACGTTGGTCTTCGACTGGCTGGTGACCGTGTTGGGCGAGAACGTCGTGTGGGTGCACGAGTAGAAGTGCCCGGCCGGCCCCGGCATCGTGGCGAGCAGGTCGTCGATGCGGTCCGGGTCGAGCAGCGTCTCCCTCGTCTCGTCGTCGACGGGCAGGGCGGCGACCTGGCGGCGCCACAGCTCGTGGAACATCGGGGGCGGCCGGTACTCGGCCAGCCGGCTGACGACGCCGGCGGCGGTGACGAGGGCGTTGTCGGCGCGGAAGGGCATCGACCCGTGGCCCGGCGTGCCCCGCACGGTGAGCCGGCGCCACGCGACGCCCTTCTCGCCGACCGTCACGCTCACCGTCGGGGACGTGTCGCTGCCGCCGTGGAGCCCGCCGTTCTCGGTGAGCACGAAGTCGGTCGTGATGAGGTCGGCGTGGTGCTCGGCCATCCAGCGCGCACCCCACCGGCTGCCCGACTCCTCGTCGGCCACCGCGAGGAGCACGAGGTCGCCGCGGGGCCGCAGACCGCTGGCGAGGAGGTGGCGGACCGCCACGGCCATCGACGCCGTGAGGTTGAGCATGTCGACAGCGCCCCGTCCCCAGATCTCGCCGTCGACCAGCTCGGCGGCGAAGGGGTCGCGGGACCACCCGTCGGGCGAGACGGGCACGACGTCGGTGTGGCCGTTCAGGCAGAGGCTCGGCGCCGAGGGGTCGGAGCCCTCGACGCGGGCGACGAGCGTGGTGCGTCCCGGTGCGGCGTGGAACAGCTCGACGTCGGCGCCGCTGCCGTCGAGGAACGAGGCGAGCACCTCGGCGTTGCGGATCTCCTGGCCCGACTCGACCGTGCCCTCGTTGACGCAGGCGTTGCGGATCATCGTCTGCAGGAGCTCGACGGTCTGGCCGGTCAGTCGGTCGTCCACGGGCCCATCCTCGCCCGCGCGGGCACGCCGCCGCTCGGAGCACCTAGAGTGCACTCAATTGCTCTCACCTAGGAGGACCCTCGTGACCGAGGCCTGGATCATCGATGCGTGCCGCACCCCCCGCGGCGTCGGCAAGGTCGGCAAGGGGGCGCTCGCCGACGTGCACCCGCAGGTGCTCGGCGCGGCGACGCTGCGGGCCCTGGCCGAGCGCAACGACCTCGACACCAGCATCGTGGACGACGTGATCTGGGGCTGCTCCCTCCAGGTGGGCACCCAGGGCGGCGCGCTCGGCCGCATGACCGCGCTCGACGCCGGGTGGGACACCACCACCAGCGGGTTCACCCTCGACCGCTACTGCGGCTCGGGCATCACCGCGGTCAACCTCGCCGCCGGCATGGTCGCCAGCGGCCTCGAGGGCGTCGTGGTCGCCGGCGGCGCGGAGATGATGTCGTCCTACGCCGAGAACTCCTCGAAGGTGCGCCACCCGTTCATGGACAAGGGCAACCCGCACCTGCGCGAGCTGCACCCGCAGTCGAACCAGGGCGTGGCCGCCGACGCCATCGCCACCCTCGAGGGCATCTCGCGCCAGGCCCTCGACGAGCTGGGCGCCGAGTCGCAGCGCCGGGCCGCCGTCGCCATCGAGGAGGGGCGGTTCGAGCGCAGCCTCGTGCCCGTCCACCACCCCGACGGCACCCTCGCCCTCGACCGCGAGGAGTACCCGCGCCCCGGCACCACGGCCGAGAAGCTGTCCCAGCTGGCGCCGTCGTTCGAGGCCGTCGCCGACATCCCCCTCGACGAGGACGGCCGCACCTTCCGCAGCGAGATCCTCCGCCGGTACCCGGACCTCGAGATCGAGCACGTCCACCACGCCGGCAACTCCTCCGGCGTCGTCGACGGCGCCGGCGCGCTGCTCCTCGCCAACTCCGAGGTGGCGACGGCCAACGGCTGGACGCCCCGTGCCCGCGTCGTCGCCATGGCCAACGTCGGCGACGACCCGACGCTGATGCTCAACGCCCCGGTGCCCGCCACCCGCAAGGTCCTCGAGAAGGCCGGCATGACGCTCGACGACATCGACCTGTTCGAGGTCAACGAGGCCTTCGCCGTCGTCGTCGAGAAGTACATCCGCGACCTCGGCATCGACCGCGAGAAGATCAACGTCAACGGCGGTGCCATCGCCCTCGGCCACCCGATCGGGGCGACCGGCTCGATGCTCGTCGGCACGCTGCTCGACGAGCTCGAGCGCCAGGACCTCGAGCGGGGCCTCATCACCATGTGCGCCGCCGGCGGCATGGCGCCTGCGATCATCATCGAACGCATCTAGGAGCTCCAGCCCCGGGGGGGGACGGCATGTACGAGCAGATCCGCTACGAGGTCGACGGGCCGATGGGGCTCATCACGCTCCATCGGCCCGAGGCCCTCAACGCCTGGACCGACGTCATGGCCCGCGAGGTGCGCGACGCCGTGGGACGAGCCGCGGCCGATCGGGACGTCGTCGCCATCGTCATCACGGGCGCGGGCAGGGGCTTCTGCGCCGGCGCCGACCTCGGGCGGCTCGAGGACATGGCCGGCGGTGAGCGCTCGAGCCCGCTGGCCGAGACGCTGGCACGCGGCGACGCGCCGCAGGAGATCGGGGACTTCGACGGCACGTTCTCCTACCTGATGGCCACCGAGAAGCCCGTCATCGCCGCCATCAACGGTGCGGTGGCGGGCATGGCCTACCCGTTCGTGCTGTGCTGCGACCTGCGCTTCATGAGCGACGACGCGGTGATGCTCACCGCGTTCGCCCAGCGGGGGCTGGTCGCCGAGTTCGGCCTCAGCTGGCTGCTCCCCCGACAGGTCGGGCCCGCGGTGGCGCTCGACCTGCTGCTGTCATCCCGCACGATCGACGGGCGGGAGGCGGCGCAGCTCGGGCTCGTCAACGCGTCGATGCCCGGCGACGAGCTGCTCGACCACTGCCGGGCCTACGTCCAGCGCCTGGCCGACACGTGCTCACCCGCGTCGATGGCGGTGATGAAGCGCCAGGTCTACGAGCAGCTCCACCGTGGGCTCGGCGCCGCCGAGGGCGACGCGTTCGTCCACATGGCCGAGAGCTTCCGGCGGCCGGACTTCACCGAGGGCGTCATGTCGTTCCTCGAGAAGCGCCCCCCGTCGTTCACCCGACTGCCGGCGGAGGGGTCGTGAGCGCGGCCGAGCGCATCGCCGCCACCCGTCGGGTCGCGGCGCCGGCCGGCCGCATCTTCGCCGTCGTGTCCCATCCCCAGGGCCACGTCGACATCGACGGCTCGGGGATGCTCGAGGCGGCGCCCGACGCCACGCCGCTCACCGAGGTGGGCCAGGCGTTCACCATGCACATGGACCGCGAGCCGCTCGGCGACCTGCCGATGGGCAAGTACACGGTCCTCAACCGGGTCACCCGCATCGAGCCCGACCGGCTCGTCGAGTGGAGCGTCGGATCGACCGACCACCCGAAGCCCCTCGGCCACGTCTACGGCTGGGAGCTGGTCGCGCTGGACGACGGCACGACCGAGGTCACCAACTACTGCGACTGGAGCGGGCTGAACCCCAAGCTGCGGGACCGGATCACGTTCCCGATCGTGCCGCTCGAGATGCTCGAGCGCTCCGTCGAGCGCCTGGCCGTCCTGCTCGCCGACGACTGACCCCCGCGGGGCCTTTGCCCGCGACCGGCCCCCGTCGGGCGGCGGCCCGCGACCGGCCCCCGTCGGCCGGTGCGCACCCACGGTCCACCGGCCGTTCTCGGTACGTATCGCGACACTGACGGTCGCGATCCGTACCCAGAACCGCCCCTCCACGCCGGGCACCCCTCCCGCCGACCGTTCTCGGTACGCATCGCGACACTGACGGTCGCGATCGGTACCAAGATCGGCCCGGTGCCGGGTCGGAACCGGGCCGGTGCCGGGTCGGAACCGGTTCGACGGGCCCGCCGGGCGGTGGCACCGTGCCGAGATGACCGAGCCGATCCGCGACCGACTCCAAGCCGAGGTCCTGCCGGCGATGAAGGCGCGCGACGCCCTGCGCCTCTCGACGCTGCGTACGACCCTCGCCGCGATCGCCAACGCCGAAGCGGTCGACGCCGCGCACTCCCGCGCCGCCGTCGGGCTCCACGCCAACGACGTCGCCCGCCGTGACCTGGACGAGGACGACGTCCGAGCCGTCGTCGCGTCCATCCGCGACGAGCTGCTCGACGCGGTCGACGAGATGGTGGCGATCGGCCGGCACGACCTGGCCGACGACCGTCGCCGCCAGGCCGCCATCCTCGACGCCCACCTCGCCTGCTGAGGACAGACGGCCCGCGTCCCCGAGCGACCGCTCAGGCGGAGGGGGACCCGCTGCCGTAGGGGCGGGTGATCACCTCGAGGAAGTGGCCGTCGTTGCTGAGGAAGTACACGCCGCGGCCGCCGTCGTTGTGGTTGATATCGCCGGGGTACCGCTGGCCCGGGTCGGCCCAGATGTCGTGGTCGCCGAGCAGCAGCCGCCCGTGGACCTCGTCGAACTCGTCCTCGGAGATGAGGAACGCGTAGTGCTGGGGGACGACGGGCTCGTCGCCCATCGACGCGAAGTCCAGGTCGACGCCGTTGGCCATGCGGACCTGCCAGAAGTGGCCGACGTGGACGGGCTGGTCGAGGCCGAGCATCTCGGCCAGCCAGCGGGCCGACGCCTCGGCGTCGACCGCGCCGACGATCGTGTGGTTCAGCTCGATCGCCACTCCCTGGACGGTACCTCTACGAGGGCTCGTCGGGTCGCGTGATGAAGCAGCGCCAGTTGCGCGCCAGCAGCACGACCGACGTGCCGACGAGCGCCGCACCGACGAGGGCCAGCACGTAGAGCACCGACCGGGCGATGGCAGGCATCACGATCCACCCGCCGAACCCCGGGGCGGCGGGGGAACCGAGCGGCCAGGTGTCGATGCCCGGAGCCGCCCACGACGCCTGGACGAGCGCGCCCTCGGCGTCGAGCTGGACCAGGAGGGTGGTGCGGTCGTCGACGGCCCGGACGTGCCACAGCCCCAACCGATCGGACGGGGATGAGGACACCGGGCCCAGCACCTCCGCCTCGTAGCCCCTGCGGCGAAGGGCGTTCGCCACCGCTCCTGGCTCGTCGCCGTCGGCCAAGGAGCCGGACCGCCGCACCACGGGCGCGATCCAGGGCAGCTCGGACTCGCCCACCACCCACGCACGGGCGATGCCACCGCCCGCGGACTCGACGGTCGGGAGGTCGTCCAGCCGGGCCACGAGCTCGGCCTCCGAGGGTGGCTGGAACATGTGCAGCACGAGTCCGACGAAGATGCCGACAGCCATCGCGCAGGACAACGCGCGCCGCAGCCGAGGCGGCCACCGGCGCCGCCACCCGATCGTCAGCCACCCGAGGCCCACGACGCTCAGCACCGGAGCCGCGAGGCGTGGGTCGGACCACCCGAGGCTCACCAACCCGACGCCGGCGACCAGCGAGGTCAGCGAGGCAAACGCGACGAGCGTGGGCAGCGACCACCGCGGCGCCCGTGGCTGACCGACCGCGTCCACGTCCCCGTCCCACCGCTCGTCGACGCCGCTCCGCCCGACCACGGCCGCACCCTACGCCGAGGTCGGTCGGGGTGGGCGCCAGAAGGCGGCGAGGAGCGCGGCGGCGCCGAGGAGGCCGGGGCCCAGCGCGAGCACCAACCCGCTGACGCCGGAGAACGTGTCGTCGAGGTCGAGGGCGTGGTCGAGCGACCAGCCCCCACCGCCGAGGGGACCGATCGCGGCCGAGACGACCGACAGGGTCATCACGTACTCCCAACCCTCGCCGGGGCGAAAGATGAAGAACCCGTTGCCCCGGTGGTTGGTGACCCACGCGACGACCATCACGCCGAGGGCGCCACCGGCCGCGAGCGACGTCGCCAGGCCGAGCAGCAGCAGCACCCCGGCGCCGACCTCGGTGAGGCTCGCCAGCCAGGCATGGAGCCGACCGGGGCGCATGCCGAGCGACTCGAACCACCCGGCGGTGCCGGCGATCTTGCCGCCGCCCACGATGTGGTTCACCCCGTGGGCGAGCATGACGACGCCGACGACCCCACGCAACAGCAGGAGCGCCAGATCGACGGCGGCGGCGTCGCTCACGGCCGCGATCCTCAGAGCAGCGCGGCGGCCAGCTCGCGCAGCTGGTCCTCGGGCGGGACGAAGGTGCCCGCCGCGAGCACCTGCACCGCGACGTGGTCGGCGCCGGCGTCGTGGTGGGCACGCACGCGGTCGACGATGGCGTCGACGTCGCCCCAGGCGACGATGGCGTCGACCAGCCGGTCGCTCGGGGCGTCGGCCACGACGTCCTCGTCGGTGAACCCGAACCGCTTGAGGTTGTTCACGTAGTTCGGGGCCCGCAGGTAGACCGACATGTTCTTGCGGGCGGTCTCGCGGGCGGTGGTCGGGTCGGTGTCGAGCACGACCATCTGCTCGGGGGCGAGGGTGGCGTCGGGGCCCATGATCTCGCGGGCCCGCGCCGTGTGCTCCACCGGGACGAAGTAGGGGTGGGCGCCGTTGGCCTTCGTGGCCGCGAGCTCGAGCATCTTCGGGCCGAGGGCGGCGAGCACCCGAGCCTGGGGCAGCTGCTCGGGACCGACGGCACGGAAGATCGAGCCGTCCATGTCGGTGAGGTAGTCGACCATGTAGGAGTACGGCTTGGAGTAGTCGTGCTTGCGGACGCGGTCGACGAGGTGGGCGTGGCTCACGCCGAGGCCGAGGAGGAACCGGCCGGGGAACGCCTCCTCGATGGCCCGTTGGGTGTTGGCCATGGTGACGGCGTCGCGGGCGTAGACGTTGGCGATGCCGGTGGCGATCTGCAGCGTCGAGGTCCGCTCGAGCAGCAACGTGGCGTTGACCATCGGGTCGCGCCCGACGGTCTCGGGGATCCAGAGCGTACGGAAGCCCAGCTCCTCGATCAGACGGGCGAACCCGGCGGCATCGGACGACGGCATGGCGTCCATCGCCCCGGTCCAGATGCCGACCCGGCCCAGGTCCATGGTCGTGGCGCTCATCGGTGGTCCCCCTGTGTGGTCGGTCGGTCGATCATCGCGTGGCGACGTGGACGTCGCTCAGGATCGTGAGGTTCTCGTCGGCGTCGCGCACCTCGACGGCGACGACGGCGACGTCGCCGACCCGACCGGTGACGCGCCCTCGCGCCCGGATCGGTCCCGCGAGGCTCGGCGCCAGGTACCGCACGGCCAGGCTGAGCGCGCCGGCGGGCTCGTGGCCGGCGACGCGCACGGCGCCGGTGGCGGCGGCATCGACGAGGGCGGTCGCCACGCCGCCGTGGAGGCCGCCGAAGCCGTTGACGTTCACGTCGCTCAGCGCGATCTCCCACCACGCGTCGGGCCCGTCGCCGTGCGGACCACTGATGCCGACCACGTCGCGGAAGGGCCCATCGAGGGTGCACTCGCCGTGGAACTGGGTGAAGAAGCGGTCCTCGACCTCGTCGGCGTGGCTCCGCCGCAGCGTGGGCGCCCCGCTCGGGAACGCGATGCCCTGCACGCTGCGGGCGACGTGGACGCCGGCGTCGTCGTGGACCTCGATCTCGATCACACCGGTGCGCTTGCCGAGCCGCAGGGCCCGGGCGTCGGCGGACAGGCGCGCGCCCTCGGGCCGGGCGAGGCGGTGGAACGAGATGTCGGCGTGGACGAACGGTCGCCCGGCCTGCATCTCCCGCGGCTGGGACGACGTCATGTCGATGTAGGTGCCGAGGACGCCGACGTCGATGTGCCCGTCGGCGTCGAGGTGGGCGTCGTCGAGCAGCAGGTCGAACCGCAGGTGGTCGCCGGTGACGACCTGGAGGCCCAGCCGGGTGAGCACGTGACGTGACATGGTCTGGCCCAGGTCCTGGGCGTCGGTCGTCATGGGATCAGGATACTTTTTGTCGAGCGGGGCCCCGACCGAGGAGCACGCGTGGAGCGCACGATCTTCGAACCCGAGCACGAGATGTTCCGCGAGAGCGTCCGCGAGTTCCTGCGCCGCGAGGCCGTGCCGCACGTCGAGCGGTGGGAGCGCGAGGGCGTGGTCGACCGGGAGCTGTTCACCGCCGCCGGCGCCGCGGGGTTCCTCGGCATGGACCTGCCGGCCGACCTCGGCGGCGGCGGTGTGCGCGACTTCCGCTACAACGCGGTCATCGGCGAGGAGGTCCAGATGGCGGGGCTGGGTGGCGCCGGGCTCGGGCTCACCCTGCACAACGACATCTGCATCCCGTACCTCCGCGACCTCACGACCGCCGAGCAGGCCGAGCGGTGGATCCCCGGAGTCGCGTCGGGCGAGCTCGTCACCGCCATCGCCATGACCGAGCCCGGCATCGGGTCGGACCTGGCGTCGATGACCACCACCGCGATCGACGACGGCGACAGCTACGTGGTCAACGGGTCCAAGACGTTCATCACCAACGGCATCAACGCCGACCTCGTCATCACCGCGGTCAAGACCGACCCGACCGAGCGCCACCGCGGCATGTCGCTGCTCGTCCTCGAACGCGGCATGGAGGGCTTCACACGGGGTCGGAACCTGGAGAAGATCGGCCTCCACTCCCAGGACACCGCGGAGCTGAGCTTCGTCGACGTGCGGGTGCCGAAGGAGAACCTGCTCGGGGTCGAGGGCGGCGGGTTCGGCCACCTGGTCACGAACCTCGCGCAGGAGCGGCTCTCGATCGCCGTGGCGGGCGTCGCCGCCGCCCGCGCCGCGCTCGACTGGACCGTCGCCTACGTGCGCGAGCGCTCGGCGTTCGGCCAGTCGATCGGCTCGTTCCAGAACACCCGCTTCGAGCTGGCCACGCTCGCCACCGAGGTCGAGGTCGGCCAGTCGTTCATCGACCGCTGCATCACCGCGCTCGATGCCGGCACCCTCACCGCGGAGGACGCGGCGATGGCGAAGTGGTGGTGCACCGAGCTCCAGGGACGGGCGGTCGACGTCGGCGTGCAGCTCCACGGCGGCTACGGGTTCATGGCCGAGTACCCGATCGGCCGGGCCTACGCCGACGCCCGGGTCACCCGCATCTACGGCGGCACCACCGAGATCATGAAGGAGATCATCGGCCGGTCGCTGCAGCTGTGAGCGGCGTCAGCGCTCCCAGCCGGTGAGGGCGTCGAGGTGCCGGCGCATGCGTCGGCGGGCCAGGCCGAGGTCGCGGGCGACGATCGGCTCGACGATGCGGCGGTGGGCCTTGGTGATCTCGTCGGTGGGCAGCGGGTTGCCCGTGGCCTCCCCCATCGTCGCTGCGTAGGTGCGGGACAGGCGGACGAGCACGTTGGTGAGCAGCGCGAGGACCCGGTTCCCGGACATGTCGGCGAGGACCTGGTGCAGGTCGTGGCCGACGAGCGGGAACTCCTCGGGGGACGCGGCCTCCTCGGCGTCGAGGACGCGCTCCAGCGTCGCGACGACCTCGTCGGTGAGCCCGTCGACGACCCGGTCGAGCACGGTCATCTCGACGATGCCCCGCACCTCGAAGAGGTGGGCGCTGCCCACGTTGCGCCGGTTGAGGTAGAGCGCCATCGCCTCGGCCGTGGCGTCGACCCCGGGCTCGGTGACGAACAGCCCGCCGCCCGGACCTCGGCGCATCCGAGCGATGTCGTGGTGCTCCAACACCCGCACCGCCTCGCGCAGGACCGCCCGCGAGATGTCGTAGCGCTCCATCAGCTCCTGCTCGGAGCCGAGCGGGCGACCGACGACCCACCCACCGTCGGTGACCTCGCCCACGATCTGGCGGGCGACGCTCTCGGCCAGCTTGGCGGTGCCCGGGGCAGGGGCGGCGAACACCTCGTCGAGGCGCGGCCGGGCCGGGAGGCGACGCTGGATGAACTCGGCCTCGGCCTCGAGGTGGGTCCGCATGCGGCGACCCGCCCGGTGCATGTCGGCGTGGACGATGGAGTCGACGATCTTCTGGTGCGCCACGGCGGACTCGGCGCGCACCGCGCGGGTGAGCGCGCTGGCCTCGGGCGAGTAGAGGAGCGTCACCCGGTTGAGGAGGTCGACGAAGAACTCGAGCGCGGGGTTCTGCGTCGCGGCCGCCACGAGGTTGTGGAGCTCGCGGTGGCTCGTCTGCTCGCCCTGGGCCTCGCGGTCGGCGAGGTCGCGCATCTCGGCGAGGTCGTCCTCGGTGAGGCGCTCGGCCGCCAGCTCGGCGGCCGCCTGCTCGAGGGCGTGGCGGGCCTCGAAGACCTCGGCGAGGTCGGCCTGGATGTGCAGGAGGTAGACGGCGACCGCGTCGATGACGGTGTCGACGCTCGGCTCGGTGACGACGAGTCCGCCACCGGGGCCGCGCCGCATGCGACCGATGCGCTGGTGCTCGAGGAGGCGGACCGCCTCGCGGAAGACGGCCCGGCTCACGCCGTAGCGTTCGAGCAGCTCGGCCTCCGAGCCGATCACCTGGCCCTCCGGCCACCCGGCCGCGGCGATGTCGGCGACCATGCGGCCGGCGACGATCGACGCCAGCTTGGCCCCCTCGGGCCGTGAGGCGCCGAACAGGTTCGGGGCAGGATCGGATGCGGAGGAGGTCGTCATGTGAGGCTCGCCGGTGACCGGGAGGGTCGCCGGCCGCACCCTACCCGGACGGGCCGGAGCGCCCGGGGAGCCGCCGTCAGTCCTCGTCGGGCTCCGGCGGGTGGTCGGCGTGGCGCCAGTAGCCGACGAGGCTGACCCGCTCGCGTGGCAGGTCCCTCGTCCCGCGCACGAAGCGACGCACCGCGCTCACCGCGCGGCTCTCGGCCCCGCCCCAGACGTAGGGGTTGCCCTCCGGCCAGTCCGCAGCAGCCACGGCGTCGAGCAGGGCCGTGGTGCGTCCCGCGGGGCGCCCGTCGCGGTGCATCCAGCGCACGTCGAGGCCGGGCCGCTCCGGGAGCGGCTGGTGGTGCGCGGCGTCGGCCACCTCCGCGACCACACGGATCGGGACGTCGGGCGGGAGCGTCTCGCAGATCACCGCGGCGGCCGGCAGGCCGGTCTCGTCGGCCACGAGGAGGAACCAGTCGGTGTCCGGTGGGGGGTCGTAGGCCGTGCGCGGGCCCCAGAGGGCCACCGGGTCGCCGGGCGCGGCGCGGGTCGCCCAGCCCGAGGCCGGGCCGGGGTCGTCGTGGAGCACCATCCAGATGTCGAGCTCGGCAGCCTCGGGTCGCCAGTGCCGCAGGGTGTAGTAGGCGCCGACCGGTCGGAGCTCCTCGGGCATCTCTTGGTAGGCGGTCCAGGTGAAGGACCGGTCGATGGTCAGGTCCCGGCGCCCCGGCGGCGGCAGGAGGAGGTAGAGGAACGTGTCGGGCCCGACGGGCTCGAAGCCCTCGAGGTCCCCGCCCTGGAAGGTGACCTGGACGAGGCCGGGTCCGACCTCGCCGACGGCCGCCACGTGCGTGAGGAAGGTGCGGTACGTCGAGAGGTCGGTCATCGCCGCATGTTAGGCACACCTACTAGGTGGCGACAGCCGGTCCTCAGTCGCCGCCGATGAACCCGACGGGCACCGACACCGCCTCCCACACCACCCCGTCCTCACCGCCGAGCGTGTAGAGGACCACCGCACCCCAGCCGCCACCCGGGTTCTCCCACGACACCTCGCCCTCGAACGGGCCCAGCTCCTCGCTGCCGCTGCCGGTGACGAAGCCCTCGCCGAGCGGCTCGGTCGCGCCGCGCTCGAACACCGCCACCTGGACGGTGCCCTCGAAGGCGCGCGCCCGGCCGCTCAGCTGGAGCGGGTCGTCGATGGCCGTGCCGGCGACCGGGTCGTCGAGCTCGATGCTCTCGGTGACCGAGCCGAGCACGTACCACGCCTCGTCGCTCATCTGCCGGACGAGGACGATCGTCGCCGGTCCGTCCTCGACGGCCCGCACCTCGACCTCGCCGGAGCGGGAATCGCCCTCCATGAGCTCGCCGTAGAGCGGGTCGGTGAACCCGACGAGCTCCTCGGCGTAGCCCGCCGCGGCGTCGATCGGGTCGTCGTAGGTGATCGACCCCTCAGGGTCGGGCCACACGATCGAGGCCGCCTCCTGGTCGGTGACGCCGGCCGGCGTCGCCGCGCTCGTGGTGGTCGTCGCCTCCGTGGTCGTTGTCGCCTCGGTGGTCGTGGTCGTCTCGACCACCTCCGATGTGGTCGTCGACGCCGCGTCGTCGTCCCCGTCGTCACCTCCGAACAGGAGGACCAGCACGACGACGATCGCGACCAGCACGACCGCGCCGAAGAGCCCGAGCCACACCTTGTTCGCCCGCCGTCCGTCCTCGTGCACGCTCGCCATCGGGCACCCCCTTCCCCGGGACCAGGTCCACGGTACGGCGGACCCGCCGCCGCGTGAACCGCCGAAGGTCCCGAAAACCGGCTGGATCCGCGGCGCCGCGTGGCTACGTTCCTCGTCGCGACGCGTCGCGTCGCGACGTGAACGAGGCGAGGCGAAGGAGGCCCGGGTGGCGCTCCAGGACGACGTCACGACCCGACCCGGTGCGGTGCGCACCGGTGTCACCATCGACCTGCGCGCGCGCCGCGACGCAGGGTTGGCGGACCAGCTCCGCCCGCTCGTCGAGGCCTACCTCGGCCGACCGACGGTCGAGGTGCGGTTCTGGGACGGCAGCCGGCTCGGTCCACGCGGCGGTCCGGGCGCGCTCGTGCTCCGCTCCCCCGAGGCGATCCGTCGGATGGCGTGGGCGCCGGGCGAGCTGGGCGCGGGGCGGGCGTTCGTCGCCGGCGACCTCGACGTCGACGGCGACATCTTCGCCGTCGTCGCCGCGCTGCGCCCGGCCGGCCAGCGGCTCCGGACGACGCTGCGCACCGTGCCGGCGGCGGTGCAGGCGGCCCGACGGCTCGGGCTGCTCGACCGGCCGCCACCGCCACCGCCGGAGGAGGCCCGACCCCGTGGGTTGCGCCACTCGCGCCGGCGGGACGCCACGGCGGTCAGCCACCACTACGACGTCGGCAACGACTTCTACCGACTGGTCCTCGGACCCTCCCTCACCTACTCGTGCGCCCGGTTCGTCGACGACGCGACGACCCTCGAGGCCGCGCAGGACGCCAAGCACGAGCTCGTCTGCCGCAAGCTCGGCCTGCACGAGCGCCCCGGCGCGCGCCTCCTCGACGTGGGGTGCGGGTGGGGGTCGATGGCGATCCACGCCGCCCGCCATCACGACGCTCGCGTGGTCGCCATCACGATCAGCGAGCAGCAGGCGCAGCTCGCCCGGGCGCGCGTCAGGGACGCGGGGCTCGACGACCGGGTGGAGGTCCGGCTGCAGGACTACCGGGAGCTCCACGGGGAGGCCTTCGACGCCATCTCGTCGATCGGCATGTTCGAGCACGTCGGCGCGGCGCGGATGTCCACCTACCTCGGCACGCTCTGGTCGCTGCTGCGGCCGGAGGGGCGGCTCCTCAACCACGCCATCTCGTCCGTCGGAGGTTCGCGGCTCGCCGGGCGCTCGTTCGCGCACCGCTACGTCTTCCCCGACGGCGAGCTGATCGACGTGGGCGACGTCGTGCTCGGGATGGAGGCGGCGGGCTTCGAGGTGCGCGACGTCGAGTCGCTGCGGGAGCACTACGGGACGACGCTGCGGGCGTGGGTGGCGAACCTCCAGCAGCGATGGGACGAGGCCGTCGCCCTCGTCGGCGAGGGCCGGGCGCGGGTGTGGCTCCTCTACATGGTCGCCTCCGCGATCGGGTTCGAGGACGGCGGCCTCGCCGTGCACCAGGTGCTCGGCGTGCGAGGTGGTGAGCACGGGTCGAGCGGCATGCCCCGCACCCGGGACGGGTGGGTGGCGTAGCGGGCCGGGTCAGAGGCGGTCGAGCACGCCTGCCAGCACCGCGTCGGGCGTGCCCAGCGTGGACACCTCGGTCGCCTCGGGCCAGGCGTCGGCGGTGGCCGCCATCTGCGCCGCCACCGCCTCGTCGGCGTCGGAGGCGTCGCCGCCCCGCGCGGCGCGTGCGTGGATGCGCGCCGCCGCGACCTCCTGCGGGACCACGCAGGACAGCTCCCGCAGGTCGGCGTGGCCCTCCCTCGCGACGAGTCGCGCCAGGTCGCGCTCGTGCGCGTCGGTCCACGACGCGTCGAGCACGACCGACGCGCCGAGCCCGACGTGCTCGGCGGCCCGTCGCCGCAGCTCGTCGTAGACCCGTCGCGTCACGTCGGGGGCGTACGCCCCCTCGCCGAACGACGCCGCGACGGACGCATCGACCGGGACGCCGAGCAGCTCCTTGCGGACGACGTCGGAGCGCAGCACCACGGCGCCGAGCGAGGCGCCGAGCCCGGCCGCCAGCGTCGACTTCCCGGTCCCGGGCAGACCGCCGACGAGGACCAGCCGGATCCGCGCCGCGTCCAGGTGGGTGCGGCACAGGTCGAGCAGGTGCCGGGCGGCGGTCTGCGACTGCTCGTCGCCCTGGGAGGCGCGGATCGCGGCGATCTTGGCGCGGACCTGGGCCCGGTAGGCGATGTGGTGGTGGGCGTGGGCGACCGGCCACGAGTCCCCCGCCGCGTCGCGATAGGCCTCGAGGAACAGCGCGCCGAGGTCGGGGCGGCCCAGCCGCTCGAGGTCCATGGCCAGGAACGCCACGTCGGCGAGGACGTCCTCGTAGCGGAGCTGGTCGTCGAACTCGAGGCAGTCGAGGATGCGGGGCCCGTCGTCGAGGCAGAAGATGTCGTCGGCCAGCAGGTCGCCGTGGCCGTCCACCGCCCGACCCTCCGCGACGCGGCCCGCGATCAGCGGGCCGCGGCCCGCCAGGTACCGCGCCGCCAGCGCGTCCACGGCCTCGACCGCCTCACGGTCGAGGACCGAGCCGACGAGGCTCGTCATCTCCCGGGTGTTGTCCCGCCAGCGGCGGGCCAGCGCGTCGCGTCCGGCGCACTCGTCGGCGGCGTCGCTGCGCTCGGCCCGGGCGTGGAAGTCGGCGACCACGCGGGCGATGCGCCGCACCTCGGCCTCGACCTTCGCGGCGCCGTCGGTGACGAGCGTCGACAGGCGCCGGTCGACCGGCATCCGCCGCATGACCACCAGGTGGTCGGCGAGCGCGCCGTCGGTGTCGTGCACGTCGGCGATGCCCAGGTACACGTCGGGCGCGAGCCGCCGGTTGAGGTCGACCTCCCGGGTCGCGGCATCGAGCCGGGCCGCGCGCGTCGTGTAGTCGAGGAACCCGAGGTCGACGGGCTTGCGCAGCTTGTACGCTCGGTCACCGAGGAAGACGACGACCGCGGCATGAGTCTCGGCGACGGCGGCGGCCTGCGTGGTCACACCTCCAGCCTCGCGCCGTCCTAGGTTGCGGTCATGGCCACGACCCACGAACCGGAGATCACCGCGCCGGTCGACCTGTGCACCCCCGACGGGGCGACGCTCGCCACGGCGGCCCGGGGCTGGTCTCGCCGACCGCTCCACCGGGCGAACCTCGGTCCCCACCCGCAGAACAAGCGCTGGGACTACTGGTGCGTGATGTCCGGCGACCTGATCGTGTCGTGGGTCTACGCGGACGTGGAGGCGATCGGCCTCGCCGACGTCTACTGGCACGACATCGCCGACGGGGCAACCGGTGGGGGCAGCGTCCTCACCGAGCCGGGCGTCGTCACGCTGCCCGACGTCGTCGGCGCCGCGCCGCTCGTCGTCGACCGCGAGGAGTTCGCGATGGACGTGCGCGACGACGCGACGGGCACCCGCCTCCGGGCGTCGTGGACGGAGGCCGACGGCCGGCCGGGGCGCATCGACGTGCGCATGGAGCGGCCCGACGACCTGGAGTCGCTCAACGTCGTGATCCCGTGGAGCGACGAGATCTTCAACTTCACATCGAAGCAGTGGCTCCGGGCGGCGTCGGGCGAGCTGGTCGTCGGCGACCGGGCGTGGACGATCGACGGGTGGTCGGCACTCGACGTCGGGCGCGGACGCTGGCCCCGCGAGATCCGCTGGAACTGGGGCGGCGGGGGTGGCCGCGTCGACGGCCGTCTCGTCGGCCTGCAGTTCGGTGCGAAGTGGACCGAGGGCACGGGTTTCACCGAGAACGGGTTCGTCCTCGACGGACGGCTCACCAAGCTCGGCGACGAGCTCGAGTGGACCTACGACTGGGACCGGCCGATGGAGCCGTGGCGCGTGCGCGACCCCCACGGACGGCTCGACGTCACGCTCGCACCCCGGTTCGACAAGCACTCCGGCGCCGACGCCGGCGGGCAGTACGGCAGCGAGACCCACCAGGTGTTCGGCACCTGGTCCGGGCACGTGCGCACCGAGGACGGTGAGGAGGTGCGCGTCGAGGGCCTCCCCGGGTTCGCCGAGGAGGCCCGTCAACGCTGGTGAGGCGGGTCAGCGACTAGCTGCCCTGGGGCTGGAGACGGTCGCGGCGGGCGTTCGCCGCGTCCCTGGCGGCGCGGCGCTCGTGCTTCGCCTTGCGCTTCTCGAGCACCGATCTGCCCTTCTTGCGGGTCTTGCCGTCGGACATGCCACCTCCCTTCGTCGGTGACCCGCCGACCGTAGCGAGGGGCTCCCCGACCGGCAGGACTCAAGCGGGGCTACGTTCGGCCCGACCGGGCCGCCCTCCCGGAGCCGTGATCAGGCGGGGTGCTCGACCCTGAGGCACAGACGGCATCCGGCCTCGTGGGGGTCGTGCGCCTCGAGCCGCTCGACGACGACCGGGCCATCCGGTCCGGCGACGCCTTCGGCGATGCCCTCGTGCAGCGAGCAGATCGTCTGCGGGTCGGCGGCGGCCGTGTTGGCGAACGGGCAGTTCTGGAGCACGATCTCCACCCTGCCGCCGGTCCGGCGCACGTCGGGCTCGAACCCCTCCCGGGCCATCGCCTCGGCCACCTCGACGATCGTCGCCTCGGCATCGGTCGCCGTGCCGCTGCGGTACCGCTCCCCGGCGCGGCGACCGATCTCGCGCGGCGTCTCGCCGGTGCGGATGATCTCCGCGAGCAGCACGCTGAGGCGCTCGTAGGGACCGGTGACGCCCCAGCGGCTCTCTGCGGTCGGGTCGACCTCGTAGACGAGCCGGGGACGGCCGGGGCCGCCGGTGGCCATCCGCCCCTCGACGACGAGGTCGGCGTCGAGAAGCTTCGCCAGGTGCTGGCGGATGGCGTTGTGGTTGAGCCCGAAGTGGGCGGTGAGCTCGGCGACGCCGACGGGGTGGCCGGCGTCGGCGAGGTACCGGAATACCCCGTGGCGCGTGGGATCGCCGAGCGCTCGGGCCTGCTGCTGGAGGGTCACCACGCCGCTCATGATGCCCGCCCCCTCACCCGATGCGCCTCATGACCGGAGGAAGCACACGCGCCAGTCCCCGGGTGCGACCTCGTCGGCGACGAAGCGGAACCCCTGCTCGGCGAGCACGCCCTCCAGCGGCACGGGCTCGAACGGTGCCCACACCACGAGGATCTCGTCCTGACCGACCCGGCTCGCGGCCTCCATGATCGCCTGGAACGGCTCGTCACCCGCGGCGAGGATCGGCCGAGCGTCGATCACGTGGGCTCGGCTCGTGATGTCGACCGCCCACTGCTCGGGACCCTCCTCCACGTACTCCCAGCGGAAGTGGTCGGGGCGTTCGGCCTCGAGCTGGTAGCGCAGCGGACGGGGGTCGTGGTCGTTCAGGAGGCGCAGCGAGGTCCCCGGGGTCAGCCCGTCGAGCTCCCGGAAGATGAGCGGGTGGCGCTCCCGCGGCGGGATCGTGCGGACGTCGATGACGGTGTCGGACATGGTGCGGGCTCCTCGGAGGCGGTTGACCGGATGGATCGGGGCTCCGTATATTTCTAGCGACTCATAGAACTATGTCAAGGAGGGCCGCGTGACGGCCATCGCTCCCCCCACACCGATGGTCCCGCCCGTCGCCGTCCCGGGACCGGGTGCGCCCGACGTGGTCCCGCCGCCCGCGCTGCCCCTCGCGTTCCTCGGCGCCGCCGGCGTCGGCCTCACCGGCCTCGGCCTCGCCGTGTGGTTCGCGGCCGACCGCCTCGTCACCGCACCGACGCATCCGGGCGCGGTCTCCGCGGTCCACGTGGCGATGCTCGCGTTCCTCACGACCGGGGTCCTCGGGGCCCTCCACCAGTTCGCCCCCGTCGTCGCCCGCCGCCCGCTGCGCTCGGTGCGGGCCGGGTGGGTCACCCTCGTCGGCATGGTGGCGACCGCCTGGATCCTGCCGAGCGGCTTCGCCCACGGGCCCGAGGCGCTGGTCGCGACCGGTGGGGTCGTCGGCACCGCCACGGTCGGTCTGGCGGTGTGGAACCTCTCCGGCCCGCTCTCGTCCCGGGACGGCGGCCTGCCGCTGTGGGGGCTGCGCTTCTCCGTGGCCTACCTGGCGATCACCGTGCTGTTCGGGGTCGTCTACGCGTTCGACCGACAGACGGGTTGGTTCCCGCTCGTGCCCCACCGGGTCCTCGCCCACGCCCACCTCGGGCTCGTCGGGTGGCTCGGCCTCACCTACGTCGCCGTCGCCGAGAAGCTCTGGCCCATGTTCCTGCTGGCGCACCGGCCGCACGACCGCGAGGGGCAGGTCGCGGTCTGGAGCCTCGTCGTCGCCGCGCCGATCCTCACCGTCGGGCTCCTGTTCGGCATCCAGCCGATCGGCTGGATCGGCGGGCTCCTGGCCGCCGTCGGGCTGTGTGCGCACGTCGCGTCGCTGCTCACCTGCGTGCGCCACCGCCGCCGCAAGCTCGAGCTGCTCCACGCCTTCCTGTTCACGTCGGCCGCCTTCCTCCTCCTCGCCCTCGCCCTCGCCGAGGTGGGCGGCCTGTTCCCGATGTCGCCGGGACGGCGCTCCGACGTCGTGGCGGCCGAGGTCGCGGCGCTCGTCGGGTGGCTCGGGCTCGCGATCGTCGGCCACGTCCACAAGATCGTCCCCTTCATCGGGTACAGCGCGCTGCGTGCCCGGGGGATCCGCGCTCGTGCCGACGGATCGCCGCTCCTCTTCGCCCACCTGTTCCGACCTGGACCGGCTCGCGCAGCACTCGCGCTCGGGACGGCCGGGTTCACGCTCGTCGTCGGTGGGCTGCTGGCGGTCCACGCCACCTCCGTCGCCGTCGGCGGGATCGCACTCGCCGCGTGCGGCGCGACCACCACCGCGAACCTCGCCCTCACCCCCCGTCGCATCCTCAGGGAGGCCTCGTCATGACCGAGCGCGCCGTGCAGATCAGCACCCCCGACCAGGACGTCGTCACCAGGGCGGCCCACGCCCTGGAGCGCGTCATCGACCCCGAGCTCGGGCTCGACGTCGTGCGCCTCGGCCTCGTCTACGACATGCGCCAGCGCGACGGTCGCCTCGAGGTCGACATGACGCTGACCACGCCGGGCTGCCCGGTCAGCGAGCAGCTCCCGCGCGAGGCGGAGGAGGCGCTCGCCGCGGCGCTGCCCGAGCTCGACGTCGAGCTGCGCGTGGTGTGGGACCCGCCGTGGACGCCGGCCCGCCTGTCGCCCGAGGCGATGGAGCTGCTCGGGTTCCACCCGCGATGACCGCGACGTCCGTGAGCGATGATCGGGCGGTGGAGGACCGTCGGAGGGACCGCGTCGCCGTCGTCCACCGCCAGACCCGGCCGACCCTCCTGGCCGCAGCCGCCTTCCTCGTCGCCGCGCCGGTCGCCGCCGTGGTCCCCCACTCGACCGGCGTGTGGCTGCCGCTCCACCTGCTGCTCGTCGGCGCGCTCCTCTCGGCGATCAGCGGCGCCACCCAGATGCTCGCCGTCACCTGGTCGACCTCGCCGGCACCGTCCGACCGCGCCGTGGCTCTCCAGAGGGCCGCCGTCGTGGCGGGGACGCTGCTGCTCGTGTCCGGGCGCGAGGCGGGGTCCGACCTCGTGGCCGCGGTCGGCGGCACGCTCGTGGGCGGCGGGGTCCTGCTCCTCGCGGGGCTCCTCGTCGGGATCCGGAGGACGGCGACGACGGACCGCTACGGCCCGGCGATCGACGGCTACCTCGTGGCCCTCGCCTTCGGGGTGGTCGGCATCGCGGTCGGTGTGCACCTCGCGACCGGCGGCGCATCGACCGACCTGCGCGCCGCGCACCTCGTCGTCAACCTGCTCGGGCTGGTCGGCGGCGTCATCCTCGCCACGCTGCCGTTCTTCGCCGCCACCCAGGTCCGGGCCAAGATGTCGCCACGCGCCACCGCGGGACGGATCCGTGCGTGGGTGGCGACGTCGGCGATCCTCGTGGCCGGGGCGGCGAGCGCCCTCGCGATCGACCTGCGGGACCTCGCGGCCGTGCTGCTCGTCGCCGAGGGGATCGTCGTCGTATCGGTCCTGGCGCTGCTCCCCCGGGTCGGTGCCCGTCAGCTCTCGTGGTCCGGCCCGCGCCTGGTGCAGCTGATCGCCGGGGTGGTCTGGTGGGCCCTCGGCGCTGCCGCGCTCGGCCTGGTGATGAGGTCGGGTGGGGACGACGCACCCGTCCTGCGGGCGCTCGCGATCGGGGGCTTCGCCCAGATCCTCGTCGCCTCGCTCGCCTACCTCGGACCGGTGCTCCGCGGTGGCGGCCACGAGCAGCTCTCGGACGGCTTCGCCACGACCCGATCGTGGATCGGGGTCGGCGCCGCGAACGTCGCCGCGGCGGCCGCCCTGCTCGAGCTCGAGCTGGTGCTGGCGCTCGGTCTCGTCGCGTGGGCCCTCGACGGTGCGGTGCGCGGGGTGCGACTCTTGTCGGGATGGAGACGGCGGCCGTGACCTCGACCCACCGCGCTCAGGTCGTCGACCTCGCGGCGATCATGGCGGGCGCCGCGCACGGCGCAGGTGCCGATGGCGTGCACTGGACGCTCCAGCCCGCGGGCGACCTCAACGCCAACCTCGTCCGGCTCGAACCCGGGCACGTGGTCGAGCACCACGTGAACGACGCGGTGGACGTCGTCATCGTCGTCCTCGCCGGGACGGGCACCGTCACCGTCGACGGCGAGGACGCGGAGGTCGGCCCCCGCCTGCTCGTCGAAATCCCGAAGGGCGCCGGCCGCCGCCTCCGTGCCGGCGACGAGGGCCTCTGGTACCTCACGGTCCACCGACGCAAGGCCGGCATCGGCATCGACCTCACCCGCCACCGCTGAGCCGGACGGCGCGGGCGAGCTCCCACCGCTCGGTGTCGTCGCGCATGATCGCGGCGATGGCGTAGGGCGCCTTCTGACCCGGGTGCCACAGGAGCGTCACCGTGAAGGCCACCGACACGGTGTGCCCGTCCCGGTGTTGGGCGGGGACCTGGAGCATCGAGTCGCCGTACTGCGTCTCGCCGGTCTCCATCGTGCGGTGGAAGCCGGCGTCGTGACGGGCGCGGAGGCGCTCGGGGACGATGGCCGACATGGGGCGGCCGACCATCTGCTCGGCCGTCCAGCCGAGCAGGCGGGTCGCCCCGTCGTTCCAGAGGAGGACGTCGCCGGCCCGGTCGGCGACGACCACGGCGTCCGACGTGCGCCGCAGGACGTCCGCGAGGGCGTGGTCGGTCAGCTCCTCGACCACGTCGCCGTGCACCGGGAGGGCACAGGCCGCCTCGCCGCCCAGCTCGTCCGTCGCCATGAGGGAACCCCCGTGTTGTTCTAGTACGGTCTAGAAGTATGCCGGACCTGGACACCCGCACGCAGATCCACGACATGGTCGTCGCGTTCTACCGCGCCGTGGTGTTCGACGACGTGCTCGAGCCGGTCTTCGACGAGATCGCCGAGGTCGACTGGCCGAGCCACATCCCCCGGCTCATCGACTACTGGTGCCGGATCCTGCTCGGTGATCCGAGCTACGCCGGCGCGATGTACGCCGCCCACCGCCACCTCCACGAGCGGGCCCCCCTCCAGGTCGAGTGGTTCGACCGCTGGCACCAGCTGTTCGTCGAGACGGTGGACGCCGGCTGGTCCGGCCCGCAGGCCGAGGCGGCCAAGGCCCATGCCGAGCGGTCGTTGGCGTCCTTGTCCCGCCGGCTGGTCGACGGGGCGTGGCAGCTCGACGGGACGCGGACGGGCGCGGGTGCCGACGCCTGACGCGCCGTTGCGTCGACGTCGACACCCGCGCGATCAGGCGCCCGGGGCGGACGACGTCACTCGTGGCGCTGCTGGCAGCCGACGCAGTACCGGGTCGCGGGCATGATCTCGAGGCGCTCCACCGGGATCTCGGCCCCGCAGTCGACGCAATCGCCGTAGCGGCCGGCCTCCATGCGGCCGAGGGCCTCGCTGACCTCGGCGATGTGGGCCTGGTTCATCGACTGGAGCGCGGCGGTCACGGCGTCGTGGCCGCGCGTCGGATCCTCCGGGTCGACGAGGTCGTCGTGGCTGATGCCCGCCTGGGCCATCAGCTCGTCGCGCTCGGCGGTGAGCCGGGCGCGCAGCTCGTCCAGCGGGAGGGCCCGCGGCGACGCGTCGGTGGAGGCACGGAGGTCCTGCATGCCGCCACGCTAACGACGCTATGCCTGCCTCGTCTCAGGTATAGCCTGGCTATGTGCAACCGGCGACCACCGGGATCCCCGGACTCGACGAGGTGCTGCGCGGCGGGCTCCTCGTCGGCGACAACGTCGTCTGGGTCACCGAGGAGCGCGACGGGGCCGCGGCCCCCACACGGGCCTTCCTCGCCGCGGGTGACGAACGACGGCGCCGCGTGCGCCTGGTCGGCGACGACCGCACCACGCCCCGCCACGCCGACGAGGAGGTCGTGGCCCTCCCACGCGCACCGGCCGACGCCGCGGAGGTCGAGCGCACGCTGCTCGACCACCCGGACCCGGTCGGCGCCCGACTCGTCGTCGACGGCCTCGACGCGCTGGTCGCCCGGTGGGGGGCGCCGGCGACGGTGGCGTTCTACCGCCGCGTCTGCCCCCGGCTCCTCGACCTCGGCACCATCGCCTACTGGACCGGCAGCCGCGAGATGCTCAGCCAGGCCACGATCGACGGCATCACCAAGATCGCCCAGTGCGTGTTCGACAGCCGGGGCGACCGCCTGCGCATCGTCAAGGCCGAGGGGCGGCCGGCGCAGGTGCAGGGCACGCTCGTCGAGCTGGGCCGGGATCGGGACGGCACGATCGAGGTCGGGCGCGAGCAGGTGGTCGGTCGCCTCGGCGAGGGCCTCCGGCGCCTCCGCCGGGAGCGCAACCTCACCCAGGCGCAGCTGGCCGCGCTGGCCGGCGTCACGCCGGCGGCGATCTCCCAGGCCGAGACGGGGCGCCGCGGGCTGTCCCTCGACACCCTCGTCCCGCTCACCGAGTCGCTCGGGATCGCCCTCGACGACCTCGTCGGCGGCGGCGCCACCGTCGACCACCTCCTCGTCCGCCACGACCGGGCCCGGACGCTCGACGAGCCCGCCGGGGGCCTCGTCCCCCTCTTCGGCGACCCGGCCGAGCCGCTGCGCTCCTACCTCGTCACCCTCGGGCCGGAGGAGTCCGGCGCCCCGGCCTTCGCCCACAAGGGGCTCGAGGCCATCCTCGTCGCCGACGGGCTGGTGCTCATCGACCTCGGCGACCAGACACCGGTCATGCGCGCCGCCGACGCGCTGATGGTGCGGCGGGTGCCGATCCGGGGGTGGTCGAACCTGGGCGCCGAACCGGCCCGGTTCTTCTGGGTCGTGTCGGGTTGACCGGGGAGGGACCGCTCAGATGAGGCCGAGGGCGACCATGGCGCGGGCGACCCGCTCGAAGCCGGCGATGTTGGCGCCGATCACGTAGTTGCCGGGCTGGCCGTACTCCTTGGCCGTCTCGTAGCAGGACGTGTGGATGCCCTTCATGATCATCCGCAGGCGGTCCTCGGTGTACTCGAAGGTCCACGAGTCGCGGCTCGCGTTCTGCTGCATCTCGAGCGCGGAGGTCGCCACGCCACCGGCGTTCGCGGCCTTGCCCGGACCGAACGAGACGCCGGCGTCCTGGAACGCCCGGACGCCCTCGGGCATCGTCGGCATGTTGGCGCCCTCGGCGACGGCGATGCAGCCGTTGGCGATGAGCTTCTCGGCGTCGCGGCCGGTGAGCTCGTTCTGCGTGGCGCAGGGGAGCGCGACGTCGCAGGGGATCTCCCAGATGTTGCCCGCCTCGGTGAAGGTGGCCGACGGCCGACGGTCGGCGTAGACGGAGATGCGGGCCCGCTCGACCTCCTTGATCTGCTTGAGGAGGTCGAGGTCGATGCCGTCGGGGTCGTGGATGACGCCGCCGCTGTCGGAGCAGGCGACGACGCGCGCGCCCTCCTCGACGAGCTTCTCGATGGCGTAGATCGCCACGTTGCCCGACCCGGAGACGAGGCACGTGCGGCCGGCGAGCTCGGTGCCGCGGGCCGCCAGCATCTCCTGGAGGAAGAACACGGTGCCGTAGCCGGTGGCCTCCGTGCGGACGAGCGACCCGCCCCACTCGGTGCCCTTGCCGGTGAGGACCCCCGACTCCCACCGGTTGGTGATGCGCTTGTACTGGCCGAACATCCAGCCGATCTCGCGTCCCCCGACGCCGATGTCGCCCGCCGGCACGTCGGTGTACTCACCGAGGTGGCGGTAGAGCTCGGTCATGAAGCTCTGGCAGAACCGCATGATCTCGCGGTTCGACCGACCCTTCGGGTCGAAGTCGGAGCCGCCCTTCGCGCCGCCGATCGGCAGGCCGGTGAGGGCGTTCTTGAAGATCTGCTCGAACCCGAGGAACTTGACGATGCCGAGGTTCACCGAGGGGTGGAAGCGCAGGCCGCCCTTGTACGGACCGAGCGCGCTGTTGAACTCGACGCGGAAGCCCCGGTTGATGTGGACCTCGCCGGCGTCGTCCTCCCACGGCACGCGGAAGATGATCTGGCGCTCCGGCTCGCAGATCCGCTGGATGATCTTGCGGCGGGCGAACTGCGGGTGCTTGGCGATGGAGGGCCCGAGGCTGTCGAGCACCTCGTTGACGGCCTGGTGGAACTCGGATTCACCGGGGTTGCGGCGGAGGACCTCGGCGTAGACGTCGTCGAGCTTCTCGTCGATCACAGGGGGGACGACCTTCGTGGGGGACGGCAGGGTCAGGAAGGTGAAACGTACCGGCCTGGCCCCCGGCGACCCAAGGCGAGGGGCTCAGGAGAACCGGCGGAGCCGCAGGCTGTTGGACACCACGAAGACGCTCGAGAACGCCATGGCCGCGGCGGCGATCATCGGGTTGAGGTAGCCGGCCGCGGCGAGCGGCAGGGCGGCCACGTTGTAGGCGAACGCCCAGAAGAGGTTCCCCTTGATCGTGCCCAGCGTCCGGCGCGAGAGGCGGATGGCGTCGGCGGCGGCGCGCAGGTCGCCGCGGACGAGCGTGAGGTCGCTGGCCTCGATCGCCACGTCGGTGCCGGTGCCCATCGCCAGGCCGAGGTCGGCCTGGGCGAGCGCCGCGGCGTCGTTCACGCCGTCGCCCACCATGGCGACGACCCGACCGTCCTCCTGGAGGCGCCGCACGACGTCGAGCTTGTCCTCGGGGAGGACCTCGGCGACCACCTCGTCGATGCCCACCTGGTCGGCGACGGTGCGGGCGGCGGCGGCGTTGTCGCCGGTGAGCAGGACCGGCGCGAGCCCGAGGTCGCGCAGCTGCGCGACAGCCTCGGCCGACGTCGGCTTCACGGTGTCGGCGACGACGACCACAGCGCGCGCCTCGCCGTCCCAGCCGGCGAGGATCGGTGTCCGTCCGGCGGACTCCGCCGCGCGGCGGGCGTCGTCGAGCGGCGCCGGGAGGTGCAGCCCCCAGTCGGCCAGGAACGCGGCCCGCCCGGCCACGACGGCGTGACCGTCGACCACGCCCTGCACGCCGCGACCCTGGGTGCTCGAGAACGACTCGACGGGGGGCAGCGTGCCGACGCGCTCGCGGGCCCCGTCGGCGATCGCGGCGGCGATCGGGTGCTCCGACGCGTCCTCGACCGCGCCGACGAGCCGCAGCACCTCGTGCTCGTCCACGCCGTCGATCGCGTGCACCTCCACGAGGCGCATCTCGCCGGCGGTGACCGTGCCTGTCTTGTCGAGGACGATCGTGTCGATGCGTCGGGTCGACTCGAGGATCTCGGGGCCGCGGATGAGGATGCCGAGCTGCGCGCCGCGGCCGGTGCCCACGAGCAGCGCTGTCGGGGTGGCCAGGCCGAGGGCGCAGGGGCAGGCGATGATGAGCACCGCCACCGCGGCGGTGAACGCCATCGTCGCGTCGCCCTCGCGGCCCAGCCAGAAGCCGAGCGTGGCCACCGCGAGCGCGATGACGACGGGGACGAACACCGCGGAGATGCGGTCGGCGAGCCGCTGGATCGGCGCCTTGCCCGACTGAGCCTCGGTGACGAGCTGGGCCATGCGGGCGAGCTGGGTGTCGGCTCCCACCCGGGTGGCGCGCACGACGAGCCGACCCCCGGCGTTCACCGTGGCGCCGACCACGCCGTCGCCGGGGCGGACCTCGACGGGCACGCTCTCGCCGGTGAGCAGCGCGGCGTCGATGGCCGAGGCGCCCTCGACGACGACGCCGTCGGTGGCGACCTTCTCCCCCGGCCGCACCACGAACAGCTCGTCGACGCGCAGCTCCTCGATCGGGATGCGGACCTCCGTGCCGTCACGCAGCACGCCCACGTCCTTCGCGCCGAGCTCCATCAGGGCACGCAGCGCCGCCCCGGACCGCCGCTTGGCGCGGGCCTCGAAGTAGCGGCCGGCGAGGATGAAGGCGGTGACGGCGACGGCCACCTCGAGGTAGATCTCGTGCGAGCCCGACCCGCGGGCGATCGTCAGCTCGAAGGGCATCGTCATGCCCGGCTCGCCCGCCTCGCCGATGAACAGGGCGTAGAGGGACCACGCGAACGCCGCGAGCGTGCCGACGGAGATGAGGGTGTCCATCGTCGCGGCGCCGTGGCGGAGGTTCACCCAGGCCGCACGGTGGAACGGCAGGGCGCCCCAGACCACGACCGGGGCGGCGAGGGTCAGCGACAGCCACTGCCAGTGCCGGAACTGGAGCGCCGGCACCATCGCCATGGCGATGACCGGCAGCGCGAGGGCGGCGCTGACGAGCAGCCGCTCACGCAGCGCATCGGTGGGGTCGCGCTCGGCCGGCTCGCCGTCGGCCGCGGACTCGTCGCGGGCGGGCGCGGGGACCCGTGCGCTGTAGCCCGCCGACTCGACCGTGGCGACGAGATCGGCGACGTCGACGTCGTCGGGGGCGTCGATCGCGGCAGTCTCGGTGGCGTAGTTGACCGAGGCGGTGACGCCGTCGAGCTTGTTGAGCTTCTTCTCGATGCGGGCGGCGCAGGACGCACACGTCATCCCGCCGATGTCGAGCTGGACGGGCCGGGTGGGGCGGGCGGCGGTGTCGCTCATCGGTCGCCTCCGTGGCCGTGGGCGGGGGCGGTGGTGGTGGTGGTCGACGCCGGTGCCTCGTCCGCACCCTCGGGCGCGACGAGGCGGCCGACGCCGAACGAGGCACCGAGCACCACGAGCAGCAGGAGGGCGAAGGCGGCGAGCTTGGTGGGGGCGGTCACGTTCGGCTCGCGCTCACGAGGCGAGCTCGTACCCCGCCTCGTCGACGGCGGCCCGGACGGCTGCGTCGTCGACCGGCGCGGCCGACTCGATGGCGACCGACCCGCTGTCGAGGTCCACCGCGACCCCGGTGACGCCGTCGATCTTCTCGATCTCGGAGCGGACGGCCTGGACGCAGTGGTCGCAGGTCATCCCCTGGACGGTGTAGGTGGCGGTGGACATGGCGGACCTCCTGGTCGGGGCGACATGGACACCATACCCTGAGGGGGTATCAGGCGGCAACCGGTTCGAGCAGCGAGCTGCGTCCCTCCGCGAATGCGTCGAGCAGGTGCTGGGCGAACGCGCCCTCCGAGGCGATCACCGCGCGCGCCCCGAAGAGGATGTCGCCGGCCAGCTCCGGCTCCTCGTCGGCGAGCGGGCCGGCCATCTCCTCCACCGCGACGACCTCGTGCACCGCGTCGGCCATCACGTGCACGTCGTAGAAGCGGCGAGCGACCGGCGACGCGCCCATGCGCTCGAGCGCCGCCGAGTACCGGCCCATGGGCTCGACCGACGTCATCTCGAACACGGACAGGTGTCCGACGAGCGCGCCACGCCACCGTCGGTTGAGCCCGAACATCGACACCAGGTTGCCGTTGGCCAAGGTGGTCGCCGGCAGCTGGTCGAGGTAGGCGTTGGGCCGGTCGTCGAGGCCGAGGTCGCGCATCGTGCGGGCGAACAGCTCCGAGTGCATCACGTGGTCGGGGTGCTCGACGCCGTACTCGCCGGCCTGGATCGAGACGAGCCCGGCCTTGGCCGCGCGCGGGAGCCGAGGGATGGCGAAGCTGTGGGGGTCGGCCTCCTTCAGCTGGTACGAGGACCGGTGCACCACGAACTCGCGCATGGCGGTCAGCGTGCCGTGCTCCACCATCCAGCTCGAGAGCGACGGTCCGTCGTCGTGGCGGATCAGCTCGGGGAGCGCGGCACGGACGTCCTGGGACGGGACGGGGGGACCGACCCGATCGAAGAGGTCCGCCTCGAACCAGCGCTCGAGGACCCGCCGGAAGGCGATGAGGTGCGGGTCCCACTCGAGGTCGTCGGGGACCCCGGGCAGGCCGCCGTAGTGCAGCTCGTAGCAGAGGTGCAGGGCGAGGTGGAGGTCGTCGGGGTCCGGGGACCTCGGGATCTGCGGCGCCGGGCCGTGCGCGCCCTCGAGGACGGCGAGCACGTGGGCGGAGAGCGGGCCTCGGGCCGCCGGGCGGCGGACGGGCCGTGCGTGGCTGGGCATGGCAGGGCGCGTACCCCCCACCCGCCGTGCTCAACCCGCGGCGGCGCGGACCACCCCCAGGGAGGAAGATGGAGCGATGAGCGGCCCCGTGACGACCCACGACGCACCCGTCGACGACGAGCACGATCCTCCCGAGCGCCCGTGCGTCGAGCGCCACGAGGCGCGCGAGGTCGACCTCGGCGGCATGCGGGTGCGGCGCACGCTGCCGAAGCGCCAGCGGCGGACGGTCGGCGCGTGGTGCTTCGCCGACCACTTCGGCCCCTCGGCGCCCGACGCGCCGATGCAGGTCGGCCCCCACCCCCACATCGGCCTGCAGACGGTCACCTGGCTGCTCGAGGGTGAGGTGCTCCACCACGACAGCCTCGGCACCGAGCAGCTCATCCGACCCGGGCAGCTCAACCTGATGACCGCAGGGAACGGGATCGCGCACGCCGAGGAGACGCCGGCATCGGCCGCGTCGGTCCAGCACGGCGTCCAGTTGTGGGTCGCGCAGCCCGAGGCCACTCGGCACGGCGCACCCGCGTTCGAGCACCACGCCGAGCTGCCGACGGTCGATGCAGGCGGGTGGGGGGCCACCGTGCTCGTCGGAGCGCTCGGCGACGTGCGCTCGGCCGCCCGCACCGACACACCCCTCGTCGGGGTCGCGCTGTCGTGCGGGGCGGCGGTCGAGGGCACCCTGCCCGCGGAGCCGACCCACGAGCACGCCCTCGTCGTGATGTCGGGGGCCGTCCGCCTCGGCGACGAGGTCGTCCGCCCGGGTGAGATCGCCTACCTCGGGCTCGGCCGGGACGAGCTGGCGCTCGGCGCCGACGGACCCACCGAGGCCCTGCTGCTCGGCGGCGAGCCGTTCCCCGACGAGCTCGCGATGTGGTGGAACTTCGTCGGGCGGGACCGCGACGAGCTGCGGCGGGCGCGCGAGGACTGGGAGTCGGGCCACGAGCGGTTCGGCGAGGTCTCGTCGGTCCTCGATCGCGTGCCGGCCCCGCCTCACCCTTAGGGAGGTAGTTGTGCACCCTGACCCGCCGCGAGGCGTCGTCGCGTAGGCTCGCTCGGTGCTCAGCGCTGGCCTGCGGCTCGACCCCGACACGCCGATGAGGGTCCTCCTCGTCGAGGACGACGACGGCGACGCCCTCCTCGTCGAGGAGCTGCTCGCCGACACCGGCGAGCGCTTCGAGCTGCTCCGCGCCCGCTCGGTGGGCGAGGCGATCGACGGACCCCACCCGGCGGTCGACTGCCTCCTGCTCGACCTCGGGCTGCCCGACGCCCAGGGCATCGACGCCGTCACGCGCGTCCTCGACGCCGCGCCGGGCGTGCCCGTGGTGGTGCTCACCGGCCTGTTCGACGCCGAGAAGGGCATCGAGTCCGTCTCCGCCGGCGCCCAGGACTACCTGGTCAAGGGCCAGGTCGACGGGGCCGACATCAGCCGGGCCGTCCGCTACGCCGCGGAGCGGCGCGCGAGCGACGAGGCCCGTCGGCGGATGCTGCTCGCCGAGCGCCGCCAGCGCGAGAACGCCCGCATGGCACGCGGCCTGCTCCCGAACCCGCTGACCTCGGACCCCCGCATCACCATCACCACCCGCTACCGACCCGGCGGCCCCGACGCCCAGCTCGGTGGCGACTTCTACGACGTCATCGAGACGCCGGACGGCACCCTGCGGGCGGTCATCGGCGACGTGTGCGGCCACGGCCCGGACGAGGCGGCGCTCGGGGTCGCGCTGCGCATCGCCTGGCGCTCGCTCGTGCGCGCCGGGCTCCCCGCCCCGGCGATCATCTCGGCCCTCGACGACCTCCTCGAGCTCGAGCGCGGCGACCGCTTCCTCTTCACCACGATCTGCGACGTCGAAGTCCCCGCCGACCGCCGGAGCGCAACGATCCGGCTGTGCGGCCACCCGCCGCCGCTGATGATCCGGCCCGAGGTGGGCTGGCTGCGCCAGTGCCGGCCCGTGCCGCCCCTCGGCATCGCGCCCGGCGGGGCGCTCGACGAGCCGACCACCGTCGAGCTGCCGCCCGAGTGGTCGATGGTGCTCCTCACCGACGGCATCTTCGAGGGCCGCTCCGAGGACGGCCGATTGGGGATGGAGCGGCTCGAGGACATCGCCCGCACCTACCACGCCGAGGGCTACGCCTACGGCGACCTCCTCGACCAGCTCATCCACGCGGCGCAGGACGCGCACGGCGCCGACCTGCCCGACGACGTCGCCCTGGTGAAGATCCAGGTGCGGGGACGGGGATGAGCCGCCCCGAGCGACAGCCGAGCCTGAAGGAGCGGGTCCGCCGGCTCCTGACGGTGACGCTCGTCATCATCGGCGCGATCATCGTGCTCACCGTCGTCAGCCTGGTGCGGCTCATCGACGCCCGCTCCCGCGTCTACGACGAGGTCGACCCGGCGATGGTCGAGTCCGCCGAGCTGCTGTCGGCCCACATCGACCAGGAGAACGGCGTCCGCGGGTTCGTCATCTCCGACGGGGACGACCTCTTCCTCGAGCCGTTCCGGTCCGGCCGTGAGGACGCCGAGCGCCTGCGCGCCGACCTCGACCGCCGCCTCGCGTCGTTCGGCGTCCTCGCCGACGAGCTCGAGCGCATCGACGAGGCGACCACCCGCTGGTCGGAGGAGTACGCGGCGCCGGCGATCGCCGCGGCTCGCGCCGGCGAGGCCAGCGTCGGCGACGCCGAGTCGCTGGAGGAGGGTCGTCGGCTCTTCGAGGAGGTGCGCGCGTCCTTCGACTCCCTCGACGACGCCCTCCGCGAGGAGCGCACCGAGGCCATCGAGGACGTCAACACGGCGACGAGTTTCCTCATCGCCGCCATCGCGGGGCTGGCCGCCATGTCGATCACCTCGAAGATCGTGCTCTGGCGCACCTACCACCGTGCGGTGGCCGCGCCGCTCGACGCCCTGGGCGCCGACGCCATGGCCATCGCCGAGGGCGACCTCGGCCGACACATCGACCCGCCCGACCACCTGGAGCTGGCGCGGCTGGCCACGGCCATGGAGGAGATGCGCATCCGGCTCGTCAACGACCTCCGCTCGATCGAGACCACCTACGCCGCGCTCGAGGAGCGGACGGCGGAGCTCGAGCGGTCGAACAGCGACCTCGAGCAGTTCGCCTACGTCGCCTCGCACGACCTCCAGGAGCCCCTGCGCAAGGTCATCTCGTTCACCCAGCTGCTCCAGAGCCGCTACGGCGACCAGCTGGACGAGCGGGCCGACCAGTACATCACCTACGCCGTCGACGGCGCCCGACGGATGCAGAACCTCATCAACGACCTCCTCGCCTTCTCCCGGGTGGGGCGGCTGACCCGCGAGCACGAGAGGGTCGACCTCGGCGAGGTCCTGGGCGAGGCGGTCGACAACCTGTCGGAGGCGATCGAGGCGTCGGGCGCGACGATCGACGTCGGCGAGATGCCGAGCGTGCTCGGCGACCCGATCCTGCTCGTCTCGCTGTTCCAGAACCTCCTCGGCAACTCGGTCAAGTTCCGCCGCGACGACGAGCCCCCCGAGGTCACCGTCCGCTCCCGTCGCGCCCCGGCCGACGACGGGTGGATCGTCGAGCTCACCGACAACGGGATCGGCATCGAGCCGGAGTTCGGCGAGCGGGTCTTCGTCATCTTCCAGCGCCTCCACGGCAAGGAGGCCTACGCCGGGACCGGCATCGGGCTCGCGATGTGTCGCAAGATCGTGGAGCACCACGGCGGCACCATCCACATCGAGCAACCGGACGGCCCGGGGACGCGCTTCGTGATCGAGCTCCCCGACCGCACCCCCGAACCCGCACTCGAACCCACGACAGGAAGCGATCCGACATGAACCTCGAGAAGGCACGACCCATCGAGATCCTCCTCGTCGAGGACGACCCGGGCGACGTCGTGATCGCCAAGGAGGCCCTCGAGCAGTCGAAGCTCGTCAACAACCTCCACATCGCGGTCAACGGCGACGAGGCGCTGACGTTCCTCCGCCAGGAGGGCGAGTTCGCCGACGCCCCGAAGCCCGACCTCGTCCTGCTCGACCTCAACCTGCCCCGGCGCGACGGGCGCGAGGTGCTCGCCGAGGTCAAGGCCGACCCGGAGCTGCGGCGCATCCCGGTGGTCATCCTCACCACGTCCCAGGCCGAGGAGGACATCGTCCGCAGCTACGACCTCCACGCCAACGCCTACGTGACGAAGCCCGTCGACTTCGCCCAGTTCGTGCGGGTGGTCCAGCAGATCGACGAGTTCTTCTTCACCGTCGTCTCCCTCCCGGAGCGCTGACCGGGGCGAGGCCCCGCCCACCTCCATGGGCACGTTGCGTGGTCAGGCGGCGACGATGCGGCGTGTGACTGCAGTCACGTCTATGGTTCTGCCGGTTCGCACCCGGGAGGACCGCATGCCCCACGACCGCTTCGTCGTCCCCGCGGCGCTCCGGCGCGCCGGCATGGTCTACGCCGCGTCGACGGTCCCGCTCTGCGGGGTGCTGTGGTGGTCCGTCGACGGTCGTCACGAGTACCTCGACGCCCTGCTGCTCGCCGGGCTCCTCTACGCCGTGCCCATCCTGGTGCTGGCCCTCGTCGCGTCGGTGCGGGCCGCCCCCGGCGACCGCCACGTCTGGCGTCTGTGGGCCGGCTCCGCCGCGTTCGGCACGTTCATGAGCTACTCCCTGCGGGCGCGCGCCGCGGACGGGTGGGACCCGGCCACCGACTGGAGCCCGGTGAGCTCGGTCGTCGCCATCGTCGTGCTCATCGCCGCCAACTCGCTCATCCTCCGACGGCGCTCCGGCGAGCGGGCCGCGCTCGTCGATGCCATCGACCTCCTCATGGCCACGATCGCGGCGACGACGCCGCTCGCCCTCGTCTGGGGGCGCCAGGTCGTCACGCACCCCGACGCCTGGTTCACCGTCTCGTCCGGGGTGTGGCTGATCGGCTCCTTCCACGGCCTCTTCGTCGCGCTGGCGATCCGGGCGCGCACGCGCCACGACGAGCGGGCCACCGCCACCGCCGGCGTGGTCCTCGGCCTGGCCGGGGTGCTGGCCGCCATCGCCCAGATCCACCACGCGCTGAGCGGGTTCCCCGCCCCCGGCGGCCCGGCGCTGATGGCCCAGGCCGCCTCGCTCGGGATGATCATCGTCTTCTTCCTGTTCTCCACCCGCACCCCGGCGACCGGCCTCGAGCGCCTGCCCGCCGCGGCGCAGGTGCGCCGCCAGTCGGTGGTCATCGTCGGCGTGCTCGTCGCCGTGCCGGTCATCGCCGGCGTCGCCTGGGCGCGCCGGGAGCACGACTGGGTCACCACCCTCGCCTTCGTCGCGCTGAGCTCGCTGCTCGCGCTCTCCGCCGTCCGCCACCTCCTGTCCGCCCGAGAGACGACGCGCCTCTACCGCGAGGTCGAGCGGGCCGCGATCGAGCGGGGCGAGATCCTCTCGGAGGTCATGGACCACATGGACGCCGGACGCCACCGCGTCGCCGCCCACCTCCACGCCCAGGCGGTGTCGCTCTACACCGCCATGGCCACCATCAGCGCGTCGCTCGACGACGCCGGCTCCTCGGGCGCCACCGCTTCGGCCACCCAGGCCGCCGCCCGGGTCCGCCACGACCTCGGCAAGCAGGCCGACGCACTGCGCCGCTTCTCGCTCGCGGTGAAGCCGCTCGACACCTGCGAGACGACCTCGCAGGGCCTGGCCGCACCCATCCGGGCCTACGTCGAGAACGTGTTCGCCGGCGGGCGACGTCCGGCCCTCGACCTGCACGTCGACCCCGACCTCACGCTCGACTGGCGCACCGAGGCGATCGTCATGCGCATCGTCCAGGAGGCGACGACCAACGTGTGGCGCCACGCCCGTGCCACCGCCGTGCGCGTCGCGATCGAGGTCGAGCGCGACGTGCTGCGGGTCGAGGTCGGCGACGACGGGGTCGGCATGGCACGGCCGCCGGCCGGCGGGCGGGGCCTGTCGTCCATGGAGAGCCTGGCCGGCTTCCTCGGCGGCCGGCTCCGGGTCACGACCGGGCCGGGTGAGGGGACGACGGTGCGGGCCGAGCTCCCGATCGACGCCCTGCCCCGGGCCACCCGCCCGACGCTCAGCGTCGTCCGCTGAACCGCCTCAGGCGAGCTGCGACGTGGCGTAGGCGCAGGTGACCCGCCACGCGGCCTCGGCCTCGACCTCGCCACGCAGCGCCAGGTCGACGGTGGCCAGCGCGAACCCGAGGATGCCCGAGGCGGCGGCCGTCAGCTCGGCCACGTCGAGCTCGGCGTCGGCGATCACCCCGGCGATCTCCGAGGTGAGCAGGGCGCGGGCCGCGAGCCCTGCGGCCTCGATCTCGGGCTCCCCCGTCGACCAGACGTCGCGGAACAGCGCGCGGTAGGCGTCGGGGTCGTCCTGGAAGTAGGCGAAGAGCGCCCCGATGACGTGCTCCATCCGGGTGGCGGGCGAGAACGGCACCGACGCCGCGTAGCGCAGGCGCTCGTGGAGCTCGCCGACCACCTGGTCGAGCACGGCGACGAAGAGGTCGGCGCGACCGGATGGGAAGTACCGGTAGATCGAGCCCCTCGACACCTCGCCCGCCGCCGCGACCTCGGCCAGGGCGAAGCCGTCGTAGCCGCCGCGCAGGAAGACGCCGCGCGCCGCCTCGACGATCTCGGCCCGGCGGTCGTCCGGTCGCCGTCGGACCTGCTTCGCTGCACCCATCCGGATCTCCCTTCGCTCCCCGCACCGATCCCCGGTCAGCTCCCGATCGGCAGGCTACGCCGCCGGATGAGGCCGTGCTGACATCAGGGGCCTGTAGAGCGGTCGCTGCTGACGTCAGCCGACCCGACGGAGGACCGTGCGGATCTCGTCCATGACCTCCGGGGTGAGCTGCGCGAGCACGTCGAGGGCGCCGAGGTTCTCCTCCACCTGCTCCACCCGGCTGGCGCCGGTGATCACCGTCGACACGCGGGGGTTCGCCGCGCACCAGGCGATGGCGAGCTGGGACATCGTGGCCCCGAGCCGCTCGGCGATGGGCAGGAGGTCGCGCACGACGGCGTTGCGATCCGGATCGGTCACCAGGTCGCGGAGCCACTCGTAGCCCGGCAGCGTGGCCCGGCTGCCCTCGGGGATGCCGTCGACGTACTTGCCGGTGAGCAGGCCCGACGCCAGGGGGCTCCAGGTGGTGAGGCCGAGGCCGATGTCCTCGTAGAGGCGGGCGTACTCCCGCTCGACCTTCCGGCGCTCGAACATGTGGTACTGCGGCTGCTCCATCATCGGCTTGTGCAGGTGGTGGCGCTCGGCGACCTCCCAGGCGGCGCGGATCTCGTCCGCGCTCCACTCCGAGGTGCCCCAGTAGTGCGCCTTGCCCGACTCGATCATGTCGGACATCGCCCACACCGTCTCCTCGATCGGGGTGTCGGGGTCGGGCCGGTGGCAGAACACGAGGTCCACGAACTCCAGCCCGAACCGCTCGAGCGACCCGTCGATCGCCTGGTGCAGGTACTTGCGGTTGAGGGTGTTCCGCATGTTGACCATCTCGCCGTGGATGCCCCAGAAGAACTTGGTCGACACGACGTAGCTGTGGCGCGGCCAGCCGAGCTCGGCGATGGCCCTCCCCATGATCCGCTCGGACTCGCCCCCCGCGTAGGACTCGGCGTTGTCGAAGAAGTTGACCCCGCGGTCGTACGCGGCGGCGAGGCAGTCGCGTGCGAGCCCGGTGTCGAGCTGGGAGCCGAACGTCACCCAGGACCCGAAGGACAGCACGCTGACCTGGAGGCCTGATCGCCCGAGGCGGCGGTGCTCCATCGGCGTGGGATCGGTCATGGCGGGCTCCTCCCTCGCGGCCCGGACGAGCCGCTGCCCGCCGAGCCTACGAGCGCGGCCCGGGGCTCACTCCTCGATCGGGATGCAGCTGGGCAGCGAGGGGTCGGCGTCGGCCCGCCGGTGCTGCACCGCGCGCGTGGGGTGCACGCGGAGGGTGCCGCCCTGCTCCTGGCCGCCGCCGGCGGTGACGACGGCGTCGCCGTCGACGATGAGCAGGTGGTCCGGGTCGGTGGCCACCGGCGGCCACACCACGGCCACCGCGGGGTGGGCGATGGCGTTGCGGGCCGAGGTGCGACCGACCTCGATCTCGAGCTCGGAGGAACCGACGCGCACCGGCGCCGACACCGTGTGGGGACGGCCGTCGTCGCCGACGGTCACGACCAGCGCGACCTCGCCGTAGCGATCGACCGCGGCGGCGAGGGCGTCGAGGGGCACCGGAACGCTCATGGAACGAGGGTACGACGGCGGTGACGTCCGGTCACGGCCCCAATTCCGTGCCCCGCGTCACCTGTGACTACGATCACAAGCGCCCGGCCGGGGTGGCCGGGAGAATCCAACGGGGAGAACTGAAGATGAGGCACTCACGACGCCAGCTCTGGCGCGTGCTCGCTGTCCTGGCGGCCCTCGGGCTGCTCGCCGCGGCGTGCGGCGACGACGACGGGGGCGGCGAGGAGTCGAGCGACACCACGATGCTGCAGTCCGGCGAGGCCGGCGGCGACGAGGAGGGGGGCGACGAGGACGCGCCGGCGCCGCAGTACGGCGGCAAGCTCGTCGTCGGGATCGAGGCGGAGACCAACACCTACGACCCGGTCGAGGGCCAGTTCTCGAACCCGGGACTGACCGTGGCGCTGTCGCTCTACGACCCGCTCGTCGGCCTCGACGAGAACGGCGAGTTCCGCCCGTTCCTCGCTGAGTCCCTCGAGGCGAACGAGGACCTGACGGAGTGGACCGTCGGCCTGCGCGACGGCGTGCAGTTCCACGACGGCACGCCCCTCGACGCCGAGACGCTGAAGTGGAACTTCGACACGCTCCACTACCCGACGGACTCCCGCAACCGGGCCGACCTCGACTCGTTCGGCGTCACCGGCATGGAGATCGTCGACGACATGACGGTCAGGTACACGCTCTCCGAGCCGAACGCCGCCTTCCCCGACCTGCTCCGTGGTGACATCGGCTGGCCGGTCTCCCGCCAGGCGTGGGAGTCGATGGGCCAGGAGGCCTTCGGCCAGGCCCCGGTCGGCACCGGGCCGTTCGTGTTCGAGTCGTGGACGCGCGACGACCGGCTGATCGTCACCCGCAACGAGAACTACTGGTTCACCGACGAGGAGGGGAACCAGCTGCCGTACCTCGACGAGATCGAGTTCCGGCCGATCCCCGACGACGACTCGCGCATCGCGAGCCTCCAGTCCGACGACATCCAGGTCATGCAGACGCTGCGTGGCCCGAGCGTGAAGGCCGTCCTCGAGATGGTCGACGCCGGCACCCACGGCGCCAACCTGTTCGTCGGCAACACGTCGTCGGTCACCGTGATCAACACGCTGAACCCGCCGCTCGACGACCTGCGCATCCGCCAGGCCCTCGCGTACTCCAACGACCAGGAGGCGATGGCCGCCGTCCGCAACGACGACGGCCTGGTGCCGCCGGCCAACGGGTTCTTCAGCCAGGACAGCCCGTGGTACTCCGCCGACGCCGTGGCCGACTACCCCGGCGCGAACGGACAGGACCTCGAGGCGGCGCGCGCCCTCGTCCAGGAGTACATCGACGATCCCGAGCGCTCCGACGGCAAGGCCCCGGGCGAGCCCGTCGTGATCCCCTACGAGTGCCAGCCGGACCCGAGCCTCGTGGCCGGCGCCCAGCTGCTCCAGTCGATCTGGGGCGACATCGGCATCGAGCTCGAGCTCGAGCAGGTCGAGCAGGCCGCGATGATCACCAACGTCGTCGGCGGCGCCGACACGGACCCGCCGTTCCGCGGCAACTTCGACCTCGCCTGCTTCCGGGCCGGCGGTGGCGACGGCGATCCGCTCACCTCGCTGCAGAGCTTCTTCGGCGCGGTGCCGAGCACGCCCGGCAACTTCACCAACTTCACCGATCCCGAGGTCGACGCGGCCCTCGACCAGCTCCGCACGTCGGCGGAGTTCGAGGACCGGTACGCGGCGATCGAGACGATCAGCCGGATCACCGCCGAGCAGGTCCCGGTCGTCTGGAACGTGGCCACGCCGACGCTCGTCGGCTACCGCGAGGACGTCCACGGCATCCCGACGTGGGGCTTCCCCGACGGCACCGGTGGCACCGGCACGCCGGGTGCGACCGTGAGGTGGCACCAGACGTTCATCGCCGCCGACTGACTCGCCACAGCGCGTCGCCACGCGACACCAGGGGCCCGGCCGGTCGACGGCCGGGCCCCGTCGCGTCCCGGCCTCAGAGCCGGAAGATCGACAGGTAGGTGGCGCCCCCGGGGCTGGAGAACGTGACGTGCTCGGAGCCGGCCTCGGCGACGTAGCCGTCCCCCGGGCCGAGGACCTCGCCGTTGGTCTCGACCTCCCCCGCCACCACGTGCAGCATCTCGGTGTGGTCGTGGACGTGTCGATCGCCGCGGTAGCCGGGCGTGGCCTCCACGAGCGCGAGGTGGTAGCCGTCGCCCGAGGCGAGGACCTTGGCCCAGGCCGACCCTCCCGAACCCCACGGCACCCACTCGACGTCCGCGGACCGGCCGATGCTCCAGCCGGCGAGGAGGTCCTGGGACGCGGCGCTCATCGGTCGGCCACCCAGTTGCCGTGGAAGCCGAGGGGGACGCGGTTCGGCAGCTCGACCGCCGCCACCGGGCCCGCGCCCGGGTCGGCCGCCGGCAGCACGACCAGCTCGCTGCGGTCGGTCGTCGCGTCGTGGACCAGGCTCATCAGCCAGCCGTCGTCCTCGGCGGCGTCGACGTCGCTCGGGACCATCACCCACTCCCCCGACGTGCGGCCGGGCCCCAGGTCGACGACCTCGGCGGTGCCCGCCACCCGGTCGTGGCGGACGAGCTGGCCGGCGAAGCCGACCCCCCCACCGTCGTCCGCGCCGACGGTCGTGCCGTAGGCGTAGCGGTGGGGTCGCCCGACCCGACGTTCGTCCACCCGGGGGAACTCGAAGGCCACGTCGCTCAGCTGCTCCTCGGTCACGCGACCGGTGGCGAGGTCGAGCGTCCAGCGGTGCAGCAACGGCGTCGACTCGTCGGGCCCGGTGCGCACGCGGTCGAACATGCGGCCCCAGCGCACGACCTCGAGCACCACGCGGTCGCCGTCCTCGTAGGCGTTCAGGGGGTGGAAGACGTAGCTCGGCTCGACCTCGAACCACCGCACGTCGGCCCCGCTGCCACCGAGCGGCAGCACCCCCACACGCGCCCCGTAGTCGTCGCTCCAGGCGTAGGGGAAGCGCACCCCGCGGGCGGCGTCGTCCATGGAGAACACCACCGGGAGGTCGTAGACCACCATCCACCGCTCGGTGATCGAGCAGTCGTGGACCATCGGGCTGCCGGGCACCTCGATCGCCTCGACCGAGCGGACCCTGGCGTCAGGCCCGACCACCACGTACTGCAGGTGGGGCAGCGCCCAGTGGTAGGCGATGGCGTGCAGGTCCCCCGTGGCCGGGTCGACCTTCGGGTGGGCCGTGAAGCCGTTGGGCAGCGTCCCGTCGAGGTCGCTGTGGCAGATGGTCTCGAGCTCGTGGTCGAGCTCGACCGGGCGGGCGCCGGCCTCGACGACGGCGAAGGTGCGGCCGCCGACGCCGATGACGTTGGTGTTCGCGGTCTCCATGCCGCCGTGGCGCTCCCCCGGCACCGGCTCCTCGCCGAGCGCCTGGGAGACCGACGTCGACCGGACCCACCGGGCCCGGTACCACTCGGCCCGCCCGCCCCGCAGCTGGATGCCGTGGACCATGCCGTCCCCGGTGAACCAGTGGTAGGTGGCCGGGTCCTGTCGCCCGAGCGGGTTCGGCCCGTTGCGCAGGTAGCGCCCCTCGAGCGCCTCCGGCAGCGTCCCCCTCACGGGCAGCTCGGTCGCGGTGACCTCGGCCGGCAGCGGGGCGTGCAGCCCGGTGAGCCACTTGCTCGTCGTCGTGATCGCATCGGTCATCGGTCCCCTCCTGGTGGATGACACCGTTATGTATAACGCTGTGATCTATGATCGGTCAACCATGTGCGCGAAGAAGCCGGACCCCGACGTCGCCATCCGCCTCATCGAGGCCGCAGCGAGGGTCCTCGCCGAGGAGGGCCCCGCGGCGGTGTCCGCACGCCGCCTGGCCAACGAGGTCGGCGCGTCGACGATGGTCGTCTACACGCACTTCGGCGGGATGGACCACGTCCTCGGACACGTGCGGCGCGAGGGCTTCCGACGGTTCGCCGAGGCGCTCGCCGGACCCCGGATCACCGATGACCCCGTCGCCGACTGGATGAGCCAGGCGTGGGCCTACCGGCGGTTCGCGCTCGACGAGCCGCACCTCTACCGGGCGATGTTCGGGTCCGAGATCGGCGTCACCGCCCACGACACCGCCGAGGACGCCGAGGCCGCGCTGGCCACCTTCGCCCTGCTGCTCGACCGCATCGAGCGGTGCGGGACGTCGGGGCGGTGGGCCGTCGACGACGTGGCCCTCGCCGGCGAGATGTGCTGGGCCCTGGTGCACGGGTTCGCGCAGATCGAGCTGAGCGGGTTCTTCGCCGACGTCGGCCGCGACCCCACCGCAGCCCACGCCCAGGCGATGCGCCGGGTCGCGCTCGGCTACGGCGACGACCCCGACGAGGTCGACGCCTCACTCGAACGTGCCCGCCGACGAGCCGCACGGGCCGGGTTGCTCTGACGCCGACTGTGAGCGCGCCGCGCTGCGTCCGGTAGCTTGCGCGGACGAGGTCCATGCGCACGCCGGCCACCGGCGGGTCCTCTCACCCGACAGCCGACCGGCCTCGTGCCGCGGGAGACATGAGCACCCACACACCCGACAGCCACGCCGCGCGGCTGCAGCTGCCCACGCCGGCGCGCGCCGCCCTGGTCGTGGCGCTGATCTACCTCTTCCTCGTCGGCGTCGGGTCCCTCGAGACCGGCATCTCCACCATGGGCGGCGACGTCCAGGAGCAGCTGTTCTCCCGTGTCACGAACCCCCTCGCCGGACTGTTCGTCGGCATCCTCGCCACGGTGCTCGTCCAGTCGTCGTCGGCGAGCACGTCGGTGATCGTCGGCCTCGTCGCCTCGGGGGCGCTCGGCGTCGACGCCGCCGTCCCGATGATCATGGGCGCCAACCTCGGCACGACGGTCACCAACACCCTCGTGTCGCTCGGGCACGTGCGTCAGGGCGCCGAGTTCCGCCGGGCCTTCGCCGCGGCCACCGTCCACGACTTCTTCAACATCTTCACGGTGATCCTGCTCTTCCCGCTCGAGCTGGCCACCGGGGTGCTCGCCACGATCGCCGAGGCGATGAGCGAGGCACTCGTCGGGTCGTCGGGCGCCGAGTTCCGCAGCCCGGTCAAGGCCTGGGTGGAGAGGCCGGTCGACGCCGTCCTCGAGACCCTCGACGGCACCGTGCACGGGACGGCCCTCGGCCTGGTGATGGTCGGGATCGGCCTCGCGATCATCCTCGTCGCGCTCACGTTCATCACGAAGAACATGCGCCAGCTGGTCGCCGACCGGGTCGAGCGGTCGCTCAACGCCATGCTGGCCAAGGGCGGCGGCGTGATGGCCATGCTCCTCGGCGTCGTCATCACCGTCGCGGTGCAGTCATCGAGCATCACGACGTCGATCCTCATCCCGCTCGCCGCCGCCGGGGTGCTCAGCCTGCCGAACGCCTACCCGGTGACCCTCGGCGCCAACGTCGGCACGACGATCACCGCGCTGCTCGCTGCGATGGCCGCGAGCCGACCGGAGGCGCTCACCATCGCCTTCGTCCACACGCTGTTCAACGTCAGCGGCATCCTGATCATCTACCCGGTGCGGGCGGTCCGCTTCCTCCCGATCCGGGCCGCCGAGGCCCTCGCCGACCTCGCCGCACGGCGCACGCGGTGGGCCATCGGGTACGTGTTCGGTACGTTCATCGTGGTGCCGATCATCGGCATCGTCGTCCTCGGCTGAAAGGCATCCGAGATGGTCCTGTCGTTCTTCCGCCGAGGCGAGTCCGGGATGGAGCAGATCACCCAGCGGGTGGTCGACATGCTCCACGACGCTCGCCACTCCTTCGACCTCGCGACGTCGGCTCTCGTCGACGGGGTCCCCGCCGGTGACGTCGCGGACGACCTGCACGCCACCGACGAGCGGATCAACCGGGCCGAGCAGGAGCTGCGCCGCGAGCTCATCGTCCACGTCGCCGTCCACGGCGGCGACGACATCGGCGACGTGCTCGGCTACACGCTGCTCATCAAGAAGATCGAGCGCATCGGCGACCAGGCCAAGAACATCTGGGACATGGCCGGCGAGGGGGTCTCGTTCGCCGAGGCCGACGACCGGGAGGAGTACGCGAGCGGCCTGCGGGCGATCTCGGAGATGGTCGACGAGGTCGCCGAGCTCATCGTCGACCCGGACCCGGACCGGATCGCCGCCTTCCGGGCGCGCGCCGACGCGATGCGCGTGGCCGAGGAGGCGCGCATCCGCGAGTTCATGCACTCCGACGAGCCGGGGCACTGGGCCGTGCCCCGCGCCGTGCTGCACCGCTACCTGAAGCGGGTCGTCGCCAACCTCGGCGGGGTCGTCACCACGCTGACCGAACCGGTGCAGACCCAGGACTACTTCGACGAGGGCCGCACCGACATCGACGACGACTGACACCGTCCCGCGTCCGACGCGCGCCCCGCATCACCCGCCCCGCATCCTCAGGCCCGGGGTCGGGCGCGGTTGGCGTCACATGCGCCGGATGCCGCGCCCAACGGGCCGGGCCGGGTCGGGTCGGGCGCGGTGGGGCGGGTGTCGAGGACGGACGCGCCGTCAGGGGCGGCGGAGGCCGGCGCGGGTGAGGAAGGCCTCGTAGGCCACGTTCCCGACCTCGTCCTGAGCGGGGTAGCCGAGCACGTCGAGGAAGGCGCGGAACTCCTCGCGCTCGGCCGGCGGCACCTCGAAGCCGGCGAGGACCCGGCCCACGTCGGCGCCGTGGTTGCGGTAGTGGAACAGGCTGATGTTCCAGCGCCCCCCGAGCGTCTCGAGGAAGCGCATGAGCGCACCGGGGCGCTCGGGGAACTCGAAGCGGAACACGACCTCGTCGAGCACCCCCGGCGGGCGTCCGCCGACCATGTGGCGGACGTGGAGCGTGGCCACGTCGTCGTCGGACAGGTCGATCGTGTCGTAGCCCTTGTCCCGGAGGAGGCCGGCCAGCTCGCTGGCGTCGGCGCGGGACGCCACCGCGACGCCGACGAAGATGTTCGCCTCGTCCCGGCTGTTGAGCCGGTAGTTGAACTCGGTGATCACCCGGCGGCCGAGCGTGGCGCAGAAGTCGCGGAACGCTCCGGGCCGCTCGGGGATCGTGACCGCGAACAGGGCCTCGCGGTTCTCGCCGAGCTCGGCCTGCTCGGCGACGAAGCGCAGCCGGTCGAAGTTCATGTTCGCCCCGGAGAGGACGGCGACGAGCTGGCGGTCGGCGACGTCGTGGGTGCGCGCCCAGTGCTTCATGCCCGCGACGGACAGCGCGCCGGCGGGCTCGACGATCGTGCGGGTGTCCTCGAACACGTCCTTGATGGCCGCGCTGATCTCGTCGTTGCGGACGATGACGATCTCGTCGACGACCCGACGGACGAGCGGGAACGTGTAGCGCCCCACCTTCCGGACGGCGACGCCGTCGGCGAAGATCCCCACCTCGTCGAGCTCGATCGGCTCGTCCGCCGCGAGCGACCGCGACATCGCGTCGGCCTCGATCGACTCGACGCCGATCACCTTCACCTCGGGGACGACCGCCTTCAGGTAGGCCCCGATCCCCCCGATGAGGCCGCCGCCGCCGACCGGGACGAAGACGGCGTCAAGGCCGCTCGTGGCGTGGCGGACCACCTCGTCAGCGATCGTGCCCTGGCCGGCGACGACGAGCGGGTCGTCGAACGGGTGGACGAACGTCATGCCGGCCTCGGCGACCAGCCGGTCGCAGTGCTCCTGGGCGTCGGTGTAGCTGTCACCCCAGAGGATCACCTCGGCGCCGAAGGCGCGCACGGCGTCGACCTTGATCGCCGGCGTGGTCTCGGGCATCACGATCCGCGCCGGGATCCCGAGGTGCCGCGCCGAGTAGGCGACCCCCTGCGCGTGGTTGCCGGCGCTCGCGGTGATGACGCCACGGGCCCGTTCGTCGGGGCTGAGGTGGGCGATCTTGTTGTGCGCGCCGCGCAGCTTGAAGCTGAAGACCGGTTGCAGGTCCTCCCGCTTGAACATCACCGAGGCACCGAGGCGCCGCGACAGGCGGGGGGCCGGATCGAGCGGCGTGTCGGTGGCGACCTCGTAGACCCGGCTGGTCAGGATGGCGCGCAGGATCCCGTCGAGCTCGGGTTCGTCGTCGTGGTGGGGCATCCGACCTCCTCGGCGACCATGCTGCCGCACCTCTCGCTAGGCTCGCGCCGCATGGACGCCACCCTCGCCCTCGCGGCCGTCGTCGCGGTCGTCGCCGCCGTCCGCTCCACCTGGTCCCCGTGCGGCGTCTCGATGCTCTCGACGATCACGCCGGTCACCGAGGCCTCTCGTGACCGGTCGTACCCCGTCACCGTCGCCTGGTTCCTCGTCGGCGCCGTGGTCGGCGGCATCACCCTCGGCCTCGGTGCCGCCGTCGCCGCGGCGCTCGTCGGGGGGCTCGACCTGCCCACAACCACCGCTCTCGGCACCCTCGCGGCGCTGGCCGTCCTCGCCGCGGCCTTCGACGCCCGCATCCTGGGCCTCGACCTGCCCGGCCACGGCCGCCAGGTGAACGAGACCTGGCTCACCCGGTTCCGCTCCTGGGTCTACGGCGGCGGGTTCGGCTGGCAGATCGGCGTCGGGCTCGCCACCTACATCGTCACCGCCGGCGTCTACCTCACCGTCGCCGCCGCGGCGCTCACCGGGCGGCCGCTGGTGGCCGCCGCCCTGGGCACGCTCTTCGGGCTCACCCGGGGCTTGGCCATCTTCGCCGGCGCCCGGCTCACCACCCACGAGGCGCTCTACGACTTCCACCGTCGGTTCGAGGACCGCCGCGAGCTCTCACGCCAGGTCACGATCGGCGCCCAGCTGCTGGTCGCCGCCGTCGCCGCGGGCCTGGCCTGGGGCCCGTCGGGCCTGGCCGCCACGGTCGCCGCCGGGGTCGTGGTGCTCGCCCTCGTCCAGCCCGAGGTGATGCGGGTCCGCTCCACCGCTCGGGGCGTGACCACCCCGGTCGAGATCACCGACCGCCCGGCCACCGTCCTGGTCGACGAGCGGGCCGCGAGCTTCAGCGCCGGCCGCTGAGCCTCAGCTGGCGCGGGGCTCGACCCCGTCGGCGAGGGCCACGAGCAGCCGCTCCACGCTGACCGCGCCGACGAAGCGGCCGGCATCGTCGATGACGAGGACGTCCTCGCGGGTGCCGCGCACGGCCAACCGCCGGGCCACGGCGACCGGGCTGTCGCGCAGGTTCACCCGGAGCGCTGCGCGCACGGTCCCGTCCAGGGCCGCGCCCGTGTCGACGACGCCGGTCGGGTGCTCCGACTCGTCGAGCAGCACCACGTAGGGGGCGTCGGAACCGGCGAGCAGGCGGCGCGCCGCGTCGGGGTCGACCGCGGGGGCCGTCACCGGACGGTGGAGGAGCGGGTGCAGCGGGGAGTCGGTCGGCCGGGGGCGGCGTGAGGGGGAGGACGTCGCCGCCCAGTCGTCGTCGGGACGGCCGAGGGCCCAGCCCTGACCGAGCGGGACGCCGAGGTCGGCGACGCGCTCCACCTCGGCGTCGGTCTCCAGGCCCTCGGCGATCACCCAGGCGTCGATGCGATCGGCGAACAGGCCGAGCATCTCGACCAGGCCGGCCTTGGCCAGGTCGCGGTCGACGGCGGTCACGAGGCTGCGGTCGAGCTTCAGGAAGTCGGGGCGGAGCTCGAGGATCTGCTGGAGCCCGGCGTAGCCGGCGCCGGCGTCGTCGACGGCGATCCGCGCCCCCGCACCGCGGTAGCGGCGCAGCACGGGGGCGAGCTGCACCCCGTGGATGGGCCGGTGCTCGGTGAGCTCGAGCACGACACCCCGGAGGTCGCCCGCCTGCTGGAGCACGGCGGCCACCCGCGGGTGGGCGAGCGACGAGGGCTCGACGTTCACGGTGAGGAAGCAGTTGGCCGGGAGGTCGTGACGGCGCTCGAGGGCGCGCGCCAGCGTGGTCGCCTCGAGCTCGGCCGAGAGCCCGCTCTCGGCGGCGGCGTCGAACCAGCGGTCCGGGCCGATCCCGGGGACGAGGTCGAAGCGGGTCAGCGCCTCGTAGCCCGTGACCTGGCCGCGCACGAGGTCGACGATCGGCTGCACGACCGTGCGGACGCCGTCGCCGGCGATCGCCGCGTCCAGCGGGAGGGACCCGGCATCGTCCGGCCGGCGACCCTCCAACGCGGTCACGCGTCGACGATCGCGGCCCGCACGGCGGAGACGAGCTCGTCGCTCACCTCGGCGAGCCCGTGGTCGGCGGCGGCGTGCTGGCCGACGGCCTGGAGGATCTCGCCCTCGTGGGCCGCGAGGAAGGAGGCATCGCAGCCCGGGACGACATCACCGCAGTTGAAGCGCTTCATGGCCCGGTGATCGGCACCGGCCGGGCGCAGATGAGGCTCAGGCGAGCAGGGCCTGGACGTCGAGGACCGACTGCCAGACGAGCAGCACGAAGATCCCGCCGCCGACGACGGTGTAGTGCCACCGGTACTTGTGGTCGGCGGCGAAGAACCGGCGCACCGAGAACGCGATGGCGACCATCGACACCGCGCCGACGAGGAGGCCGAGGACCGGACCGACGCCACCGGAGAGGTCGACGAGCGGGCGCAGCACCGGCAGGAGGACGTAGGTGAACAGGCACCGGGCCGCGGAGATGGCGATCGACTTCTGGAAGGCACCCTCGGCCCCGAGGATGCTGGTCTTCGGCCCGTCGACGGGGAGCCGGAGGAGCCGCCGCATGGCGCGGTCGGCGTCGGAGCGCGGCGGGTGGGCGACGGTGGGCGCGGCCGGCACGGTGGTGTCCATCGGCAGACGACGCTACCCCCACGGCGCCGCTCCGCCCCAGCCGGCCCCGGGTGACGTGCGTCGACAGGGCGTCGGCCAGGTCGCCGCGGCCCGAACGCCATGCCGACGAGGACGCCTCCCGGTACGCTCGCGCCCATGGCTCCCTACAAGACGCCCGAGTACCACCCGGCGTTCGAGGAGTACTGCGAGGCCATCTACGAGCTCGCCGAGGACGAGGTGGAGGTCATCCAGGCCCGCATCGCCGAGCGCCTCGAGGTCTCCCGTCCCGCGGTCTCCGAGATGATCCGTCGGATGCAGGCCGAGGGCCTCGTCGAGGTCGACCGCACGATCCGCCTCACGCTCTACGGACACGAGCTGGCCACCACCGTCGTGCGTCGCCACCGCCTGGCCGAGCGCTTCCTCACCGACATGCTCGGGCTCTCGTGGGCGGAGGCGCACCAGGAGGCCGGCCGCTGGGAGCACGTCATCTCCGAGTCGGTGGAGGAGGCCATGAGCCGGGTCCTCGGTGAGCCGACGACCTGCCCGCACGGCAACCCCATCCCGGGGTCGGCCTACGTCGCCGACCCCGCCACCACCACGCTCGACACCGTCGAGGTCGGCGCCACCTTCACCGTGCGCCGCATCACCGAGGAGCTCGAGTTCACCGACGGCCTGCTCGAGTTCCTCGAGCAATCCTCCGTCGTGCCCGGCTCGGTGGGCACCGTGGCCGCCGTGGGCCCCGACGGCACGGCCATCATCGAGATCGACGGGCAGCCAGTCGGCCTCGGCGACTTCGTGCGCTCGCGCATCCAGGTCACCCCGGGCGCCTGACCACGGGGGTCAGCGACCCCCGGGCACCACCACGACCGGCTCGTCGGTGCGCTCGCCCACGGCGTGCACGAAGCCACCCCGCGTGCCGACGTAGATCCGGCCGTCCCACACCGCCGGCGTGGACTCGATGCACCCACCGAGCTCGACCGTCCACAGCTGCGGCGGCACCCGGCTGGTGTCGCGGACGTCGAAGCCGCGCAGCACGCCGCCCCGGCAGTCGCCCTGGACGAGGACGTCGTCGACGACCACCGGCGACTGCCACGTGGGGCCGCGCAGGAACATCTCCCAGCGCTCCTCGCCGGTGGCCCGGTCGAGGGCCATGACGCGACCCCCGTCGGTGGGCACGATGAGCACGTCGCGGTGGATGGCCGGCGTGGCCCACACGCCCTTGCGGTCCGGGTCGTGGACCGACCACACGACCGGGTCGTCGGGCCGGGACGGATCGAGCTTCACGATCTGGCCCACCTCGTCGGCGCGCGCCGTCGAGCGCTCGTACTGGCTGGCCACGTACAGCATGCCCTCGTCGTCGACGACGATCGTGGCGTCGGTGTCGTCACCCATCCAGAACCGGAAGACCCGCTCGGGGTCGCGCCCCTCCCGCAGGCCCGAGAGGTCCCACCCCTGCACGAGGCCGCCCGAGTTCGTGAAGTAGGCGACGTCCCCGGAGACGGCGATCGAGCTCTCGATCGAGACCTGCTCGTCGCCGAGGTCGTCGAGCAGCTCGTCGTCCCACCCCGGCGCCGTGAACACGAGCTCGGGGTCGACGGTGACCGAGCCGTCCGGCGCGTAGCCCCGGTTGAGCTTCCAGACGTACCAGAACGAGTTCTCGCCGCCCTGGATGAGGTGGTCGTCGATGACGAGGGGCGACGCGTCCCAGTCGTCGTTCCAGAGGCCGCCCTCGACCGAGTTGGCGTCGAAGGTCCACAGCTCCCTCGGCGCCTCGCCGTCGAACGCCACGACGTGCATGTGGTCGTCACGGGAGCCGCTGTAGACGAGCGGGTAGCCGTCAGGGTCGACCGTGACGGTGCCCTTGATGATGTCGCCGGTCTCGAAGCTGGGGATGATCTCGCTGCCGTCGGCGGCGTCGAGGAAGTGGATCGACCGGTCGTAGGCGCCGAACACCACCCACGTGCGGCCCTCGCGCTCGAACACCGCCGGCTGGCCGGTCCAACCGGTGCCGCACCACTCGAAGGTGCCGCTGTAGTCGCCCTGCTCCACCTCGGACTCCGAGCACATCGGCGCGTCGGGGTACCGCCAGAGCCGGACCGGGTCGGCGGGCATCGGCCCGGTGCCGTGGAACGTGCGCGTGGGGTTGCCCCGGAAGGTGAGCAGCCCGTCGACCGCGTCGCCCCACGGGTGGCCCGCCGACGCGGGGTCGACCCAGGCGTCGCCGGCGCCGGTCGGCTCGGCGGTGGGCCAGTCGGGGGCGGCGGTCGAGGCGTCGGTCGACGACGCCGAGGCGGCCACCACGGCCAGGGCGGCGAGCACCGCCACGACGAGCGCGGCGGTGCGGACGGTGACGACGGTGGAGGACGGGGGTGAGCTCGGCACTCCCGCCAGTCTGGCCCTCAGCGGAGGGTGATCGGGAGCGCGTCGAGGCCGCGCAGGTTGATGCGCCCGTTCCAGCGGGCCGGGACGTCGTCGAGGGTGGCGTGGGGGAACCGGCGCACGAACGTCCCGATCGCGACCTGGCCCTCGAGCTTCGCGAGGGACGAGCCGAGGCAGTAGTGGACCCCGCTGCCGAACGACAGGTGCTGCCCGGCGTCGGCGCGGTTGAGGTCGAGCCGGTCGGCCGTCGGGCCCCACTTGGCCGGGTCGCGGTTGGCCGACGCGAGGACCGTGGCCATGAACGTGCCCGCCTCGATGCGACGGCCGTCGATCTCCATGTCCGCCAGCGCGATGCGTCGCGAGATCTGGACCGGCGGGTCGAACCGGAGCAGCTCGTCGATGCCATGCATGATCAGGGCGGGTTCGGCGACGAGTGCGTCCCACTGGTCCCGGTGGCGGAGCAGGGCCCGGGTGCCGTTGCCGATGAGGTTGACGGTGGTCTCGTGCCCGGCGATGAAGAGCAGCGCCACCTGCGACATGAGCTCCGTGGTGGTGAGCCGGTCACCGTCCTCCTCGGCGTGGATCAGCGCGGTGAGCATGTCGTCGGCGGGGTTCTCGCGCTTCCACGAGATGACGCCCCCGAGGTAGTCCTGCATCGCCAGGCTCGCCGCCATCGACGCGCGGATCTCGTCGTCGGAGATCACCGGGTCGAGCGTCTTCACCATCTGGTTCGACCAGTCGCGCACCTGGAGCATGTCGGCCTCGGGCATGCCGAGCATCTCCGAGATCACCTGGAACGGCAGGGGGAAGGCCAGGTCGCCGACGAGGTCGATGTGGCCGTCGGGTTCCACCCGGTCGAGCGCCCGGTCGACCAGCACCTGGACGCGAGGGCGCAGCGCCTCGATCGAGCGCGGCGTGAAGGCCTTCGACACCAGGCGGCGGAGCCGGTCGTGGTCGGGTGGGTCGAGGCCCAGCATGGAGGGCTCGCCGCGGTCCTCCACGCGCAGCGCCTCCAGCTGCTCGGCCTTGCGGCTCTGGCGGATGTTGCGATCGTCGACGCTGAGGGAGGGGTCCCGCAGGACCCGGAAGCAGTCGTCGTAGCGGAAGAGCATCCAGTTGCCGTCGAGGGTGGCGTGGACGGGGTCGAGCTCCCGGAGCCGGGCGAACTGGCTGTAGGGGTCGTCGAAGTAGCCCGGCTCGAACGGGTTGTAGAGGATCGGCTCGGCGGTCGTCACGGTGGCCCCCCAAGGTCCTGGACGAGTCGTCGGTCAGTCTGACGCCTGACCGGGCCGGTGCCAAGATGCTCCGGTGCCGCCCACGACCGCCCCGCCTGCCGATCCCGCCCTCCTCGAGACCGCCGTCGAGATCCTCCGGGCCGCCGGCGATCTCACCCTCCAGCACTTCCGGGACCCGGACCTCCACGTCGACGACAAGGCCGACGGCACCCCGGTGACCGTCGCCGACCGCGCCGCCGAGCGCCTCGTCCGCGAGCGCGTCCTCGAGCGGTTCCCCGACGACACGATCCGCGGCGAGGAGGAGGCCGACCACGTGGGCACCAGCGGCCGCACGTGGATCGTCGACCCGATCGACGGCACCAAGGCGTTCACCCACCGCGTGCCCCTCTACTCCAACCTGCTCGCGGTCGACGACGAGCACGGACCGCTCATCGGGGTCGTCAACATCCCGGCGCTCGGCGAGACCGTGTGGGCCGGTCGGGGGCTCGGGTGCTTCCACCAGGGCGAGCGGGTGCACGTCTCCGAGCGCGCCGAGCTGCGCGACGCGTGGTTCGTGACGAGCGGGCTGACGAACTGGCCTCACGACCTGCTGGCCCGGGTGCAGGACGCCGGCGTGCACCTGCGCACCTGGGGGGACGGGTACGGCTACCTGATGGTCGCCACTGGCCGGGCGGACGCGATGATCGACCCCCAGGCCGCCCTCTGGGACGTCGCCCCGATGCCGGTCATCTTCGCCGAGGCCGGCGGCCGGTTCAGCTGCACCGAGGGGCGCCACGGCGCCGACAACGGCAGCGGCGTGGCGACCAACGGGCGCCTGCACGACGCCGTGCTCGAGCTGATCGCCGGCCCGGACCGCCCGGCGTGAGCACCTCCGGCTTCTTCGACCTCGACCCGTCCGGGCGCTACCTGCCCCGACCCGAGGCCCGCAGCCCCTGGTCCGCCGACATGCTCCACGGGCGGCTGCTCGCCGCGATCGCCGCCCGCACCGTCGATGCGCACCACGCCGACGACGGGTTCCGCCCGGCGCGGCTGACGATCGACCTGTTCCGGTCACCCGCGATGGAAGCGGTCGAGGCGACGCACCAGCGGGTCCGCGACGGCGGCCGGGTGCGGGTCGTCGAGGTGGACCTGCACGTCGGCGGCCACCACGCCGCCCGCGCGACGGTCGTGCTCCTGCGCACCGGAGCGCACCCCGAGGGCGACGTCTGGACGCGGCCGGACTGGGACGTGCCGTCGCCCGACGATGTCGACCACCCGGCGGTCAACGTCTCGACGCCGCTCTCGCTGCAGATCCGGGCGATCGACGGCCGGGGCATGGGCGCGCCCGCCCAGCGCCAGGTGTGGCTCCGCGACGAGCGGGGACTGCTCGACGACGAGCCGATGGGCCCGTTCGTCCGCGCCGCGGCCGCTGCGGACTTCGCGAGTCCGCTCGCCAACTCCGACGGCGGCGGCCTGGCGTTCATCAACGCCGACATCACCCTCTACCTGGGTCGGCTCCCCGCCGGCGAGTGGGTCGGCCTCGAGGTCGGCGCCCACGTCGGCGCTGACGGGGTGGCGGTCAGCCGCTGCGACCTGTTCGACGAGGCGGGCATGTTCGGCACGGCGGACGTGTGCGCGGTCGCCAACGCCCCGATGCGCCGCGCCGGATCATCCTGACCCGGCGCCGTCCCAGTCGATCGTGATGCGCCCTGCCTCGTCCGGGTGGCGCTCGAGCCACCGCTGGACGTAGGGGCAGCGGGGGACGACGGTCTCGCCGGACCGGGCCGCCCGGTCGATCGCGGACTGGACGAGGCGGGCGGCCACGCCCTTGCCACCCATGGCGTCGGGGACCCCGGTGTGGTCGAGCACCAGCCGGCCGCCCTCGGCGCGGTAGGTGAGCTCGGCCTCGGCCCCGTCCTCGCGGTACACGAAGCGCTGCTCGTCGGCGTCGTCGATGATGTCGGTCGCGTCGCTCATCGTCGCTGCTTACCCGCCGCGGGCGAGATCAGTGGTGATGCCCGGGATGGGGGTGGACGGCCTCACCCTCGTCGGCGTGGTGCGGTGCGTCGTCGAGCATGAGCACGTTGTCGCCGAGCGCGATGAGCCGCTGCCCGTAGGCGGCCGCCAGGTGCGTCGAGACGAGGACGTCCTCGGGCGGCCCCGACGCGACCAGCCGCCCGGCGAGGAGCAGCACGTGGTCGGCGTGCGCGGCATCGCCGAGGTCGTGGGTGGTGGTGACGACGAGCCGCCCGGCGTCGCGCTCCTGTCCGATCACCTCGAGGATGATCCGTTGGGACACGACGTCGAGACCGGTGACCGGCTCGTCGAGCAGCAGCACCGGCGCGTCCTGGGCGAGTCCTTGGGCGACGAGGACGCGCTGGCGCTGCCCGCCGGACAGCTCCCGGACCTGCCGCCCGGCCAGGTCGGCGACCTCCAACCGCTCGAGGGCGGCGTCGACCACGGCGTGGTCCTCGGCCCGCAGCGGGCGGAACGGCCCGCGGCGGCCGTAGCGGCCCATCGTCACCACCTCGCGCACCGAGATCGGCAGGTGCTCTCGCACCTCCGCGCCCTGGAGCACGTAGGCGACCTCCGCGCCCGAGCCGGGGAGCCCTCGGCGCTCGAGCTGCCCGGATGCCAGGGGCAGCAGGCCGGCGATGGCGTGCAGGAGCGTCGACTTGCCCGAGCCGTTGGGGCCGATCACCGCGGTGACCGTCCCGGCCCGCAGCTCGAACGACAGGCCCCGCAGCGCCCAACGGTCGCTGCGCCGGACGCCGAGGTCGCGTGCCACGAGGACCGTGGCGGCGGACGTGGAGGAGGGCGCACCCGGGACGTTGGTCACACGGTCACGCTACCGGGGGACCCTACGGCCGCCGGGGCGACGTCCGTAGGGTCGATCGGGACGACGGAGCCGCGGCGCGGCCGCGGCAGGAGGAGGACCCCGATGAAGCGGAAGACCCTGGATCTCGCGTTCAGCATCGGAGGGCTCGGCATCGCCGTGCTCCTCCTGATCTTCGGCATCGTCCTGCAGGGCGAGGCGAACTTCGCCGACGACTACGTCGCCGAGCAGTTCTCGGAGCAGCAGATCTACTTCACGCCGGCCGAGGAGCTCTCCGAGGAGGAGGCCCAGGCCGAGTGCCTCGTCGAGTACGGCTCGGGCTCCGAGGAGGAGCGGCTCCTCGACTCCGGGAAGGAGGCCGAGTGCTACGCCAACGAGTACATCGGGCTGCACCTGCGCCAGAGCACCGGCGGCCTCAGCTACGCGCAGCTCGGCGAGCCCCAGAGCGAGCTGCGGGCCCAGATCGAGGCGGCGGAGGCCGACGGCGACGACACCGCCGACCTCGAGGAGGAGCTCGCGGCGATCAGCCAGCAGCGCGACACCGCCTTCCGCGGCGAGACGCTCCGCGGCATCCTGCTGACCGCCTACGGGTTCAGCGAGATCGGCGCCAAGGCGTCGCTCGCCGCGACGGTCGCCTTCGTCGGTGCGGCGCTGATGCTGCTCCTGTCGATCGCGGGCTTCGTGCACTGGGCGCGGACCCCGGAGACCGCCACGGTCGACTGAGCCTGGGGGCTGCGGGGCCCCGTGTAGCTTTCGGCACCGGATGGCCCCGCACGCCCCCCCGCTCCACGGCCTGACGGCCGACGAGGTCGAGGAACGCACCCGAGACGGGCGCATCAACCTCGTCCCCGACACCCCCACCCGCACGGTCGGCCAGATCGTGCGGGCCAACGTGCTCACCCCGGTCAACGGGATCATCAGCGTGATGTTCGTGCTCATCATGATCGCCGCGCCGGGGCCCGACGCCCTCTTCGCCGGCGTCGTGATCAGCAACAGCGTCATCGGCATCGTGCAGGAGCTGCGGGCGAAGAGGGAGCTCGACCGGCTCGCGGTGCTCAACGCCCCCCGTGCCCGCGTCGTGCGCGACGGCCACGTGGCCGAGATCGGCATCTCCGGCGTCGTCGCCGACGAGGTCCTCGAGCTCCAGCCCGGCGACCAGATCGTCGTCGACGGCGAGGTCCTCGTCAGCCACGGGCTCGAGGCGAACGAATCCCTCCTGACCGGCGAGTCCGACCCGGTCCTGAAGGAGAAGGGCGACCAGGTCATGTCGGGCTCCTTCGTCGCAGCCGGATCCGGCTACTACCGGGCGACCCGGATCGGCGCCGAGTCCTACGCCGCGGCGCTGGCCGAGGAAGCCCGGCGCTTCCAGCTCGCGCACTCCGAGCTGCGGCGCGGCATCAACCTCATCCTGCGCTGGCTCGTCGTCATCATCCCGCCGGTCTCGGTGCTCCTGCTCGCCTCGCTCCTGTCCGCCGAGGACGAGTGGCGCGAGGCGCTCCGTGGCACGGTCGCTGCCGCGGTCGCCATGGTCCCCGACGGGCTGGTCCTGCTGACGAGCATCGCCTTCATCGTCGGGATCCTCGGCCTGGCCCGACGCAAGGCGCTCGCCAAGGAGCTGGCCTCGGTCGAGCTGCTCGCACGGGTGGACACGCTGTGCCTCGACAAGACGGGGACGATCACCACCGGGGAGATCGCCTACACCGACGTGGTCCTCCTCGCCGACGACCTCACGGGGGTGGACGAGGTCCACGCCGCGCTCGGCGCGCTCGTCGCCGCCGACCCCAACCCGAACGCCACCCTCGCCGCGATCGGAGAGGTCCTCGCCGCTCCGCACGACTGGTCGCCGAGGACCGTCATCCCGTTCTCGTCGGCGCGCAAGTGGTCGGCCGCCGACTTCGACGGGCGCGGCTGCTGGGTGCTCGGCGCCCCGGAGGTCGTCCTCGAGGGAGCGGCAGCCGACGCCGGCGACCAGGTCGAGCGCTGCCGGGACGAGGTCGCACGCCACGCCGACGCCGGTCGCCGCATCGTCCTGCTCGCCCGGGCCGACCTCGCGCTCGACCAGTCGCACCGCGACGGGGCCCTCCCGCACGGCGTGGCCCCCGTCGCCCTCGTGCTGCTCGAGGACCAGGTGCGGCCGGACGCCGAGGAGATCCTGCGGTACTTCTCCGACCAGGGGATCACGCTGAAGGTCATCTCCGGCGACCACCCGGCGACGGTCGCCGCGGTCGCCGGGCGCGCCGGCATCGACGCGCTCGGGCCCCCGATGGACGCACGGGACCTGCCCGACGACGAGGAGGAGCTGGCGACGGTCCTCGACGGCACCACCGTGTTCGGCCGGGTGACGCCCCACCAGAAGCGGGCGATGGTCGGCGCGCTCCAGCGCCACGGCCACGTGGTGGCGATGACCGGCGACGGCGTGAACGACGTCCTCGCCCTGAAGGACGCCGACATGGGCATCGCCATGGGGGCCGGCAGCGCGTCGGCCCGGGCCGTGGCCCAGCTCGTCCTGCTCGACAACGCGTTCGCCACCCTGCCCACCGTCCTCGCCGAGGGCCGACGGGTGATCAACAACATCGAGCGGGTCGCCAACGTCTTCGTGGCCAAGGCGGCCTACGCCGTGTTGCTCGCCGCCCTGACCGGGCTGTTCTCGGTGCCGTTCCCGTTCCTGCCGCGGCACCTCACGATCGTCGGCACGTTCAGCATCGGGATCCCGGGCTTCTTCCTCGCGCTGGAGCCCAACGTGCGCCGGGCCGTGCCGGGGTTCGTGGGTCGCGTCGTCCGCTTCGCCATCCCCTCGGGGGTCGTCGCCGGTCTCGCCAGCTGGGTCGCCTACTCCGAGGTCCGGGACCGCACCGGCGTCGAGCTCGACGAGGCGCGGACGCTCGCCGTGTGCGTGCTGCTGGCCCTCGGCCTCTACATCCTCGGGCTGCTCTGCCGGCCGCTGAACACCTACCGGATCGTGCTGCTCGCCGCGATGGTCGGCGGCTACCTCGTCGCCCTCACCTGGGGACCGGTCCAGGAGTTCTTCGCCCTCACCCTCCCCGACACCGAGCACTGGACCCTCGGGGCGGTGTGCGCCCTCGTCGGGATGGCCGTCCTCGAGGTCGGGCCCCGGCTCCTGCCCGGATGGGACCTGCCGCCCCGCACGGAGCGCGTCGACGGTCATCGCCCGGTGTCGGGCACCCGCCTGCCAGACTGACCCCGTGGACGTCGAGGGGTGGATCGAGGCGCTGCGCCGTGACGGCGACGCGCTCGTCGCGGTCGTCCCGGCCGACCTCGACGTGCCGACGTGTCCGGGCTGGACGCTCGTCGACCTCTACCACCACCTCGGGTCGGTCCACCGCTGGCAGATCGCCCAGGTCGCCACCACCGATCCCGAGGCGTTGCAGCCGCCGCCCAAGGTCGAGCTCCCGCAGGACCCCGACGACCTCGTCGACTGGATGATCGACGGCGTCGACGAGCTCGCCGACCTCCTCGAGCAGGTGGGCCCCGACCACCCGACCTCATCCTGGTTCGGCCCCCGGCCCGCCAGCTTCTGGGCCCGCCGTGCCGCCCACGAGACGGCGGTGCACCGGTGGGACGCCCAGGCGACGGTGACGAGCCCCGAGGCGTTCCCCGCCGACCACGCCGTCGACATCGTCGACGAGATGTTCGAGGTCTTCGTCCCCCGGCGCCTGGAGCGCCACCCGTGGCCCGATCCGCCGGTCACGATCCACCTGCACGCCACCGATACCGAGGGCGAGTGGACGGTCGCCCTCGGCGGCACCGACATCTCGGTCGAGCGGGCCCACGGCAAGGGCGACGTCGCCCTGCGCGGCCCGGCGTCGGACCTGGCGCTCGTGATGTTCGGCCGGATCCCCGTCAGCCGGCTCGAGGTGTTCGGCGACGCCGCGGTGATCCACCGCTGGCACTCGTCGGTGCACCTCTAGTCAGTAGACGTTCGGCGTCGCCGTCGGCGCGAAGTCGGGGGCGGACGGCACCGCGACGGGATCGGGCATCGGCACCTGCTCGTCGGAGTCGTCGCCGACGAACAGGTCGCCGAACCTCTCGAGCGCCCCGCGGTTCTCGCGGATCTCCTCGACCCGGGCCGCCCGGTTGTTCTTGTTCTGCTGGTCCATGGCCGTGGCCCACGCCTCGGCCCAGTTGCGCGCGTCGTCGCGCAGGGCGCTGATCACCGTCGTGCGGCTGGTGCGCTCCTGCTCGCGCCGGGCGACGAACGAGTCGGCGTGGGGCCCCTCGAACTTGGCCGTGGCCGTGTCGGCGTCCACCTCGCGGTCGGCGTCCTCGGACTGGATCAGGTCGGCGAGCTGCCACAGCTGGCGGGCCAGCTGGAGGCTGCCCTCGAAGTCGAACCCGACCGCGTCGCCGGTCGTCATGCGTGATCCCTCCTGCGCGTTCGGCCCACTCGCTACTTGTTGGCCTTGTTGATCTCGTCGATCTGCTTGTCGATGTAGGTGGCCATCTCGGTGTTGGCCTCCTGCACCTTGGACTGCGCCGAGCTCGTGAACCCCGACACCGCCCCCACCGCGTTGTCCTTCGCCGTCCCCACCCAATCGGTGTTCTGCAACGCCGACAAGTGGTTCGAGAACTGCTCGGAGATCGCCGAGAAGTGCGACGACGCCGTCGACTTCATCCCCTCCAGAGCCGGCAGGTTCGCCCCCACCGACTCATCACCCGCCGGCACCGCCGGCGCCGAGATCGTCGACCCGTTGAACGCGATGTCCACCGGACCACCACCCAACGACGCCGCGATGTTCGACGTCGTCGACCGCACCGCATCGGCGATCTTGGTCATGTCCTGGGTCAACGCGTTCGCCAGCTCCGTCGCCAACTGCCCGCACTTGGTCTTGAACGCCACCGCGTTCGGCCCGTAGTAGTCCACCGACACCGCATCGGACACCAACGCCTCCAACGACGTCCGGATCGACCCGAACATCTCCTGAGCCGACTGACCGTAGGCCCGCACCGACGGCGGGTTCACACGCACATCCGACACCACACCACTCCTCACCCCGGCACCACCGGGAACGACGACCAACACCCAACAGCGGCGAACCTAACAACCACCCCCCACACCGAGAACCCCCACCACGGGGGGACAACTCCCCCGGGGGTCAGACCGCCCCGGCCTCGATGAGGGCACGGGCCCGGGCCGGTCCGACGCCGGGCACGTCGGTGAGGCTCTCGGCGTCGAGGCCCCGCACCGACTCGCGGTACTGGATGATCCGCTCCGCCGTCCGCGGACCGATGCCGGGCACGCTCTCCAGGTCGGCCTGGGTGGCGTGGTTGATGTCCCAGTTGTCGCGGACGGGGTTCGGGAGCAGCGACTCCGGGGTCTCCCCGTCGAAGGCGCCCGAGGGATCGCCGAGCCCGTCGAGGGCGCGGTGCTGCACCTCGCTCGAGCCCACGCCGATAACCGTGTCCATGGTCGCCTGGCGAACCGCTCCGCCCCAGTCCATCTGGCCGTCGCCACCCGGCGTGAACGAGTTGAGCGCCTCGGATCCGATCGCCATCGGGTAGTTCTGGACCGCCCCCGAACCCGCGTTCACCGCGAGGCGCGAGCCGGTGCTGCTCATCACCGACGGCGGCACGAACCGGGTGACCGCCGAGCTGACGCCGACGCCGAAGCCGGCGCCCACCGCGCCCGTCACCCCGCCGAGCAAGGCCTCCCGCCCGGTGTCCTCCCACGACTTGCCGTCCAGTCGGGCGTTGAGCCCCGAGGAGAGGGCGCCGACCACCGCTCCGGCGGCGATGACGCCGACCGGCCCGAGGGTGGCCGTCGCGACCGCCATGACCACGACGCCGCCGACGACGATCGCCGCCTTGGCGAGGTAGGTCCACGGGTCCTGCGAGACGGCGTCCCACGCCTTCTCGAACATGCCCTTGGCAGCCTGCTCCCGCATCGCCGCGTAGTCCTCGTCGCTGATCGGCCGGCGGCCGGTGGGGTCGACGAGGTTGACCGGGTCGTTCCAGGCGTAGACGTACGGGCCGCCCACCGCGAGCTCGCCGAGGACCGGCGGCATCGGGTCCCGGCTGAGGAAGGTCCGGGTGCGCGTGTCGTAGGCCCGGTCACCGAGAAGCAGGAGGTCGTCGACCGCCAGCTCGCCTCGGAAGCCGAGGCGGACGCCGGTGCCACCGTCGAACCCCCAGGGGTCGTCGGTGGTGCGGCGGTCCCAGCCGGCGTCGGGGTCGGTGGCGACGAGGACCCGGTTGCCCCACCAGAGGTAGCGCTCGTCGCCGATCCCGAGGAGGCTGCCGGTGGCCTCGCTGTCCCAGAGGATGGGGATGCCGTCGACCGACACCGGGCGACCGACCGGGTCGCGCCGGATGTCGCGCTGGACCTCGGTCCCGTCGGCGGCGGTGCGGTGCACGCCCACGAGGCGGCCGAGCGCGTTCCAGCGGTACGCGACCCTGCTCCCGTCGGAGCGGACCTCGGCGACGCGGCGGCCGCTGCGGTCGTACTCGTAGGTGGTCTCGGTGCCGTCGGGGTCGACGGTGGCGAGCAGCTCGCCGGCCCGACCGTAGCGATGGGTGCGCACGCCGCCGTCGGTGCGCTCGGTGGCGAGCAGCCCACGGTCGTCGTAGCCGTACGTGGTCGTGGACGACCCGACGGTGGCCTCGGCCAGTCGCCCCGCGAGGTCGTAGCCGAAGCGCCGGCCGTGCTCGTCGAGGGTGATGCGACCGTCGTCGTCGCGTCCGAGGTCGAGCTCGGCCGGCAGGTCGACGCGGCGGCCACGCCAGGTGAACCCGACGAGGCGGCCGTCGTCGCGGCGGTCGAGGGCGACCTGGAACCCGGCGCCGTCACCCAGCCCCGTCAGGTAGCCGTCGGCGTCGCGGGCGTAGGTGACGCGGCCGGCATCGGTTCCGACCTCGACCGGGCGGCCGACCTCGTCGCGACGGATGCGCAGGAGGGCGTCGCCGGCCGTCGCCCCCACCATCCGGCCGTTGGCGTCGTGCTCCACGTCGAGCAGCGGGGTGCCCTCCGCGTCCGTCGCGCCCGTGAGGCGACCGGCGGCGTCGAACGAGCGGACGATCTCGGAGCCCTCCGGCCCGATCAGGCGCTCGACGGCGCCGCGGGCATCGCGCACGAACGTCGTGCTGCTCCCGTAGGCGTCGGTGACGCGGGCCAGGTGCCCGGCGACGTCCCACTCCAGGAGAGCGGTCGTGTCGCCCGTCGTGTAGGCGGCGACCCGCCCGACGTCGTCGTGCTCGACCTCGGTGACGACGCCCGCCGGATCGGTGACCCGGAGGGGCAGGCCGCGGTCGTCGTACTCGACCACCGCGGCGGCGGCGCCGTGGCTCAGGCCGGAGGTCGCGACGCCCGACGTCCGCTCGGTGCTGTAGGCACCGAACGGCCCGGCGATGGCGGCCAGGCGACCGGCGACGTCGTACTCGAACGTGCTGACCACGCCGTCGCGCCGCACCCGAGCCACGGCACCGTCGGCCCGCCGCTCGAGAACCACCTCGGTGCCGTCGTGCTCGACGATGCGGACCAGGCGGCCCGCGGCGTCGTACGCGCGCCGCTCGGTGCGCCCGAGGGGGCTGCGGATCTCCGCCAGGCGCCCTCCTGGCGTGTAGCCGTACGTGGTGGTGCGCCCGGCCGGATCGGTGGCCGCCACCACGCGACCCATGCGGTCGACGTCGTAGGTCCACTGGTGCCCCGCCGGGTCGGTGTGGGTCGCGAGCTGGCCGTTCGGGTGGTAGCTGAGGAGGGTCGTGGCCCCGTCGGGAGCCACCGACATCGTCGTGCGGCCGAGGACGTCGACGTCGCGGGACCAGGTGCGTCCCGTCGGGTCGGTGACGAGGACGGGACGACCCTCGGGGTCGAGCTCGACCTCGGTGCGTCCTCCCGCCGGATCGATGGTGACGACCTGCCGACCGAGGGGATCGTGCTCGACGGTCGTGCGGCCGCCGTCCGGCGCGGTCGTGGCCACGGCGCGCCCCACCGCGTCGCGCTCGTAGGCGACGAGCACGCCACGGGCGTCGGCGAGGGCGGCGACGTCGCCGGCGGCGTCGCGCACGGCACGCCAGGGCGAACCGGCGACCGACAGGCCGCCCGCCAGCCGTCCGGCTGCGGTGTGCTCGAAGGTGCGCAGCCCGTCGCCGTCGCGGAGCGCGACGACCCGGCCCGCGGCGTCGAGCTCCACGGTGGCGGCGATGCCCTCGGGGGCCTCGACGCCCACCGTGCGCCCGGCGGCGTCGTACTCGAACGTGATGCGGTTGCCGAGGCCGTCGGCGATCGCGTCGAGGAGCCCGTCGCGGTTCCACTCGAGGCGGATCGACACGCCGTCGGCGTCGACGACCCCCGTGGGAAGGCCGAGGGGGCCGAGCTCGACGTGGAGCTCGGTGCCGTCGGCGAACACCACGCGGCTCGGCTCGCGGTCGTCGCCGTCGTACTCGTAGGTGGTCGTCGCCCCGGCGCGGTCGGTGTCGGCGACGACGCGGTCCTGCTCGTCCCGGTCCCAGGTGTGGCGCAGGCCGTCGGGGTCGGTGCGGGCGATGAGGTTGCCCCGCAGGTCGTGGGAGAAGCGGGTGATGGCCCCGGTGCGATCGACGACCTGGACGATGTTGTCGTCGTCGTCGTACGCGATGCGCATCGTGTTGCCGAGACCGTCGATCATCGCGGTCATGCGGCCGCGGCGGTCGTGGACCATCACGTTCGGCGGTCCACCGTCGTCGGCGACGTCGACCGACACCCCGTCGGGGCGGTACTCGTAGCTCGTGGTGCGACCGCGTCCGTCGACCTGGGACAGCACCCGCCCGCCACGGTCGTACTCGTTGGCGCAGACGAGGATCCCGTCGGCGTCGCGGACCTCGGCGAGGAAGCCGGAATCGTCGTGTGCGTAGGTGACGTCGCCGTCGGGTCGTGCCACCGCGACGAGGCGGCCGTCGCCGTCGTAGCGGTAGGCCGCGGTCCGCCCGTCGGACGTGATGGCCTCCACGACGCGCCGGAGCGACGGGTCGATGCGGTGCTCGACCCACCGGCCGGAGGTGGCGTCGGTGAGGCGCACCCGCTCCGCGGTGCGATCGATCGCGACCTCGGCGGCGACCGCGGTGAACCCGGTGCAGGACCCGTCGGCATCGAAGCGCCAGCTGCGCTCGCGCCCCTCCTGCACGATCCACCCCGAGTCCGCCTCGACCAGCTCGTGGCCGCGTCGACGGCCGCCGAGCCACGAGCCGTCGTCGGCCGAGCGGTGGAAGACGCTGCCGCCGCCGTCCGGCCCGCGGAAGGTGACGCGCCCGTCCTCGACCGCCAGGCTCACGTCGACGAGCGACGTCCACCCGGGGCCGAACACGCCGTCGCGGCGGTCGAGCGAGTTGTACGCCCGGACGACCGCGAGCGAGGCGGCCACGCCGTACATGGCGAGGTCGCCGTCGCGCAGCAGGAAGTTGCCGTTCGCCATGCAGATCGGGTCGTCACGGAAGCCGGAGTACGGCGGCTGCCCGAACATCTCCACCGCGGCGACGTCGATGGGTCCCGGGGCGGTGTCCAGACCCCGTGCCGCGAGCGCGGCGTCGACGTCGGCGGCCGCCACCGACACGACGCCGTCCCCGTCGAAGCGGTTGGCGAGCACGAGCTGCTCGCGCACGGTGGCGACGAAGTCGGCGTTCGTCTGCCACGACTGCAGCAGCTCACCGGCGGCGGCGAGCGACGGGGTCGAGGGGTGCTGGAACGAGCACGCGCCGGACACCGCGTTGGCCTTCGCCGCCACGGTGTCCAACCGGGTCGCCGCGCTCGACACCGCCGAGGACGAGCCGTCGACGAACGTGGCGAGGTCGACGGGGTTCGCGCTGGTGACCGTCATCTGTCCGGGATGCCTCTCGTGTCGCGGTGCGGGTGGGCGGGGCCTACTTGTTGGCCTTGTTGATCTCGTCGATCTGCTTGTCGATGTAGGTGGCCATCTCGGTGTTGGCCTCCTGCACCTTGGACTGCGCCGAGCTCGTGAACCCCGACACCGCCCCCACCGCGTTGTCCTTCGCCGTCCCCACCCAATCGGTGTTCTGCAACGCCGACAAGTGGTTCGAGAACTGCTCGGAGATCGCCGAGAAGTGCGACGACGCCGTCGACTTCATCCCCTCCAGAGCCGGCAGGTTCGCCCCCACCGACTCATCACCCGCCGGCACCGCCGGCGCCGAGATCGTCGACCCGTTGAACGCGATGTCCACCGGACCACCACCCAACGACGCCGCGATGTTCGACGTCGTCGACCGCACCGCATCGGCGATCTTGGTCATGTCCTGGGTCAACGCGTTCGCCAGCTCCGTCGCCAACTGCCCGCACTTGGTCTTGAACGCCACCGCGTTCGGCCCGTAGTAGTCCACCGACACCGCATCGGACACCAACGCCTCCAACGACGTCCGGATCGACCCGAACATCTCCTGAGCCGACTGACCGTAGGCCCGCACCGACGGCGGGTTCACACGCACATCCGACACCACACCACTCCTCACCCCGGCACCACCGGGAACGACGACCAACAGCACCAACAGCGGCGAACCTAACAACCACCCCCCACACCGAGAACCCCCACCACGGGGGGACAACTCCCCCCTCGCGCCGTGCGCCGCGCGCCCCGGGTCAGCCCTCGGCGTGGACGCCGTCGGGCAGGTAGGTCTGGACGACCGTGGGCACCCGGTTGCGGACGAACATCCCACGTCCGGGTGGCATCTGGAGCCCGAGCCGGAGGAGCGGCAGGCGCATCACGCCGATGGTCTCGGCCACCTCGCGGGAGCTCGACGGCTGCAGGTACAGGACCTGGCGGGCCGCCCGCACCCGCTTCACGACCTCGTTGTTCGAGTACCCGAACGAGGTCGACGACCCGAGGAAGCGGATCGACCGGTTGGGGCCCAGCCCCATCACCGCTCCGTCGAACGCCGGCCCCTCGAGCAGGTCGAGGTCGTCGATCACGACGACCGCCTCCCGGCCGGGGAACTCGAGCTCGGCCTTCATCGTGCCGAGGAGCGTCTGGGCGTCGGCGGCGCCCCACGCGCACGCCGCCCAGGGGAAGCGCCGCAGGCCCGAGTCCTCGGCGCCGATCGCGTAGACGGTGGCGCCGGCGGCCTCGACCTGCTCGGCCATCGACCGCAGCGCCCACGACTTGCCCGACTGCGGCGGCCCGGTGACGAGCACGTCGAGGTTGGTCAGGTCGAACGGCACCTCGTCGCCGGAGATGTCGGCGATCCCGACGACGCCGTCGCGCGCCCCGCGCCGGGGCGGGCGCGCCGGACGCGGGATCGTCGCCGGCAGCGGCGCCCCGAGCAGGTCCGGCGGCGACACGTCGATGATCCCGGCGAACGACGCGAGCGCCGTCGCCTCGTCGACGTCGGGCCCGCCCAGCGTCGCGACCTGGATGCGCAGGCCGTCGAGGTACCCGGCACCGGGACCGAACGACTGGGTGCTCGGCACGCCGAGGGCGTTGGTCTCCGCGGGGTCGACCTGCCGGAGGACGAGGCGGCGGGTCATGCTGGCGAAGATCGCGCTGCGCACCGCTCCGGCCCGGTCGGCGGTCATCACCGCGTGGACGCCGACCTGCCGGCCGTCGAGCACGACGCGGTGGAACGACGAGAGCCACTGGTCCGACGTCTGCTCCTGGCCCCCACGGGTGTTCTGGAGCGCCTCGATCAGGTTGGCGTAGCCGTCGACGAGCAGGAGGACGGTGGGGCCCCGCTCCGAGCCGGGAGCATCCGACGGCAGGGCCCGGCGGCGAGCCACCTCGGCGTCGAGGGTCTCGATGATCCGCGTGGTGGCCTCGAGGTCGTCGAGCGTGCCGACGCCGCAGCACTGCGGGAGGGCGGTGAGCGATCGCAGCTCCCCCGACGAGAAGTCGAGGACGAAGAGGGCCACGTGGCCTCCGCCGCTGCGCATGTCGTCGAGCGAGGCGCTCGCCGCCGCCGTGCGGAGGACCGTCGTCTTGCCCGAACCGCCGGTGCCGATCACGAGCAGGCCCCCGCCGCTCGCCAGGTCGACCACGCTGGCGTGCTGGCGCTGGTTCGCGGGGTCGTCGGCGGCGCCGAGCAGGACGAGCCGTCCCGGGTCGCGCTCGTAGCCGGGGACCCGCCGCATGGCGTCGACGGTGGTGAACGGCAGCTGCTCCGGGAGCAGCTCGTTCCAGATCTGGCGGACCGGGGGGTGGCCGAGGGCGCGGATGGCGTCGATCAGCGCGTCGAGCTGCGTGCGCGGCTCGGGCCCGCCCGGCGTGCTCACCGCCGGGCGGGACGCGGCGTCGATCGTGCCGTCGAGCCCGAGCGGGAGGATCTCGATCGGGGGGCGTCCGCTCGTCGTCGCCAGCGGCGCGCTGCAGTACGCCGACTGGAACTCGACCAGGTTGCCGGGGCCGAGGCGGGCGATCGACCGTCCCTTCAGCGGCACGGGGATCTCGGCCGCGTCGGGCGCGTTGAGGATGCTCATCGACTCCGCCCGGTCGAGCATCCGCAGCGAGATCCGCAGGTTCGTGTTGGCGAGGATGTTGTCGTCGACCGACGCCGAGGGACGCTGCGTGGCGAGGATGAGGTGGACGCCGTAGCTGCGACCCCGCTGGGCGATGTCGATGATGTCGGCGACGAAGTCGGGCAGCTGCTTCACGAGGGTGGCGAACTCGTCGATGACGATCACGAGCGACGGCGGCGCCTGGTCGGGGTGGAGCCGACGCATCTCCGCCATGTCCTTGGCGGCCAGCTCGCTGAAGAGCGCGACCCGCCGCCGCAGCTCGGCCCGCAGCGAGACCTGGGCCCGCAGGGCCAGCGACTCGTCGAGGTCGGTGACCCGCCCGGCGATGTGGGGAAGGTCCTTGAACACCTCGCTCGCCGACCCGCCCTTGAAGTCGATGAACATCAGGGCCACGTCGCGCGGCGACTGGAAGGCGACGAGCCCGGCCACGAGCGACTGGATGAGCTCGCTCTTGCCCGCGCCGGAGGTGCCGCCGATGAGCCCGTGAGGTCCGTCGGACACCATGTCGAGCCGCAGCGGTCCGTCGGCGCCGGTGCCGACGACGGTCTCGATCGCGTACCCCCCCTCGCCCCGGCGATCGACCGCCCACTCCTGCTGGATCCACGCCGGCGTGACGTCGTCGACGCCGTGGGCGGCGAAGAGCGGCACGACCCGGGGGATCGACGACGTGGAGCTCGTGGACGACGCGTCGCGCAGCGGGGCGAGCGCCCGCGCGACCAGGTCGGGCAGCGATCGGTCGACGCCGTCGGCCGAGAACCAGCTGGTGGGCGTCTCGGGGTCGGTGAACCACATCTTCGAGAGCTGCTCCGCGCCCACCTCCAGCCGATCGGCGAGCTCGGCGACCACGCGGCACTGGGGCGGGACCCGGTCGGCGGTGTCGCTCAGCCAGAGCACCGAGATGCCCACCTCGGGGCACCGGTCGAGGAGCTGGGCCACCAGGCGGGGATCGGGGTCGATGAGGCGGTCGAGCACCAGCAGCACCCAGGGCCACCGGCGGTCGACGCCGTGCTCGGTGCTGGCCTCGCGGAACTCGGCCACGTCGATGACCGCCTGGAGGAGCTGGTCGGTCGAACGTCGATCGGTCGCCAGGTGCGGCCCGCCGATCGGCGAGCCCGTGGCGTGGGTGTGCGGCACCCACCGCAACCAGCTGGCGAGGTCCATCTCCGTCGAGGCCGCGGCGGCGACGACGAGGTCCTCGGGGCTGTGCAGGCACACGGCCTGGATCAGGAGGGCCTTCGCGAGCGACGCGACCTCCCGGCGCGGGCCGTGCACGCCCATCACGCCGAGCTCCTGGAGCGGCACGGTCACCGGCATCCGCTCGAAGCCGCGGTAGCGGTCCTCCAACTCCTCGAGCCGGGCGACGAGCTCCGGGTCGCCCTCCGACGAGTGCTCCGCGGTGATGAGCGACGCCACCGCACCCGTCCCGACGCGCAGCGTCAGGAACTCGGGGATGTCCCGCCCCCGCGACCACAGCGACCGGTCGCGGCGCTCGGCCCGCCGGCGCAGGTCGGCGATGTCGGGTGCCGCGGCCAGCCGGGCCGTCTCCTCCTCGGCGTAGGCCGCGGCGTAGGCCTCGGTGCGCTCGGCCAGGCGGGTCTCGAAGGTCGCCAGGTCGCGCACGGCACGGTCACGGTTGCGCCGCTTGTTCTCGAAGTGGTTCGCCACCGCCATGAGCGGCGAGAGCAGGGCGAAGAACAGGAACTGCGGACGCTGCATGACCACCGCCATCAGCAGGCCGCCGACGGCGGGGGCTGCCATGGTCATCCACGAGAACCGCGGGGGTTCGGGTGCTGCGGGCACCTTGTTGATCGGAGGGAGCGTGACCTCGACCGGACGAGCCGGCCGGAGCGGCGTCCGGTGGAACGCCACCTGGCCCAGCTGGTCGATGCGGGCCTCCGGGAGGGCATCGACCGGGTGGCACGCGAGGACGGAGTCGCCGAGCCGCAGCTCGGTGCCGAGCCCCACCGCCACCGGGCCGTCGACCGGCTGCCCGTCCACGAGCAGGGGGTTGGTGGCCTCGGGGCTCTCGACGATCGTGACGGTCAGGTCCTCGGCGACCGTGACCTGCACGTGGGCGCGCGAGATCGCCGCGTCGGGGATGGCGCGGTAGGCGGGGTCCGACTCGGCCCGGCTCCACGGTCGGCCGAGCGTGTAGGTGCCGGGCGCGAGCTCGGCGCGCCAGCCCGAGGCCGGGCCGCCGACGGCCTCGATCCGGACGAGCGCCGAGGGCCGGGCGTCCCCGCTGTCGACCCGCCGCTCGGTGAGGACGACCACCTCCCCCGACACGAGGCCGACCTCGCTCAGCGTGGCGGCGGGGTCGAGCACCCGTCCCGTCGCCTGTCGGAGCAGCGACGACCCCGGACCGATGCCAGGGTGGGCGACGAGGGCCCGCCGCAGCTCGTCGATCGTGTGGTTTGCCTCGACGACGGCGACGACGTCGGTCGCCCTCGAGGTCCCCTCGGACTCGACGCGGAGCATCAGCTGCACGGGGCGACCCTCCCGGCGCTCATCGCATCGGCCGCAGGGACGTCAGGTTGACGGCGGTCCGCAGGCGCTGGCCGCGACCCATCTCGGCGCGCAGCGCGCCCTCGGCCGAGGCGAGCTCCTCCCACGCGGCGTCGACCTCGGCGGGGGTCGGCTCGCGCTGCCCGAACACCGCGGCATCGGCCCGGCGCGCCAGCGTCGTCGCGCCGGCGGAGCCCATGACCTTCGACTGCTCGTTCCGGGTGGCGCGCGGCGGCACCGCCCCGCCCGCATCGCGCGTCAGGTCCACGAGCTCGCTGAACGAGCCGACGACCCGGTCCACCGAGCTCCCGGTCGTGCGACGACGACGGCGTCGACGTCCCTTCAGGAGGACGATCGCCAGGGCGGGAAGGCCGAGCAGCAGGGCGGGCACGGCGAGCACGGCGACGGCGACGAGCAGCCAGCCGGGGAGGCCGCTGCCCGCCTCGTCGTCCTCGTCCTCCTCCTCGGGCTCCTCGGGATCGAGCTCGTCGGGGATCGACGTCGGCGGCGGGATGGTGGTCGGCGGCGGCGGCTGCGGCTCCGGGTTCTCCGTGAGCGATCGGGGCTGCTTCAGGGGGTCGGGAAGCTGGTCCTCGGGCGGGGTGCCGTCGACCGCCACCCAGCCGTAGCCGGCGACGGGCACCTCGATCCACGCCTCGATGTCCTCGCCGCGGAAGGTGATCTCGTCCTCGCCCCGCTCGTTGTGGAACCCCATGACCACGCGCACGGGGATCCCCCGGGCCTGGGCGAGGAGGCCCTGCGCCGCCGCGAACTGCTCGCCGTTGCCGAAGGGCTGCTCGACGCCGATGAAGTCGAGGAGCCGGCGGAGGCTGTGCCCCGGCGGGCTCACCGGGTTCGCCTCCGGTCCACCGTCGGTGTAGGCGCCCTCCGTCCTCAGGCCCTCGGCGATGGCGAGCACCTCGCCGAACGCAGTCGGCTGGTCCCCGGCCCAGTCCGCGGCCCGGCTGATGAACTCCTGCGGCACGTCCGCCGCCTCCTCGCGCCGGAACCGCGGATCGAGCGGGCTCTCGACGAGGACGTCGGCCGACGGCAGGTCGACGAAGCGGGCGCTGAACGTGTAGCGGTCACCGGGCCGGAGGCGGCCGGGCACGGCGGCGGTGTCGGTCTGGATCGAGACGCGGACGGCGTCGTCCAGCTCGTCGCCGCGCGGACCGTCGAAGTCGAGGCGGGTCACGTCGCCGGCGAGGGGGACCCAGACCCCCTCCGGCTCGTGCACCTCCACCGACACGTCGACCTCGACGCCGAGGCCCTCGTCGGGGATCGCGGCGCCGACGCGCAGGTACTCGCCGGCGAGGACCGACCCGGACCCCGTCGCCTCCCACTCGGTGCCGCTGTAGGCGTCCATCGACGCGATGCGGATGCGGGCGCCGTCCGGCAGGCCCCGCACGGTGAGGATCTCGTCGGTGCGCTCGTCCTGGTCGGTGTAGTTGCGGTACGCGGCGAGCGGGCTCGGCTCGGTGAGGGGGTCGAACGGGGGCTCGACCTCGTCGCGCAGGATGAACCGGTCGTCGGCGTCGGCACCGGGCAGCCGGGGTCCCACGACGACGCCGCCGAGCGCGGCGAGCACCACCAGGCCGGCGGCGGTGACGAGCCGTGACCGGGACGGCGGCGCCTGGTTGACGGCACGGCCGCGGTGGTGGCGGAGGCTCACCCAGGTGATCGTGAGGGCGCCGAACACGACTCCCTGCAGCAGCAGCGACGCGGGCCGCTTCGTGCCCATGAGGACGCTGAGGACCAGCACGGCCGAGGGCGGGAGCACGCACCAGACCTTCCGCGAGAAGCGGACGGCCAGCGCGGCGGCGAGCAGCCCGCCGGCGAACCCGCAGACGTACGGGATCGCGAGGAGGTCGCCGGCCTGCCCCGCCGGGGGCAGCGTGGTGAGGAGCCGGATCCAGCCGTTGACGATCCCGTCGGCGAGGCCGGACGCGGCGTCGAGCGAGGGGAGCACGCCGCCGAGCGCCCGGTGGCGCAGCGCGAGGGGTCCGCTGAGCACCGTCAGGACGACGATCGAGGCGGCGAAGGCGACGAGGACGGGCAGGCGGGTCCGGACCACCACGTAGCCGAGCGCGACGCCGAGCACCACCGCCGGGAGCCCGACGACGAGCTCCTCGCCGCCGGCGAACACCGTGCGGAAGCCGACGACGCCGAGCGCCGCGAGGACGGCGCTGAACGCCAGGTCGACCAGGTCGGCCCGCCCCGGACGCAGGCGCGTGGCGAGCGGCACCGTCATCGGCCGGTCCCCGCCAGCGCCAGGACCCGTGCCAGGTCGTCGAGGCGGCCGACCTCGACCAGGGAGACGTTGCCGATCCGGCGGCGTGACGCCTCGGCGCCCACCCTGCACCGCAGCGCCACGACGGTGACGTGGGAGCCGTAGGACTCGCACGCCAGGCGGACGAAGCGGGGGTCGACGTCGGAGCCGACGACCAGCGCGAGGACGCTGACCGAGCGCATCGCGGGGAGGGAGCGACGTGCCAGCTCGCGTAGCGGCAGCCCGTCGGGCACCTGCTCCACGCCGCTCAGCGCGTCGAGGAGGGACTGGGGCGTCTGCGACGCGAGGGCGTCGCTCCCGCTGAGCACCGTCACCTCCTGCTCGTCGACGAGCGCCGTGCGCCCGAGGGAGCCCACGACCGAGACCCCGAGCTCGAACTCCTCGTCGTCGATCCAGTCGGTGGCGTCGGTGGACAGCACGATCCCCAGGTGGGACCGGCGGGTGTCGACGAACTGGCGGACCATCAGCGTGCCGAGGCGCGCCGTCGTCCTCCAGTGGATGTGACGTCGATCGTCGCCCGGGACGTACTCCCGCAGGGTGTGGAACGCCACGTCGCTCGGCGACAGGTCGTTCGTCGTCCGGCCCTCGAGGTCCCGGATCCACCCGGCCGAGAACGAGGGCAGGACCGTCGTGCGGGGGTGGACGTACAGGTCGACCTGCCGGCCCGACACGACCTCGCGCCGGGCGATGCCGAGCGCGTCGCCCTTGATGCTGCGGGCGGGCCCGACGGGGATGATCGACCGTCGGTGCGTCGGTACGACGAAGGGCTCCTCGTACCGCTCCCCTGCCCCGAGGGCGCCGACCTCGAACACCGCGACGCCCGCGCCGACCGGCACCTCCACGCGGCTGCCGAGGGCGAGCCGTCCACGCGGGTTCACGACCCGGACGCGCCCCACGGCGTCCCCTCCGACGACGACGCGCGGGGGCTCGACGTCGACGTCGATGTGGAGCGCCAACCGCCCGACGGTGGCGAGCAGCGCCAGGAGCAGGGCGACGAGGCACGCCCCGGCGATGATGAGGAGCTCCTCCCAGCCGAGGCGCGCGCCGACCCACCACGACACCGCACCGATCGCGGCGATCGTCCACCCGAGGGAGGTGATCGGGGCCAGGGCCCGGCGGAGGAGGGTCACGTCAGCCGACGGCCGCCGCCCCCCGCTCGGTGGGCGGGGCGAGCTCGGACAGGATGCGGCCGAGGACCTGCTCGGGCGTGACCCCGTTGAACTGGGCGTCGGGGGTCAGCAGGACCCGGTGGCCGAGGACCGGGAGGGCGAGGGCCTTCACGTCGTCGGGCACCACGTGGGTGCGACCCTGGGCCGCGGCCCACGTCTTGGCGGCGCGCACGAACGACAGGCAGCCGCGCATGCTCGCGCCGAGCGCCACCTCCTGGGCGCGGCGGGTCCCCTCGGCGATGCGGCTGATGTAGTCCAGGATCGACGTGTCGGTGTGGACGCCCGCGGCCATGGCCGACATCTGGTTGACGGTCTCCGCCGCGATCATCGGGCTCACGGCCGCGTCGCGGTTGCGGTTGGCGGCGTCGGCGAGCAGCTGGACGGTCGTGGCGTGGTCCGGGTAGCCGAGCGACGTCTTCATCAGGAAGCGGTCGAGCTGGGCCTCCGGCAGGGCGTACGTGCCGGCCTGCTCGACCGGGTTCATGGTGGCGATGACCATGAACGGGCTGGCGACCTCGTGGGGCACGCCGTCGACGGTGACCCGTCCCTCCTCCATCACCTCGAGCAGCGCCGACTGGGTCTTCGGCGACGCCCGGTTGATCTCGTCGGCGAGCACGACGTTGGCGAAGACGGGTCCGCGGTGGAAGTCGAACCGGCCCGAGTGCTGGTTGTAGATCGTCACGCCGGTGACGTCGGACGGGAGCAGGTCCGGCGTGAACTGGATGCGCGAGCTCGTGCCCTGCACGGTGTGGGCGAGCGACTTGGCGAGCACGGTCTTGCCGGTGCCGGGCACGTCCTCGAGCAGGAGGTGCCCTCCGGCGAACATGCACGCCAGGGCGAGACGGATCGTGTGGGTCTTGCCCTTGATCGCGACGTCGACGTTGGCGACGAGGGTCTCGAAGGTCTCGGCGAACCACGCCGCCTGGTCGTTCTGGATCGTCATGGGGTCCTCGGGAGGGGGGTCATCGCAGGGTCACCGGGTCGGTGAGGTAGGTGTTGCCGCCGACGACGACCCGGTACTGGAGCTGGTTGTTGAGCCCGACGTGGCACATGCCGACCGGCGCGAGGTTGCCCGAGCCGTCGGTCGACGTGGAGTAGCTCGTGCGCCACGCCCCCCAGTTGCCCGGCGAGCCGAAGCGGCAGGCGTAGGAGACCGAGGCGTTCGGCGGCAGGTTCGATCCGCGGACGCTGTACTCCGAGCAGGGCGAGCCGGGGTTCGAGTCGCACGGGACGTTGCGGTTGTACCGGGACGAGACCTCGGGCTGGGGTGCGGCGACCGTGGTCGCCTGGGCCGCCCCGATGCCGCTCACCTGGCGGGCGGGGTCGTCGGCGTTCGAGACCGCACGCACCCGCAGGCGGTGGGTCTCGCTGTACCCGAACGTCCGGGAGAACGACCGGCTCTGGGTGTTCTGCCAGGCCCCGCCATCGAGGCTGTACTCGTAGCGCTGCACCGCACGTCCGTTGCCGTTCGAGGCGGTCCACGTCCAGGTGATCTCGCGCCCGTTCCGGCTCGCCGAGACGTTCGGCGTCGTCGGCGATCCGTAGGGGCGGATCGTGTTGCTCGCGGCGCTGGCCGGCCCGGCACCCTCGCTGTTCACGGCGCGGACCCGGAACCGGTAGTCCGTGCCGTTGCTGAGCCCGGTGATCCGCCCGTTGGAGGGCAGCGTCGACCAGTTGCCGTTGCCGTTCACGTCGTACTCGTGCCGGATGATGGCGGCGCCGTTGTCGTCGGCGCCACCGGACAGGGTGAGCACGGTCTGGGTGTCACCCTCGGAGGCCGAGACGCTGGGGGCGCCGATCGGGCGGCCGGCGGAGACCGCGACGGCCGACCGTGGGCTGGCCTCGGACCACCCGGCCTTGTTCTCGGCCTCCACGGTGAACTGGTAGTCGACGCCGTTCTCGGTCTGGAAGGTCTGCGACCGGCGCTGCGGGTCGCTCACGATCACCTGGCCGTCCTGGGCGCCGTTGCGGTACGAGGTGATGCGGAATCGACGGACCGGGTCGCCGTTGTCCTGGGAGGAGCTCCACGTCCAGCGGACGTCGAGGAAGCCGTCGCGCGCACCGACCGTCGGCGACGCGTCGGGGGCGGAGGGGCGCAACGGGACGCCGGCCGGCGTGCCGTCGCCGGTCGACGGCGGGCTCACCGGACCACGGCCGAGCGCGTTCTCGGCGACGAGCGTGAAGCGCACGTTCGTGCCGTTCTCGAGCCCGTCCCACACGGTCTGGGTGACGGTGGGTCCGAACTCCCGGCTCTCGCCGCTGGTCGTGTTGGTGAGGATGAGCCGCTCGATGGGGCTGCCGGCGTTGGGCGGCAGCGTCCACGTGACCGACAGCGAGCGGTCGCCGAACGTGGTGACCGGCGGTGCCGGCTGGCCCGGCACCTCGTCGGGCGTGCACGGCGGGCTCGGCGGCGAGAAGTTCGGCGCTGACCCCGACCCGGTGACGGCCTCGTTGATCGCCGCGACCTGGAAGGTGTAGGCGCTGCCGTTCGTCAGGCCACCGACGTCCTGGGTGGAGGCGTTGGCGACCGTGCGGTCCCCCGTGCCCGCCCCGCCGCCGGCCACGCGGAGCACGTAGCTGGTGATCGGTGCGCCGTTGGCGCTCGGCGCCACCCACTGGACCCGCACGCTCCCGCTCTCCCCGCCGATGCAGGTCGGCGCAGGGGGCGCGGAGGGACGGCCGACGACGGTGACGGCGACGGTGCCCGACACCTGGCGCGCCGCGTCGTCGGTGGCGTCGGCCACCGTGTACGTGAACGTCGTCTCCCCGAAGAAGTCGGCGCCCGGGGTGAACGTGATGCCTCCGGCCCCCGCGGTGGCCTGACCGGCGCCGCCGCTCGGGGTCGACACCTCGACGATCCGCAGCGGGGTGCCGGGGAACGGGTTGACGTCGTTGGCGAGCACGTCGATCGTCACCGGCTCGCCCTGGAGCGTGCGGGCGGCGTCGGGCCCGGCGGCGGCGAGCGGCTCCTCGGCGCCGACGACGCGCACCTGGACGGTGCCCTCGACCTCGTCGGTGCCGTCGGAGACGGTGAAGGTGATCGACGCCGTCGAACCGGTGGCCACGTCGAGATCGGCCCGCACCGACAGCACGCCACCGTCGATGTCGGCGTCGATGCCGCCCCCGCTGACCTCGAGGTCGGTGAAGGTGTGCTCGTCGTCGGGGTCCGGGTCGACGACGGCCGCAGCGAGATCGACGGTGCGCTCGGCGCCCTGGGGCAGCTCGACCGTGCGCTCGCCGATCGTGGGCGCGGTGTTGACGTCGCCGGTGATGCGCAGCCGGGCCGACGCCACCGTGGTGTTGGCACTCGCCGGGTCGGCGGCGTCGCCCACCACGTAGGAGAAGCCGGCATCGCCGACGTAGTCGGCCTCCGACGCCGTGAACACCACCTGGTCGCCGTCGATCACCGCCGAGCCGTGGCGCACGCCGACGATCTGGAGGAGGTGCACGTCGGCGCCCTCGGGGTCCTCGTCGTTGGCCAGGACGTCGATCGAGACGGACTCGCCGATGCCCACCTCGATGCCGTCGTCGAGGCGGCCGACGGGCGGCAGGTCGACGGTCGGGTCGACGAGGGGGACCGACACCGCGGCGCGCGCCGTGTCGTTGCCGTCGGAGACGAGGTAGGTGAACTGCACCGGTTCGTCCGGCATCACGAGCACGACCGCGGTGCCGTCGGGGCTGATCGTCGCGCCGTCGGCGGTGACCTCGACGATCTCCAGCTCGTCACCGTCGGGGTCCTCGTCGTTGTCGAGGACGGGCAGGCGCAGCTCGGCGCCGGCCACCTGGGGCTCGGTGGCGTCGTCGACGGCGATCGGCGGGCGGTTGTCCGCCTGCTCCTGGAAGGTGAGGGTGACCGTGGCGCTGCGCTGGCCGCCCTGGCCGTCGTCGACCGTGTAGCGGAACGAGGTCTGCGCCGACGTCGGCTCGGCCGGCGCCGTGTAGCGGATCGCCGACCCGTCGATCTCGGCGCTCCCCTGCTCGGGATCCGGACGGTGCTCCTCGGCGTCGGAGATGCGGAGCGGGTCGGCGTCGGGGTCGAAGTCGTTGGCCAGCACGGGGATGGAGACGGTGGCGCCGGTGCGCACGAAGGCCTCGTCGTCGACCGGGATCGGCTCGTGGTTGACCGCCGAGCGGCGGGCGACGCCGACGAGGATCGTGGCCGTGGCCTCGGCGCCCCACTGGTCGACGACGCGGTAGGTGAGCTCGTCGGTGCCGGCGGCGCCCTCGTCGGCCAGGTAGACGAGCTCGTCGGTGCCCACCTCCACGACGGTGCCGAAGCGAGGCGGCTCGTCGATCCCGAGCAGCGTCACCGAGTCGCCGTCGGGGTCCATCGTGGTGATCGGGATCGGGATGGTCACGCTCTGGCCCGCGACCGTGCGCCCGACGAGCTCCGGCGCGATCGGCGGCTGGTTGCGATCGGGGTTCGGCGGCAGGACGTGCACCACGAGCTCGGCGGAGGCGACGTTGTCCGCGGTGTCGCGGGCGCTGTAGACGAGGCGCACGGTGCCCGCCGCGACGTCCGGGGCCTCGTAGCGCAGGAGGCCGTCCTCGGACAGGAACAGGCGTCCGACCTCGTCGGCGTCGGGCTGGTCCTGCGGCGGCGGCTCGACGGAGAGCGCGTCGCCGTCGGGGTCGCTGTCGTTGGTCAGGACGGGGAAGGTCACGATGCCGCCGGCGCGCACCGTGTACTCGTCCGGGGCGACGACCGGCGGGCGGTTCTCGGTCGTGGTGCTCGCGGGCTCGACGAGGATGCGGCCCTCGGCCTCGTCGGTGCCGTCGCTGATCCGGTAGGTCAGCTCGAGGGACTCGGTCAGGGCCACGGGCGCCTCGATCCGCACGACGCTGCGGCGGATCACGGTGACGCCGATGGGCGATGGCTCCGGGAGACCGGAGACGCCGAGGACGACGAGGACCTCGCCGTCGGGATCGACGTCGTTGTCGAGCACCGGCACGTACGCCGGCTCGCCCGGACCGAGCAGCACCTCGTCGCGCACCGCGACGGGCGGGCGCTTCTCACCCCGGTCGCGGACGTCGACCCGCAGGACGGCCTCGTCGGTCGACTGGCCGTCGGTGACCCGGTAGACGACGTTGACGGTGCCCGGCCGGTCGGCTCGCACGCGGATCTCGGGCGAGGTCGGCTCCCAGCGCACCTGGGCGCTCTCGTCGGCGACGGCCCGCACGATCGACAGGGCGTCGCCGTTCGGGTCGGTGTCGTTGTCGAGCACGTCGACGACGACCTCGCGCCCGGTGAAGGTCGACACCGCGTCGTGGCGGGCGTCGGGCGCCTGGTTCTCGCGCCGCTCGACGACGGTGACCGCCAGCGTGCCCGTCTGCTCACCGCCCCGGCCGTCGCCGACCACGTAGGACACCTCGACCGGCCCCGCCGCGTTGCCGGCCACGAAGGTGACGTCGCCTCGGCTGTTGGTGGTGATCGTGCCGGTGGCGGTCCCCGCCTCCTCGGCCCGGAGCAGCCGGAGCACGTCCCCGTCGGGGTCGAAGGCGGTCGCGAGCACGTTGTGGGTGACGGTGCCACCGGTGACGACGGTCGTCTCCTCCTCGCCGAGCACCGGCGGGGAGTTCTGGCTGTCGGGCACCACGCGGACCACCACGTTCGAGCTCGCCGAGCCGCCGCGGCCGTCGGTGATCGTGTAGTCGAAGCTCAACCGGTCCACGTCGCTCGCCACGTCGACCTGCACGGCGCGGCCGCCGTCGATGATCCCGAGCACCCCGGCGTCGGGGTCGTCGAGCTCGACGGACTCGATGAGCAGCACGTCGCAGTCCGGATCGGAGTCGTTGCGGAGCGGGTACACGACGACGGGGCGGTCACGACGGGTGCCGAAGGTGTCCTCGTCGGGCTCGGCGATCGGCTCGCCGTTCTCCGGCGACTCGCAGGTCGGCGCGGTCTCCTCGTCGATCTCCAGCTCGGCCTCGGGGTCGACCTCGATCTCGTCGGACAGAGCCTCCGCCCACTCGTTGTCGATGAAGATCGGGTTGTCGTCGCCGAACAGCAGCTGGTTGCCGTCGGTGAGGCTGTTGAGCGTCACGCGGTCGCGGTTGACCCGGAAGCGCACCTCGACGCCCGGCTCCATCTCCGGGATGGCCCCGACACCGGGCTCGTCGTCCCCGCACAGCTGCACGTAGGTGGGCGTCGCCCCCCAAGCGCCGAACACGCACGCACCGACGCGCACGGGGCGGGCCGGCCCGCCGGTGCCCTCGTCGTGGAGGACCTCCGGCTCACCACCGGACAGGGGCACGGCGACGAGGGCCTCGGCGCCCGACACGAGGACCACGTCGGCGGCCGGGCCCGGCTCCTGCACGACGACGGACCCGCCGAGGTCGAGCGGGATCGGGTCCTCGCCGGGGACGACCACGTCGTCGTCGACGAGCAGGACGGGCCGGTCGCCGACGGCGGTGAGGACCCCGCCGTCGAGGCCCGGTGCGACGCTCACCGTCGCCCGTCGTCGCCCGTCGGCGTCCCACGTGGTGATCTCGCCGGTCTCGTGGTCGTGGAGGTGCACGAGGCCGTCGCGGCCGACGACGAGGGACCCCCCGCCCTCGACGACGTGGACGGGCGCGGCCTCGCTCTCGGGGTCGAGCGCCAGGACCGCGGCCGACGACGGCGCGCCGGTGACGAGCAGCTCGCCGGTGCCGGGGTCGAACAGCGCGGCGGTCGAGCCCCCGAGGCCGACCTGGGCCTGGGGCGGCAGCTCGGGCCCGGGCACCAGGGACGCCTGGCGGGGGTCGATGCCGACGAGCGCCGGCGGGTCGGCCGTGTGGAGCACGACGACGTCGCCCGACTGGAGGACGTCGAAGTCGTTCGACCCGGCGGAGAGCTTCGTGTCGACCGTCGCGATCTGCGAGTTCGTGCGGCCGACGAGGCCGCGCGCTTCGTTCGTCACCCAGATCGCCCCGTCGTGCAGATCGGGCTCGGGCACCTCGTAGCCCTGGGCACGGGTCGCGAACACGACGACCGCCGCGACCAGCACGACGACGCTGGCGATCGACCCCCGGCGCCGGGCCCGGCTGCTCAGCTCCATCGTGCGCACACCTCAGCTCGCTCCTGAACCGCCGATCCCGAACCGCGCGCGTCGGACCAGGGACGCATCGGGGACGGGCCAACGCTAGTGGAGGGGCCCATCGGCTCCACCTCGCTCGACGGACACCGTGAACCACGCCGCACCGACCCTCACGCGTTCGCCGGGGCGGACCGACAGCGGCACCCCGGGGTCGAGGGGTCGCTCGCCACCCTCGGCGAGCACCGCCGAGCCGTTGGTCGACCCGAGGTCCTCGAGGGTGATGCCCTCCGCGTCGACGACGACCAGCAGGTGCGACTTCGACACCGTGGTGGCGTCGCCCGGCACCACCTGGGAGCGGGCCGGACCGGACGACGAGGGGTCGCGCCCGAGCACCACGCGCTCGCCCACGGCCACGCGGACCTCGCCGGCCTCGAAGCGGAGCACGACGAGGGGCTCGGGGTCGGCGGTCCGGAGGGCCTCGTCGGCGTCGCCGGCCCCGGGGACCGAGGAGCGGGCCACGGTCCGAGCGTCCAGGGCATCGTCGTCCGGCACGGGCACCGGCTCCTCCCGCACCTCGGCGGTGCCAGGCGCGGCCGGCGGTTCCTCCGCCGCCGTGCGGAGGGCGTCGGCGATCCGGTCGACGACGCCCAGGTCGAGGATCGGCGGCACGAGCACGCTGCACCCCCGCGGGCCGTCGTGGATCGCCACCTCGCCGGCCTCGGTCTGGCGCACCAGCAGGAAGAGCAGTCCGAGGCCGCCGAGCCAGATCGTCGCGACGCAGGCCACGCTGGCCCAGCGGGGGCGACGGGTGCGGGCGACCCCGATGCGGTCCGGCGCCAGCTCCGACACGACGAGGTCGGGGGCGCTCCGGAGGGTGGCGACGACGACGTCGGCGACCGCGCCGGCGGACCATCCCGGCGCCGGGACGGACCGGTACCTCGTCTCCTCCGCCCTCGGGCGCGCTCGGGCCATCACCTCTCACAGCCAACCAGTTGCCACGCTCCGTCACCAACCGGACCGAGGGGGGACTTCTCCCCCCGTCGGACCGCGGAGAGCACGGTGGACCCGCCGTTACGATCCACCGGCGACCTGGTCGGCAAGGGAGCCCGAGATGGTGATCGACGTGCGGTGGGGATCCGCGACCCACCAGGGGCGGGTGCGACAGCACAACGAGGACGCCGTGCTCGCCGGCCCCGACGTGTTCGCCGTGGCCGACGGCATGGGAGGCCACGCCGGGGGCGAGGTCGCGAGCGGCATCGCCGTCGCGGGCCTCGCCGACCTGCCGGACCTCACCACGTCGGACGACCCGGCGTCGCTCGTCGTCGCCGCGCTCGGCCAGGTCAACGCCGAGATCCGCCGCCGGGCGGCAGGCGACGACGGGGTGGCGGGCATGGGCACCACGATCGCCGGCATCGCCCGGGTCGCCGGCCCGCGCCTTCTCGTCTTCAACCTCGGCGACACCCGCGTCTACCGCTTCCGGGCCGGTCGCCTCGACCAGCTCACCGAGGACCACTCGGTGGTCGGCGAGCTGACGCGACGGGGCGAGATCACCGCCGACGAGGCCCGCCACCACCCGCACCGCCACGTGGTGACCCGCGCCCTCGGGGTCGAGTCCGACATCCGCCCGATGGTGGCGACGATCGACGTGGCCGTCGGTGACTGCTTCCTCGTCGCCTCCGACGGCCTCTTCAACGAGCTCCACGACGATCAGATGGGGGACCTCCTCGCGACCCCGGGCACGGTCGAGAGCCGCGCCCGGGCGCTGCTCGACGCCGCGCTGCTCCGCGGCGCCCGTGACAACGTCTCGGTCATCGTCGTCGTGGCCGCCGGGACCAGCCAGGTCGACAGCCTCGATGCCGACACGTCACCGAGGGTGGCGACACCAGCCGATCCAGCGGCGGCCGGGTCTACTCTGGGGCTCACCGCGGCGGCCGGCGACCGGTCGCTCACCCCGACCCCACCCACTGGATGAGCATCCGCCTTCACACCTGGAGCGTCGGCCACGTGCTGGTGTGCGTGCCGGCCGACGAGCCGCCGTCCCGCCTCGACGCGCTGCGCGCCCTGCTGCTCGACGACCCGTCGGTGGACGGGGTGCTCGACCTGCTGACGAGCGAGGGCCTGGCGGCCACGCCCTCGTTCGTGTGCGCGGCGTCCGCTCCCGACGGGGTGCGGGTCGTGATCCGCGGGCGGCTGGAGGTGGTCGCGCACGGACGCGACGGGTCATCGGTGACGCTGAGCGCCGGCCGGTCCTCCACGTGGAACGACGACGTGGTCGCCGACATCGTCGGCCTGTCGATCGACCACGGCGACGGCAGCCGCTTCGAGTGGCTCCACGTCGAGGCGCCCGACCGCGACCCGTCCCCCGGCGACCCCTCCCCCGGCGGCGCCGCACCCGTCGCCGCCGCCGAGGACGACCACGCCGAGCTCGACCCCGACGACTCCCACACCCTCGGCGAGCAGGAGTTCCGCCAGCTCGTCGAGACGAGCCCACCACCCGCCGAGCCGCCCGCACCCGCCCCGCCACCCGCCCCGCCACCACCCCCGCCCGCGGAGCCGCCGACTCCCGCCGAGCCCCCCGCTCCCGCGTCGGCCGACGCGACGCCGCCACCGCCCCCTCCCGGCGGGATCGACTTCTCCGGGCTCCTCGAGCGCACCGGACACGGGCAGGCGCCACCCGCACCGACGGCGCCTCCACCGCCACCACCCGGCCCGGCCGCCTCGCCGCCACCTCCCACGCCACCGCCTCCGCCCGACGCGCCCCCTCCGCCCGCTGCGCCACCCCCGCCCGTGGCGCCCCCTCCGCCCGCCGAACCCGCCCCCGGCACCGGCCTCGGGGAGCACGACGGCCGCACGATCACGATCGCCGACCTGCGGCAGATGCAGGACGCGCCGGCCACGGCGCCCTCACCCGACGCACCGCCCGCCGCGGCGGCGCGGACGGGCGAGATCCGCGCCGTGCGCTGCCCGCGGGGGCACGCCGGGCCGCCGACGTCGATCACCTGCCGGACCTGCGGCCTGCCGATCGAGGACACCACGGTCGTGGCCGTGCCCCGTCCGGTCGTGGCCCGCCTGGTGTTCGACTCCGGGCTCATCGTCGACGTCGACCGACCCCAGCTCATCGGCCGGCGGCCCACCGCGCCGCCCGACGTCGCCGAGATCCCCAACCTCGTCACCGTGCCGAGCCCCGACAGCGACATCTCGCGCGTCCACACCGCCGTGCGCCTCGAGGGATGGGACGTCCTCGTCGAGGACGTCGGCTCCACCAACGGCACCGAGGTGCGGCTCCCGGGGCAGGAGGCGACCCGGCTGCGCGAGCACGAACCGGTCCTCGTGGTCCCGGGCACGGAGGTCACGATCGCCGGCGTCGTCCGCTTCCGGATCGACGGGCCCGAGCGCTAGATGGCCGACGCCCCGCCCCCCGACATCCCCGGCTACGACGTCGAGCGCGAGCTCGGCCACGGCGGCTTCGCCGACGTGTTCCTCTACCGCCAGCGCCTGCCCTCGCGCCTCGTGGCCGTGAAGGTCCTGCGCCAGACGGCGTCGTCCCCCACCGACCGGGCCCAGTTCGAGGACGAGGCCAACCGGATGGCGATGCTGTCCTCCCACCCCGGGATCGTCACGATCTACGAGGTCGGCGTCTCGGCCGACGATCGCCCGTACATCTCGATGGAGTACTGCCCGCACGACCACTTCGGTCGCATCGTGCGGGCGCACCCGTTGACCACGAGTCGTGCGCTCGAGGTCGGCATCAAGGTGGCGGCGGCCGTCGAGACCGCCCACCGGGCCGGCATCCTGCACCGGGACGTGAAGCCCGCCAACGTGCTGCTCACCACCTACGGCGAGCCGGCGCTCACCGACTTCGGCATCGCCGGGGGCATCGGGGCCGAGGCCGCCGCCGCCAGCCAGGGCGTGTCGATCCCCTTCGCGGCGCCCGAGGTGCTCAACGGATCGACGGACGGCGACGCGCTGTCCGACGTCTACTCCCTCGGGGCCACCGTGTACGCCCTGCTCGCCGGGCGGGCCCCGTTCAGCACCGGCGAGCAGATGTCGGAGGCCGAGGCGATCCAGCGGGTGCTCCACGCCCCGCTGCCGCCGACGGGGCGGGCCGACGTGCCCCCGTCGCTCGAACGTGTCCTGGCCCACGCCCTGGCCCGAGACCCGGCCAACCGCTACGACTCCGCGGCGGCGTTCGGTCGCGCCCTGCAGGGCATCGAGGCCGAGCTGGGCCTCGCCCAGACCCCGCTGCGCATCACCGAGGCGACGAGCGCCCCGCCGCCGGCCCCCGACCTGGACGACGACGACAGCACCCGCTTCCGGGCCGTGCAGCGCGTCGACCCCGACGCCCCCGCCCGGCCGGCCGTCCCGCCCGTCCCGGACCGCCCGCCGTCGGGGGCGGCCCCTGCCGCACCGCCCTGGCGGGTCGAGGAGGCCCTCCCCGCCGACGGCGGCCTCGGTGACCGCACGATCCACCGCGGGAGCGCCGCACGGGCCGACCACGACGCGCCGGCTGCGACCGACGACACCGGCGCCGACAGTGGCCGTCGACCCTGGGGCCGCATCGTGCTCCTCGCCGCGTCGGGGCTCGTGGTCGTCGGTGGCGTGGCCGCCCTCCTCTCCGCGGTGGGCGGCGAGGCCGAGCCTCCCGGCACGACCACCCCGCCCGACACCAGCCCGCTGGTGGTCAGCGGCGTGCCCGGCCGCCCCGATGACGTCACGATCACCGTCGACGACGCCGGCGGGCAGCTCGTCACGTGGTCCACGCCCGGCGCCGAGGACGGCGACACCTACCAGGTGTTCTTCACCGACGGGCCCGAGGGCCTCGCCGGTGAGTCCCGCACCACCGCGGAGCCCGAGCTGCGGATCGAGGAGGAGGAGGCGGTCTGCCTCACCGTCGAAGCGATCCGCGGCGGTCGGGTGTCCGCAGCCAGCACGGAGGTGTGCACGCCCTGACCTCTCCTCTCCGGATCGAGTACTGCGGCGAGTGGTACGCGGTCGACCCCGACGAGCGGTTCACGATCGGCCGCACCGCCGACCTCAGCGTCGACGACAACCCCTACCTGCACCGCCACTTCCTCGAGCTGCGATGCGAGAGCGGCGTGTGGCTCCTGGCGAACGTCGGCAAGCAGCTCTCCGCGACGGTCGGTGACGAGCAGAGCCAGCTCGTGGCCCACGTCGCCCCGGGCGGCGTCGTCCCCCTCGTCGTCCAGCGGACGCGCGTGCGGTTCGGTGCCGGACCCACCACCTACGAGGTGCTGCTCGTCCTCCCGGACGCCCCGTTCACCACCTCCGACGACGCCGTGCCGCGCGACGACGGCGACCTCAGCACCACCACTCGAGCGCCGGCCGTCCTCACCCCCGACCAGCGGATCGTCGTGCTGGCCCTGGCCGAGCACGCGCTCGGTCGAACGGGCTCCGGGCCCAGCGCCCTCCCCACCAGCGCCGATGCGGCGCGCCGGGTCGGGTGGTCGGAGCGGAAGTTCAACAAGAAGCTCGACCAGGTGTGCCAGAAGCTGGCCAAGGCCGGCGTCCGCGGCCTGCACGGCGGTCCCGGCGACATCGCCGCCAACCGCAGGGCCCGGCTCGTCGAGTACTGCCTGACGAGTCGCGTGGTGACCGAGGACGACCTACCCGAGCTCGATCGCGCCGCGGCGGTGGCCGACGGCGACGACGACTAGCTCCAGCGGGCGCCGACGGGGACCGGGGGCTCCTCGGGGACCGAGTGGTCGTCGACGAAGTCCAGCCGGTCACGCCAGTCGCTGGCGGCCGAGATCGCCGCGGCGTAGTTGGCCTTGCGGCGCGCCACCCGCCCGCTCGGGGCGTCGTCGGCGGCCGGGGCGTACTGCGACTCGATGCCCTCGCGCAGCATCTCGAGCGCCTCGGAGCGCAGCTGGGAGATGCGGGACTCGGTGACGCCGAGGAAGCGGGCCAGGTCCTGGGAGGTGCGGCCCTCGAGGAAGTACCCGACGACCACGATGCGCTGGCGCTCGGGCAGCAGCGACACGGCGTCGCGCAGGTAGCCGAGCATCTCGCGGCTCTCGAGCTCCTCGAGGGGCTCGATGCAGCTCTGGTCGGTGAGGACGTCGACCAGCGTGAGGTCCTCGTCGGTGTCGTCGGTGACCTCGTGCTCGAGGGCCAGGACGACGGAGCGGAACATGCGGTCCTGGAGCCGGTTGAGCTCGGCGCGGGAGATGCCGAGCTCGTCGGCCATCTCCGCGGGGCTCGGCACCCGGCCGAGCTGGCTGGCGAGGCGCTGCTCGGCGGCCTCGAGGCGGCGGGCGAGGGTGCGCACCGAGCGGGGCGCCCAGTCGGCGGCCCGGACGGCGTCGAGGATGGCACCACGGATCCGCTGTGCGGCGAAGCGCTCGAAGGGGACGCCCCGGTCGTCGTCGTAGCGGCGGGCCGCCTCGACGAGCCCGAGGGCGCCGGCCCGGGCCAGCTCCTCGCGGTCGACGTGCCGTGGGAAGTGGACGGCGACCTGGAACACGATGTGCTTGACGAGCGGGAGGTTCTCCTCGATCCGCTTCGACAGGTCCTGGTTGTCAGCCATCGTGTACTCGCCTTCCTGGAGCCCCGAACGGCTCCGACCGCCCATCCCGTGTACGACCCTTTCGGGTACCCGGTAAGACAACCGTGAGGGCATCCACCCTCACAAGGGCCGAACGAACTACTTTTCGCCGGTTTCGTCGACCGAGGCTGTCCAAACGACCACGGAGAGCGCGATTACCACGCTCTGCGACGGTTAGCCGGCTGGACGAACGAACCCCGAGGGATCGGTGTCGTGGCCCTCGAACACCGCCGCCTTGACGCCCCGACGGGCCAGCTCGGTGAGGAACGGGACCGGTTCCACGAGCTCGGCGAGGCTGCCCGCGCCGGGTCGCTGGACCGAGCCGGCGAGGACGTGCGCGGCGGCGACGGCGGCCACCGCGCCGGCGCCGACCGCCGGACGGTCCATGGCGCCGAGGACCCGGACGTGGCGTGCCGTGCCCTGCCGCCCGCGGACCTCGACGCGCACCCCACCGGGGCCGCCTTCGGGGTGGGGCTTGCGCAGCATCGGGAGCCGGGCGGTGAGCCGGTCGCGCCGGGTGGCCGCCATGCGGGCGGTGACGCGGGCGACCCCGGGGAACACGGGGGCCAGGAGCAGGGCCTCCGGGCGGGCGGCCCGGTAGCAGTCCTGACCGCCCACGGGATCGGGGAAGAAGCACAGCTCGCGGCCCGAGCCACCTCGACGGGTGACCCAGCCGCCGTCGCGCCAGTCGACCGACCAGCCGGCGAGGGCGCGGTGGTGCTGGCGGGCGCACTCCGGTCCGCCGGTGCCGGTGACCGCCACGTGGATCTCGTCGACGGCGGTGAACGCGGCGGCGGCGTGGCGGGCGAGCACGCAGGTCAACCCGGGCGAGAACCCGGCCCCGACGACGACCGACAACCCGCGCTCGCGCGCCTCGGCGTCGAGGTCGAGCAGGGCGCGGACGTCCTCCACCGAGTCGGCGACCGACACCACCGACGAGCCGGCGCCGAGCAGGTCTCGGGCGAGGTCGGCGTGGGTCCCCGCCGGTGTGGCGAGCACGGCCACGTCGACGCGCGGCGGCTCGGCGAAGGGGGGCGTCTCGACGCGGGCGCTGGAGCCGAGGGAACGGGCCACGGCCTCGACCCGCTCGACGTCGACGTCGCGCAGCACGACGGTGCCGAGGTCGTCGGTGGAGACCAGCTGGCGCGCGGCGCGCGCGCCGACGGCGCCGACGCCGATCACGCCGACCGTGGGATCCGCCACGTCAGTGGAGGTCCGGGCCGGAGAGCTCGCGCCAGCCCCCGTCTGAGGGCGGCGTCCCACCCGACCCACGGAGCCGCAGCACCGCCGCCACGAACCCTGCGACGCCGAGGGCCACGAGGGCCCGGCGGATCATCATCACGATGGGGGCTCCTCCCGGGGCCGTGCGGATGCGTGGGGCTAGCTGGAATCGAACCAGCGACCTCACCCTTATCAGGGGTGCGCTCTAACCGACTGAGCTATAGCCCCGCAGGACGATGCACCGTAGTCGGTGCCGGCCGCGCCGGGCCACCCGACAGCGGGCGCCCCGATCAGCGCTCGCGGACGACGCGCCGGGTGGTCTCCTCCTCGATGACCGTGATGCGGATGCCGCCGATCAGGTCGCTGATGAGGTTGAAGAGCACGGCGAGGATCGCCGACACCGCGGTGGCGAGGAACACGAGGATGAGCCCGCCCATCGCGAACAGGCGGAAGATCTGGTCCGCGTTGAACGTGAACTCCTCGAAGGCGAGGAGTCGGGCGATGAAGCCCTCGACGCCCTCGACCGTGCCGGACCCGACGGCGACGCCCCAGATGAGCACGCCCGAGATCATCACCATCAGCCAGACGCAGAACCAGAACACGAGCGACAGCTTGAGCATCGACCACGGGTCGACGCGCCGGATCACCCGGTGGACCTGGCGGGCCCGCAGCGGGCCGCGACGCCGACCGCGGTCGTCGGCGACGGCGGGACGGGCCGGACGAGCGGCGGCAGTGGGCGCCGCGGCGGCGGTGGCAGCGGGACGCTCGACGGTGCGGTCACCGGACCGCACGGCAGCGGCCGGGGCCGACGCGGCGGCGGCCGCCGCCGGGGCCGTGTTCGCCGACGCCGTCGCGGCCGATGCCTTCGTCGCCGGCGCCTTCCTGGCCGACGCCTTGGTGGCCGACGCCTTCTTCGCCGGCGCCTTCTTCGCGGGCGTCTTCTTCGCCGGGGCCGACGCGGCGTCGCCGGCGGTGGGACCCGACGGCACGCCGGGCGGGGTCCGGCCTGCGGCGGGTTCGGCGCCGAAGGCGGCCTCGAGGAGGCCGGCGGCCCGTCGGCGGCGGGGCGCGGCGGAGGTCTCCTCCGCCGGTTCCTCCGAACCCGTCGCCCCGGGTTCGGCGCCGTCGTGCGTGGGGGCGCCCACCCCCGAGCGATCTGACATCCGGACCAGCTTACGATGCGCGCGCCGTCAGTCACGCGCAGGCGGCGGAACGACCTCCTGGACCGCCGCCGCCCGGGCCCTCGCGCGGGCTCGTCCCACCGCCACCTCGACCTCCACCTCGTCGCCGAGGCGCACCACCCGCACAAGCCGGGCGCCGTTGTCCTCGGCCACGTCCCGCGCCGCGGCATCGTCCTCCAGCGCAGCGACGAGCGCCGCGGCGTCCGCGGCGGTCCGTGCCGTCGCCCGGTCGACCAGCACGGTCCCGACCGTCACCACCCCCACCGCCACGCCGGCGACGACGAGCATCAGCAGCGCCACCAGCGGCAGCACCTGACCTCGTTCGCCACCCCGTCCACGTCTCCCCACGTGCAGCACCACGACGCCATCCTCCTGTCCACTGCGGTTGCGTGGGGGAAGTGGTCGGGGAAGGGCTGCGTGCTGCGGGGACCGGTCAGGCCTCGGCGTCGACCTCGACGTCGGCGTCGGCCGGCGCGGTGTCGGGCGACTCGAGCGGGACGTCGTCGTCGGCGTCGGTCGAGGTGACCGGCGCGACCGAGGCGACGCGATCGCCGTCGGGGAGGTTCATGACCCGCACGCCGGTGGCCGAGCGGCCCTGCTCGGAGATCTCGCCCACGAGCGTGCGGATGAGCACGCCGTTCGAGCTGACGACGACGAGCTGATCCTCGGGGCTGGCCATGAAGGCGGCGATGACCTCACCCCGCTGCTCGGTGAGGGCGATGCCCTTCACGCCCTGGGTGCCGCGACCCTTGCGCGGGTAGCGGTCGGGGGCGGTGCGCTTGCCGTAGCCCGCGTCGGTGACGATCACGTAGTCGGCGTCGGTGCGCACCGCGTCGGCGGCCACGAGCACGTCGCCGTCGCGCAGCCGCATGCCGCGCACGCCGGCCGCCGCACGCCCCATGGGCCGGACCTCGCTCTCGGCGAAGCGGATCGTCTGGCCGTTGCGGGACGTCATCAAGATGTCGTCCTCGCCGTTGGTGGGGAACACCGCGACGAGCTCGTCGCCGTCGCGCAGGTTCAGCGCGATGAGGCCGGCCCGCAGCGACGAGTCGTAGTCGGTGAAGCTCGTCTTCTTCACCTGACCCTGGCGGGTGGCGAAGAACAGGTACCGGTTCGTCTCGTAGTCGCGGGTGTCGATGAGCGCCTGGATGTGCTCGTCGGGCTGCAGCTGGAGCAGGTTGACGATGGCCGTGCCCCGGGCGGTGCGCTCCATCATCGGGATCTGGTGCGCCTTCAGCCGGTAGACCCGCCCCCGGTTCGAGAAGAACAGCAGGTAGGCGTGGGCCGTGGTGTGGATGACGTGGTTGACGAAGTCCTCGTCCTTCAACTTGGCCCCGGCCACGCCCCGGCCGCCGCGGCCCTGGGTGCGGAAGGCGTCGATCGACACCGTCTTCACGTAGCCCTGCTCGGACAACGTGACCACGACCTCCTCGTCGTCGATGAGGTCCTCGATGTCGAGGTCGCCGTAGTCGACCGCCAGCTGGCACACGCGCGGGGTGGCGTGGGCGTCGCGGACGGCGACGAGCTCGTCGCGGATGACGTTGCGGAGCCGGCCCTCGTCGGCGAGGATCGCCTCGAGCTCGGTGATCTTCTCGCGCAGCTCCGCCAGCTCGGTCTCGAGGTTGGCGCGCCCGAGGCGGGTGAGGCGCACGAGCTGCATCTCGAGGATGTGGTCGGCCTGCTCCACCGAGAACTCGAACGGCGCCGCGGTGAGCGACTCGCGCGCCGCGGCACGATCCTCGGACGCCCGGATGGTGGCGATGATCTGGTCGATCAGGTCGAGGGCCTTGATGAGCCCCTCGACGATGTGGGCCCGCGCCTGCGCCTTGGCCAGGCGGAACTCCGAGCGCCGGGTGATGACCTCGACCTGGTGCTCGACGTAGGCGACGAGCGCGTCGCGCAGGGTGAGCGTGCGGGGCACCCCGTCGACGAGCGCCACCATGTTGACGCCGAAGCTCACCTGCAGCGGCGTGTGCTTGTAGAGGTTGTTGAGGATGACGAGCGCCGGTGCGTCGCGCTTGAGCTCGAACACCAGCTTGGTGACGCCCTTGGCCGACTCGTTGCGGATGGCGCGGATGCCCTCGATCTCGCGCTTCTCGACCAGCTCGGCGGTCTTCTGCTCGATCTGCTCGATGCTCGTCTGGTACGGGATCTCGGTGACGACGATGCGGTCGCCGCCGTCGTGCTCCTCGATCTCGGCGGTGGCGCGGATGCGGATCGAGCCGCGGCCGGTGCGGTAGGCCGACGCGATGCCGGATCGGCCCATGATCTTGCCGCCGGTCGGGAAGTCGGGGCCCTTGACGAACGCCATGAGCTCGTCGGTGGTGGCCTCGGGGTTGGCGAGCAGGTGCACGACCGCGTCGACGACCTCGTCCAGGTTGTGGGGCGGGATGTTGGTGGCCATGCCCACCGCGATGCCCTGGCTGCCGTTGACGAGCAGGTTCGGGAACCGGGCCGGCAGCACGTCGGGCTCGTCGTGGCGGCCGTCGAAGTTGGGCGAGAAGTCGACGGTGTCCTCGTCGATGTCGGCCAGCAGCTGCATGGCGATCGGCGAGAGGCGGCACTCGGTGTAGCGGTAGGCCGCGGGCGGGTCCGACGGCGAGCCGAAGTTGCCGTGGGGATCGATGAGGGTGTGGCGGATGCTGAACGGCTGGCCCATGCGGACGAGCGCGTCGTAGACCGACTGGTCGCCGTGGGGGTGGTACTTGCCGAGCACGTCGCCGACGACGGTGGCGCACTTGACGTGGGAGCGATCCGGGCGCAGACCGCCCTCGGACATCGCCCAGAGGATGCGGCGGTGGACCGGCTTCAGGCCGTCGCGGGCGTCCGGGAGGGCGCGGGCGATGATGACCGACATCGCGTACTCGAGGAACGACTGCTCCATCTCGCGCTCGATCTCGATCGGCTCGACCGAGCCGGCCACGATCGCCGCCAGCGCGCCGTCGGCGGAGAGCCCGCCCTCCTCGGGCGTGGGCGTCGGATCCTCGGGGGTCGGGGTCTGGTCGTCGTCGGCCATCAGATGTCGAGGAACCTCACGTCCTTGGCGTTGGTCTGGATGAAGTGCTTGCGGCTCTCGACGTCCTCACCCATGAGGATGGAGAACACCTCGTCGGCGATGGCGGCCTGCTCGACCGTGACCTGCAGGAGCGTGCGGCGATCCGGGTCCATCGTCGTGTCCCACAGCTCCTCGGCGTCCATCTCGCCCAGGCCCTTCAGGCGCTGGAACTCCGACTTGTGGTTCGGGTTGTCCGCGAGGAACGCGGCCTTGGCCGCGTCGTCCTTGAGGTAGATCTTCGACTTGCCGACCTCGGTCGAGTACAGCGGCGGCTGGGCGATGTAGACCATCCCCGCCTCGACGAGCGGGCGCATCTGGCGGAACAGGAACGTGAGCAGCAGCGTGCGGATGTGGCTGCCGTCGACGTCGGCGTCGGCCAGGAGCACCACCTTGTGGTAGCGGGCCTTGGTGATGTCGAACTCCTCGCCGACCCCACCGCCGATGGCCTGGATCAGCGCCTGCACCTCGGTGTTCTTCAGCATCTTGTCGATGCGGGCCCGCTCGACGTTGAGGATCTTGCCGCGGATCGGGAGGATCGCCATCGTGCGCGGGTCGCGGGCGTCCTTGGCCGAGCCGCCCGCGGAGTTGCCCTCCACGATGTAGAGCTCGGACTCGGCGGGGTTCCGCGACGAGCAGTCGGTGAGCTTGCCGGGCAGCCCGGCGCCGTCGAGCGCCGACTTGCGACGGGTCGCGGCACGGGCCGACTGGGCGGCGATGCGGGCGCGGGCGGCCTGGATGGCCTTGGTGACGATCGCCTTGGCCTCGTTCGGGTGCTCCTCGAGCCAGTCGGAGAGCTTCTCGTTCGTGGCCCGCTCGACGAGCGAGCGCATGGCCACGTTGCCGAGCTTGGCCTTGGTCTGGCCCTCGAACTGCGGCTCCTGGAGCCGCACGGAGATGATGGCCGTCAGGCCCTCGCGGATGTCCTCGCCCTGGAGGTTCTCGTCCTTCTCCTTCAGCACGTTCTTCGACCGGGCGTAGCGGTTGACGACGTTGGTGAGGGCCTTGCGGAAGCCCTCGACGTGCATGCCGCCCTCGGTGGTGTTGATGCCGTTGGCGAAGGAGTGGAGGCCGTCGGCGTTGTAGCCGGTGTTCCACTGGAACGCGACCTCGACCTCCTGGGTGTCCTCGGCCTGGTCGTAGTACCCGACCGCCGGGAACAGGGCGTCCTTGCTGGCGTTGACGTGGCTGACGAAGTCGACGATGCCGCCGTCGTACCGGAACGTGGTGGGCTCTGCGCCCGGGTCCTCGCGGCGGTCGACGAAGGCGATCTCGAGCCCCTTGTTGAGGAACGCCATCATCTGGAAGCGCTCGAGCAACGTGGTCGCCCGGAACGTCGTCTCCTCGAAGATCAGGGGATCCGGCCAGAAGCGCACCGTGGTGCCGCTGCCGCCGGGGGCGGGGCCGATGACGTGGAGGGCGGTCTCGAGCTTGCCGCCGTCGACGAACGACATGGCGTGGCGCTCGCCCTCGCGGTCGATCTCGACCTCCACCTTGGTGGAGAGCGCGTTCACCACCGAGACGCCCACGCCGTGGAGGCCGCCGGACACCTTGTACCCGCCGCCGCCGAACTTGCCGCCGGCGTGCAGGACGGTGAGCACGACCTCGGCAGCCGACATCTCGGGGTACTTCGGGTGCTTGTCGACGGGGATGCCGCGGCCGTCGTCGCGCACCTCGCAGCCGCCGTCGGGCAGGAGGGTCACCTCGATCCGGCTGCACCACCCGGCCATCGCCTCGTCGACCGCGTTGTCGACGACCTCGTAGACGAGGTGGTGGAGACCGGTCGGGCCCGTGGACCCGATGTACATGCCCGGTCGCTTGCGGACGGCCTCGAGGCCTTCGAGGACCTGGATGGCGTCCGCGCCGTAGGTGTCAGTCTGCTGAGCCACAAGGAGCCTTTCGGGGGGGTTCACCCTGCTCGCCGCGGGAAGGAGGCGATCCCTGGCCCCCGGGTGGAAAACCGCTGGTCAGACCGGGACACACGATGGCGCGAGTGTACCAGCCGGAGGGCCGTTCGCGGCCCATCCGGAGGCGGCTCAGCGGGGCCGGACCCGGGCCTCGATCGAGGTCACGACGCCGTCGCCGAGCCGCCGCGCGACCTTCACGAGGAGGTCGGGTTCCATCCACCGGATCTGGCTCGCCCATCCCCCGTCGCGGACGGCGACGAGGAGCCGCCCGTCCTCGAGCGCGAGGGGTTGGGTCGCCGACGCGATCGCCTCGCCGACGACCCCACCCCAGTCCTCGAAGAGGGCGGCCAGGCCGTCGGACGAGGGGGCCCCGAGCGAGCGCAGGACCCGCTCGATCGAGGGGCCCACCGGCTCGGGTGGTGGACCGTCGGCGTCGGGGAGGGGCGACCAGGGCACGCCCCCGATCATCCCACCGGGGCGTCGCCCTCGACGATCCGCCCTCCCGCGATGCGCAACGAGCGGTCCGGGGCCGCGCCCTCGGGGAGAACGCCCGCGGTGGTGAGGATCGTCTGTCCGGGCGGGAGGGCCTCGAGCAGGGCGCGGCTGCGCTGCGGATCCAGCTCGGAGAACACGTCGTCGAGCACGAGGATCGGCGCGACGCCGATCTCCTCGGTGACGAGCTCGTGGCCCGCGATGCGCAGGGCGAACGCCAGCGAGCGCTGCTCCCCCTGGGAGGCATGCGTCCGGGCCGGCAGCCCCCCGATCGAGAGGTCCACCTCGTCGCGGTGGGGCCCCACGAGCGTCAGCCCCCGCCGGACGTCGGCCTGGCGGCCCTCGGCGAGCACCGAGGCGTAGTCGGCGTCGAGCCACGTCGGCTCGTAGGCCACCTCGACCTCGGCGGCGGTGTCCGCGACGGTGTCGTAGGCCGACGACAGGACGGGGACGAGCCGCGCGATCAGGTCGCGGCGCGCCCGACCCAGCTCGGCCCCGGCGGTCGCCAACCGCGCGTCCCAGACGTCGAGCGTGGCCGCGGCGGCCTCGTCGAGTCGTCCGCCGGCCTGCTTCAGCAGGGCGTTGCGCTGTCGCAGCACGCGGTCGAGGTCCCGGCGGGTGGCGTCGTGCCGGGGGTGGACGGCGACGAGCAGGTCGTCGAGGTACCGGCGCCGGCCGGCGGGTCCACCCTTGACCAGGTCCAGGTCGTCGGGGGCGAAGACGGTGACGCGCAGCGCATCGAGCAGGTCGCGCGTCCGCGCCACCCGCTGGCGGTTGACCTGGGCACGGGTCCGACCGGTCGGGGTGATCTCGACCTCGACGAGCAGCTGGCGTCCGTCGCGCTCCCCCTCCCCGCGCACGATCGCTGCGCTCGCACCCGCCCGCACGAGCGCCTCGGTCGGCGCGCCGCGGAACGAGGCCGTCGTGGCCAGGACGACGATGGCCTCGACGAGGTTGGTCTTGCCCTCGCCGTTCGCGCCCACGATCGCGGTCAGCCCCGGCGCGAGCTGGAGCTCGGCGCTCTCGTAGCTGCGGAAGTCGGTGAGCCAGAGGCGGTCGACGCGCACCGGGCGCGCGCCCTCAGGACACCCTGACGGGCATGAGCAGGTAGAGGAAGCCCTCGTCGTCGGCCGAGCGCAGCAGCGCCGGCTTGAGGCCGTCGACCGTCTGGAGGCTGACCTCGTCGCCCGAGGTGGCGTCGAGCCCGTCGAGCAGGTACTCGGGGTTGAACGCCACGGTGAGCTCCTCGCCCTCGTAGGACGACTCGAGCGCCTCGCGTGCCTCGCCGCGGTCCGGCGTGATCGCCAGCAGCTCCAGCTGCTCGGTGCCCGTGACGAGTCGGATCGGGGTCGGGGTGCTCTGGACCATCAGCGCCACGCGCCGCACGGCCTCGAGCAGCGACTCCCGGCCCACGGTGAGCCGGTTCGGCTGGTTCGACGGGATGAGCCCCCGGTAGTTCGGGTACTCCGCCTCGATCAGGCGGGTGGTGATCTGGCGGGTCCCGAGGCCGAACGACGCGGTGCCCTCGTCCAGGCGGACCTCGACGTCGTCGTCGGCGCCGGCCGCACCGAGCAGGCGGACCAGCTCGTTGAGGGCGCGAGCGGGCACGATCACCTGGGTCGACTCGGCCAGGAGGGACACCCCCGGCAGGTCGGCGAGGGCGAGGCGGTACGAGTCGGTGGCGACCAGCCGCAGCCCGCCGTCCTCCGACGCCATCAGCACGCCGGTGAGCGCGACCGAGCGGGTCTCGTCGCGGCTCGCCGCCCGGGCCACCTTGCGCACCGCGTCGGCGAACTCCTTCGCCGGCACGGCGACCGGCTCGACCGAGCTGGTGCGCGGGACCGGGAAGCCCTCGGGGGCGAGGAGCAGGACCGTGAACGTCGCCTTCCCGGCCACGATCTCGGCCTCCTCGTCGCCCACGGACACCTCGACGCTGCCCTCGGGGAGGGCGCGGACGATGTCGGACGTGAGCTTGGCCGGCAGCACGACGACGCCGTCGCCGCCACCGCTCACCTCGAGGTCGACCGTGATCGTCAGATCGAGGTCGGTGCCGGTGAGCGACAAGCGATCGCCCACGAGCTCCGCCCGGATGCCGGTGAGCGCGGTGAGGGTCCCACCTCGGTTGGACACGGCGCGGCCTGCGGTGGCGAGTGCCTCCTGGAGGACCTCGCGCTCACATCGGAACTTCACCTGGTGCTCCCGCTTTCTGTCGGTGCGTCGATCGGTCGGCTGGTGATCATGTGTGTGGAGTCGACCTGTTGATCTGCTGATGGTCCTAATAGGTGCTGTGGATTGTGGATGACACCGCGTCGCGGCAGGTCAGGCACCAGATCCTGCCGCGCGCTCCGTCCACAGCGGTGCACAGGCCACGAACGACACCGATGTCGTTCGGTGGACAGCGTGCCAGCGGTCCACCGCGACGCGGGCGATACCCACACGCCGTCCACCGCGTTCTCCACCGGCGCGAGGCGCGTCATTCGCCGCCTCGGATCGTGGTCATCAGCTCGGTGACCTGGTCGTAGATCTGCCGGCGCTCCTTCATGAGCGCCGAGATCTTCTCGACGGCGTGGATCACGGTGGTGTGGTCGCGGCCGCCGAACTCCCGGGCGATCGCGGGGAAGCTGAGGTCGGTGAGCTCGCGGAACACGTACATGGCGATCTGGCGGGCGGTGACGAGGGGTCGCCGCCGGCTCTTGCCCGTGATCTCCTCGATCGGGTAGCCGAACATCTTCGAGGTGGCGTCGAGGATGAGCTCGGGGGTGATCACCCGTGGCTGGGTGTCACCGATGAGGTCGCCGAGGACGCGCTCGGCGAGGTCGGCCGAGAGGTCCTCCTTGGTGAGGTTGGCGAACGCCGACACCCGGATGAGGGCGCCCTCGAGCTCGCGGATGTTGTCCTTCACGTGGGTGGCGATGAACTCGAGCACGTCGGGTGGGATCCAGGTGGTCTCCCGCTCGGCCTTCTTGCGCACGATGGCCAGCCGGGTCTCGAAGTCCGGCGGCTGGATGTCGGTGATGAGACCCATCTTGAAGCGGCTGCGCAGCCGGTCCTCGAGCGTCGACATGGCGTCGGGCGGACGGTCGGAGGACAGCACGATCTGGCGGTTGGCGTCGTGCAGGTGGTTGAAGGTGTGGAACAGCTCCTCCTGGAGCCCCTCCCGACCCTCGATGAACTGGATGTCGTCGAGGAGCAGCACGTCGATCTCGCGGTAGCGCCGCTTGAAGTCGTTCGGCGTGTTGGTCCGGATCGCCTCGACGAACTGGTTGAGGAAGTTCTCGGTGGTGACGTAGCGCACGGTGGACCGGGGGTACACGTTGCGCACGTAGTGGGCGATGGCCTGGAGCAGGTGGGTCTTGCCCAACCCGGCGTGCCCGTGGATGAACAGCGGGTTGTAGGACCGGCCCGGCTGCTCGGCCACCGAGAGCGCCGCGGCGTGGGCGAAGCGGTTCGACGAGCCGATGACGAAGGCCTCGAAGGTGTAGCGGGGCTCGTCGAGGGGGCCGGGGGCGGGCGCCGGGGCGGCCACGACGGGCGCCACGAGGTCCTCGGTGGACGACGGCCCGCCGTTGACCTCGGTGAGGAGCCGGTCGACGTCGGGCGGCGGCACGAGTTCGTCGGCGGGCCCGGAGGGTCCGTCCCCCAGCTCGGTCCGCACCTCGATCGCGAGGGCCAGGTCGTTGGCTCCGGCCTCGTCGAGGGCGTCGCGGACGAGAGCGAGGTAGCGACCCTCGATGCGTTCCTTCACGACCGAGCTGGGCACCGCGACCGTCAGCACCCCGTGGTCGAGGGCCAGCGGCTGGGCCGAGCTGAACGACGTGAGCCACACCGCTTCGGAGACCTGGGACCTCAGGAACTCGGAGCAGGCGCCCCACACCGCACCAGCTTCACGCACCTGTCCGACGCCTCCACGAGACTCGACGTCCACAACCCGGTCCACAGCTGTGGACAACGCATGATGGTCCCCGGAGGTCGAACCGCCGGGGGTGCATCGT